>CAJFTT010000071.1 GCA_904420005.1 Candidatus Tabaqchalia intestinavium | reverse complement strand
TCGACGGCAGTTTCGGCGCAGCGACGCTCGCCGCGGTCCAGGCTTACCAGGAGGGCAAGGGCCTCGACCCCGACGGCTCGGTCGGCCCGCTGACGAGGGCGGCCTTGGTCGCCGACGAGGTGGCGGCCGCCGGGACGGCGAGCTACGCGGCGAACCCCTATCCCGCGCCGGCGGAAACCCTGCAACGCGGAGCGAAGGGCGACGAGGTGAAGTGGCTGCAGTTTGCGCTCAACCGGCAGGGAGCCGGTATCGCGGTGGACGGCAGCTTCGGGGCGGCGACGCTTGCTGCGGTTAAGGCTTACCAGGGCAAGCGCGACCTGGATGCAGATGGTTCCGTCGGCCCGCTGACGAGGGCGGCTTTGGTCGCCGACGAGGTGGCGGCCGGCGACAGCAACGGCGATCATAGCGGCGGCAGCAACGGCAGCGCAGCGGATGCGGTCTATACCGTGCAGGCGGGCGACACGCTGACCAGGATCGCGAAGGCGCATGGCACGACCTGGGAAACCCTCGCCGATTATAACGGCATCGAGAACCCCAGCCTCATCCACGTCGGGCAGGAGATTCGCATTCCAGGGTAAAGTCTACCCTTTTCGCTTGGCAGTTCTTGTTCCCACAAAAAACCGCCTCCCTGTGCACAGCGCTGCGCCAACCGTCCGTTTTCTCCTCGCGGCGGCCGGCCGGAAATTCGCCTGCGCGTCGGGAAACGTTCGCTCTAAGGTAGAGCACGCCCGCTTTCGTAAGTTGAGGCGATCCACAGCGGGCGTTTTTCGGTAAAGCACACTACCACTGTGCGATTTACTCAATCGAAGTATAAAAAAGAACCCACGGCCAACAGGCAGTGGGTTCTTTTGAATTTCACGAATCGTGTTTGACGATTATTCCTCGTCGTCCTCGTCATCGGACTCCTCGTCTTCTTCGTCTTCCTCTTCTTCGTCCTCGTCGTCGTCCTCATCCTCGTCATCTTCGTCGTCCGCATGCTGCTTCTTGACGACCGCGACCACAACGATGACTACCACAGCGATCACAACCACAACGGCAATCACGATCAACACGATGGTTGTCGTGGACGGACCAAGATCAAACTCCTCCACATCGGGGCGCTCCAGCGCGCTAGTTCTCTTACCCAGCGAGGTGGGAACCGGATCCGTCAGCGGCAGCGTGCCGTCGTTATCTACATAGATGGTAACGACGGGTTCGTCGCCGGTATACTCAATGGTGGTATCCATGAAGGTATACGTGATGTCGCCGGAATAATCCATCAGGCTGGACGGCTGGCAGATCTGCCCTTCCGGATCATTGACATCCGCATTGTTTTTGCTGTCGCCGTACGGATCAAAGATGCCCGCGTCGACCGCTTCCTGGCTCGCAACCCAGACGCAGATCTGGCGCATGGTAGCTTCCAGCATAAAGCGGCTCTCCGCAAAAGACACCGCCAGCTTGCCATAGTTCGGGTCAGACTCGTCCGTCACTTCCGTGACATAACGCTGCGGATCGACAAACGCACTCTGCTGCCAAACATCCTCGCCGACGAGCAACTTGGTCTTCTGCGTGTAATCAGCAAAGCTCGTGAAGGAATACTCCAAACGAATGTAGGCCTGCTGCGTATTGCTCGTCTCGTCAAGCGTGATCGTCATGCCGACCTCTTCCGGAATCTTCGCCTGGATGAAATCAACCACAGCCTGATAGCCCTTCGGGAAATAGGTCCCGTTGTTATACACCTTCATAGACGGCGTGCCGTCTTCATTATATTTCGGATTGCCATTGGCATCCACATCCTGCTCCGATGCGCGGTCTTTCTCAATCGTGACCGTAATGGTCTTGGTCCCCGCGCCCTCCAGGCTGGTGATAACCATGCTGGAACCTGTCTGCGCACCGACACATCCGGTCAGCAGAAAAAACAAGCCCAGAATTGTTACCACAAGGAACAATTTCTTTTTCATGCGCCTATACCCTCCTATGTACATTAAAAATGTGCAAAAAGCACAGAATCGTTGTTATCATTATAAGCGATTTTTGCATTCTTGTCAATTGGCAATCCAAAGCTTTTCCTTTGCATTTATGACCAAAAAAAGCACGCAGCTTCTGTGAAAGATGAATAAAAAGTCAGGCTAAATCTCGCCCGGCCGCCAATCGCCTCGCAAAACGCCGGCAATGGGAGCAGTGCCGTATGCTGCCGCGAGGCCGCGCGATTGCGCCCCCGCGCGCCAGATAGGAAAAAGCGGACAGCCCCGACTTGATAGGGCCGCCCGCTTTGCACATCAAAAAGGAAATCCAATCATTCTTTCTCTCTCGGCACGCCGGGCGCTTTCCCGCCGGCAACGTCGCGATACCGCGCAAGTACACGCAAAAACAGCACGCCGACCACAACGCCGGCGCCGCCCTGCACAGCGTTAAACAGCAACGCGCCGGCAGCAGCCGCCACGCCGTACCCTAGCACGAACGCTTCATACACAAAATACCCCGCCAGCATGATCAGCTCGCAGAGCACCGCTGTCAGGATGGTGCGCGGCCAGGTGAAGACCCGGCGCGCCAACAGCAGTCCCGCCACGAGGCCCATCAGGCCTTTGATCACAAACGTGCCGGGGGCATAGGCCGCAAACCCGATCAGATCCGCCAGCATGCTGCCCACGCCGGCCGCCAGCGCGCCGATCGGCCCGCCGAGAAACGCGCCGGCCGCCACGATGAAGCCGTCGCCGATATGGATATAGCCTAACGGCGTCGGGATGCGAATCAGATACGTCGCGACGAACACCAACGCCGCGAACAGGCCCGCCAACGTGATCTGGCGGGTGCGATTTTGCTGCAGCATAGTTACCAGCCTTCCCTTTCGCAAAGCAAAAATGCAATTTTCTCATTCCATCGCTGCATCCATTCTATTTTTTATCCACAGGAACAGCTAGGAATGGTTTGTTTTGTTCAAGAATAGCACAGTTGCTGACGGAGCGCAATGCATTTTCCTGCATTCGTGAAGATTCTGTGAAAAGCCACAAAACCCATGCGCATCGGCGCGGAAAGACTGTGTAATATGGTGCGTATACACAAAAAGGCGGATCCGCCCGTCGTCCCCTATGAAAAAACGAGAAGGCAGCAGAGCGGGAAAGAATGGAGAGAGAAGTTGAGGAGAGAAGGGGGAACTGGAGGTTGCTCTGCGATTTCTGTTGTCATAGGGGTGGACGGACGGACCCGCAGGGGGGAGGCCGAACGAGGAATTTCCCCGTGGGGTCCGGCCTTCAGGAGGAAAACATGGAATAGCAATCCTGCTGGGATGCGCCAGGACGTATTATTCCGGCAGATATTGCGCCCGGCTCGAGATTCCCGACGGCGCAAACAAACGGCAAAGTCCCGCTGCCCACACCTCCTCCGTCAAGTACGGCGTATGTTTTGTACATAAATTCTTTTGAAAAATCTGCCGGTTATGGCTTGCATTTTGCAAAAGCAGTGCGTATAATGAACTCAATCCGCGACAGGTGCACGTCGCCGGGCGGAACGGAAGGAGAAAGACAATTCGCCGGAAACGGCAGGAAAAGGAGAGGATTGCATGGCAATCAAGATGGGAATCATCGGATTCGGCGGCATGGGCCGGTTCCATCAATGGATGCTCGAGTCGGTCGACGGCATCGAAGTCGTCGCCGCGCACGACATCCAGGAGGAGGCGCTGGAGGAAGCGCGGAAACGCGGCATGCGCGCCTATGAAAAGCGGGAAGATCTGCTGGCGGATCCAGAGATCCAGCTCGTGCTGGTCGCCACGCCAAACGAATTTCACAAGCCTTATGTCATCGAAGCGGCGCGGGCCGGCAAACACGTCATTTCCGAGAAGCCCGTGACCTTCACCGTCGCGGATCTGGACGAGATGGACGCCGCCGCGAAAGAAGCGGGCGTCATCTTCACCGTCCATCATAACCGCCGGTGGGATCGGGACTTCCTCAAAGTACGCAAAGCCATCCAGACAGGGATGCTGGGGAAGGTCTACTGCATCGAATCCCGTGTGACGGGGTCGGGCGGTCTGATTTACGGCTGGCGCGCCTATAAGGAGCATGCAGGCGGCATGATCTATGACTGGGGCGTGCATCTGATCGACCAGATCCTGCAGATTTACCCCGACAACCGGCTCAAAACGGTGTTTGCCAAAACCTTCCACGTGCACAATTCCGATGTGGATGATTATTTCCGGGCGGAAATGCTCTTTGACAACGGCGTGGAGGCGCATGTCGAGATGGGAACCTTCCTGCTCATCCCTGCGCCGCGGTGGTATGTCCAGGGCGACAACGCCACGATGATGATGGAAAGCTTCGATGAAAACAAAGGCAAGATCGTGCTGTCGCGGTACATGACCGACGAAGTGGGCAACACCATCGTCAACACGCCCTCCGGGCCCACCCGCACGCTCGCGCCGCAGCCGGCCGACCGCTTTGAGGACGTGCCGCTGCCGGAGGTGGAAGGGGAACCGAAGTGGTTTTATCTCAACCTCATCGACGCGATCAACGGCAAGTGCGCGCCGGCGGTGACGATCCCGACCGTGCGCCGCACACTGGCGGCGATGGAGAAGATTTTCGAATCCGCGCAGACAGGGCGTTCGGTCGAATGCGACCTGTGAGCTTCCGCTGCTGCCGCTTTTCCGAGGGAAGGAGCACTGCCGTGCCCCTTCCCTTTTCTTTCGGCGCCAAGGGCAAACCTCTCCAGTCAGACGCGGCGCCCGTCTTCCATCCGGCCGGCGCGGACCGTCATGCCTGCTTGCCGCGCCGTGCGTGCGGAGCGAGCGAGAAGAGCCCGGCGTCAAACGTCACCAGAACATAGTAGCCGGAGAAATCCTGCACATCCTGCAGCGCGCGGAAGTAAATGGGCGTATGCTCCAGAAGGCCGCTGGAAAAGCGCGCGCTCTCCTGCCGCAGCAGGCAGGTATCTTTATAAAATGCGCGCAGCTCCGGTTCTGGCAAGTCGCTATGCAGCAGCACCGCCGTCAAAATGGCCCAGCCGCTGCCCGCGCCGCCTTTTCCGCTGACGCTTCGGATCTCCACCAGGCGGGTCCCCGGCGGCAGCGGGTGGCGCGATAACTCCCGCCGCAGAAAGCGCCGGCGAATATCCCGCGCCACATAGACCGCCGCTGCCACCCCAAACGCAACTCCCGCGAAAGTAAGCAAAAGTTTCAGTAACAGCATCCCTGGATGCCTCCTTTCTGACCATCCGGCCATGTGCCGAATCCCTTTCCAGCCTTGCCGGAAAGCCTGTCCTGTCCTTTATAAAAATACGTCAAACTCCGTGAAAACCCATTTGCCGCTCACCTGCCGGTACGGGAACACGTAATTTTCCCGCTGCGTGACCTTGCTGTCCGCCCCGGCCCCTTCGGTGAATTCGACCGCCACATGCACCAGCACGCTGCCGTCGAGCTGGCGCTCCAGCTCGGGCATCTGCGGCCGCACCCTGGCGGGGCTGCCGCCGCGCTGCTCGCCCGTGGTGTAAAGCTTGCCGCCGAGATCGATATAATAACCCGTATCCAACAGCGACTCGACAAGCGCGGGGGCAAATAACCGCTCCAGCCGCACACGCAGCTTCTGCATCGTCTGGATCGATTCATGCGTCACGGGATAATAGGTGCGTCCCTGCGACGTGCGCGGCGCGTCATAATCAAACGGCATGGCGGAGTCGGTGGCGAACCACAGGAACGCTTCCCGCGCGTCCTCATATTGCGCAAGCACCTGGCTGTCGCTCGGTCCTTCGTTCGTGACGACCGTTTCCTGCGAGCAGGAAGCCATCCCCATCGGCACGCAGACGACAAGCAGCGCCGCCATCCATTGTTTTCCTTTCAGTCGAATCATGGCGAATCCTCCTCTCCCGAGGTGGCTCCTTCAGCGCTTTCCGCGGCACAGCAGCGCCCAGAGAACCAGTGCGCCGCTCAGCACTGCCGCCACCGTCAATAGTCCTGCCATCCACTTTTTCATATTCTGTTTCCTCTCCTTTTCTGTCCGGAAATCGCGACCCCTCTCGCTCTGCGCGAGGTGCCGATCTCGATTTCTCTGAAAAAGTTACAATCCAGCGTTATTTGTAACCATTTGTAACTGCTATGTAATAATTTGTAATCTTCTTGTAACTTAAATATGAACATTTAGTTTACGGTTGTAAGTATAGCTTGTTTTTCTCCGAAAATCAATAGGCGTTTATAACAATAAATGTACTGTGTTTTGCCTATAAAATAGTATATTTGCACAAACGCAAAATCATCGTCCGACATAATTTCTCCGAATGGTCTCAGGCCCGTGGTGGCGCAAACAAGAACTTACCGCGCAGATGGTCGAGAAATCCGTGCCACTCGGCGACGCTGCGGCGCGGGCAAGGACGCCCGTCCCCTGCACCACCTGGCAGGATCAGCGGCGTGGGGAATCTACGCGGCCGCCCACTTCGCACGCGCGGTCTCCTCGCCGTGCCTTCACCCGCAGAGCTGCCGGCGGTTCTCTGTCCCGCCTCTATACGAACCGGCGTGGGCTTTCTCGATGATATGCGACAAAAAAGCAATCTTCCCCGCGGCGCAAGGAAGATTGCTTTTCTCTTTCCAAGGAGGCCCGCTCCCCCGGGGCAGGCCTCCTTTATTTTATAATAATCCCCTCGATGAACAGCGAGCAACGCGCCCGGCGGCTGGAACGGGCACAGACGGCGCTCGCGCACTCGGCGGGCGCTAGTCCGCGTCCTGCTGTGGCCTTGTGCCCCTTCCCGCTCGCCGCTGGGGCCATGGAGTTTTTCGGGCGCAGCCCCCGCTGACGAGGCAGCCGGGCGCTCTCCCGCCGGCAAGGAAAACACGGCCGTCTGTTTGGCCACGAAAAACCGCGCTGCCCTTTTGTCCACCGAGGATAGAACTGCGTACGCGTGATCTGCCGCGTCCGCCGTCGGCAGGTACCGCGGCACAGACTACGTCAGCAGTAAACGCTAATCAGGCAAGCGCGGCGTCCTTCCCATGGGTTTACGCGCAAGATCACCCACCGTTTTTCCCTCCGCCATCATGAGTACCTGCACCGCACAGCGAAAACGCCTCTGGTCCGGGCGATTCACCGGACAGCGCGCCGCCTCCGCCACGCCAGGAGAATCACCAGCGCCGCGATGCACACGAGCGCTGCGCCGCCCGCCGCGAGCCAGGGGAAGGCGGGGCTTTCCTGCGTCATAGCCGCCGCAGCCGGCTCGGGAAACAGCGCCAGCGCCTTGTCCAGCTGATGCTGCGTGAGGGCCTGCGCTTCTGCGAGCGGCGCGGCATATTCAATCGCCGCCTGCATCGCTTCCCGCTCCTGCCCCGCAAGGGACGGCAGCGCGCTCCGCGCCGCCTCCAGCTTCTCCCGCAGCGGCGCGGCGTCCACTGCGCTGCCCGGCCGGATCTGCGCGAACAGCCACGGGAAAGTTTCCGGGTCGGAATAGGCCCGGTCCCAGCAGGTGTGCCCCTCGCCGGGATATTCGATATACTGCACGGCGCTGCCCGCCTCCCGCAGCGCCTGCACGACATCCCGCGAGCCGGATACCGGCACGATCGGGTCGGCTGCGCCGTGGAACACGCGCAGGTTCATCTCCTTCATCCGCTGCGCGCCGTTGGGGTTGCCGACGCCGCAGATGGGAATGGCCGCTGCGAACTGGTCCGGGTGATGCAGCACGAGATCCCAGGTCCCGATCCCGCCCATCGACAGGCCCGTGACATAGACGCGGTCGGGATCCACGCTGTACTGCGTCGTCAGCTGCGCCGCCAGCTGCGAGGTCAGCCGGGTCTGCAGCGCCTCGCGCGCTTCTTCCAGCGGGCGAGGCGACATGAGGGCCAGCAGCGCCGGAATCCGCGCAAGCGGCACCTGCGGCGCTGCGATGATGCAGGGATAGCGCTGCGCGGTATCCCCGGCGAAATACTGCCGCATCATCCCATCCTCCAGCTGGCTCTCGTTATCGCTGCCGCTGCGGTCGATCCCGTGCAGAAACAGCACCAGCGGATAGGATTTCCTTTCATCATAGTCCGGCGGCAGATAGAGCCGATAGGCGATCGTGCCTTCCTCAAACGCAGCCTGCTCTTTGGAAAACAGCGGGGCATAGTCCTTCGGCCGCGCCGCCTCCGCCGACGCCAGCACAGGCAGCAGGCACAGCCCCGCCAGCATCACCAGCGCCAACACGCCGCGCAATAAGCGCCGCATTCCGCCGCCCCCTTTCCTCCGGTTTCTCCTGTGCGTCAAGTTCTTCCACGCGTCAAGGCCGCGCCCGCCGCTGCGCGAACAGCCACGCGAACGTGGCGGGGTCGGCGTAGGCCGGATCCCAGCTGCCGTGCATCACGCCGGTGTAAAACTCCGTATACCGCACGCGCTCGCTGCCCGCTTCCCACAGCGCCGCCACCATACGGCGCGACCCGGACACCGGCACGATATTGTCATCCTGCCCGTGGAACACCCAGAGCGGCATGTCGCGCAGCCGCGCCGCTTTCGACGCATCACCCGCCCCGCAGATGGGGATCGCAGCGGCAAAACGTTCGGGATACCGCAGCAGCAGATCCCACGTGCCGTAACCGCCCATCGACGCTCCAGTCAGATAAAGCCGGTCCGGATCGACCGGGTAACGGGCCGCAACCATCTCCACGAGCGCAGCCGCGAGGTGAAGATACGGGCTCTCCTGCACTGCATCCAGACGGTAATTGCCCTCGCTCCAGGAAACATCCACCCACTGCCGGTCTTCCGGGCACTGGGGCGCCACGATGATCGCCGGATATTGCTCTGCGGCCCCAGACGCAAAATAGTGCGGCAACATACCGACCTGCAGATGCCGCGCATTATCGCCTCCCCGCTCGCCTGCGCCGTGCAGGAAAAGCACCAGCGCGCAGAGCCCGTCTTTCGCAGCCGCGGGGATGTAAAGGCGGTACGGCAGCGTTTCCGCCATCCCTGGCAGGGAGAATTCCCCCGCCTGCAGAAGCGCTTCCCAAGATGCTGTCGATTCCATCCGTGCATTCCTCTCTTCTTGCTCATTTTTCTGCCCGGCGTGCGGCAAATCGCGCCCGCCGGGCTGGTTGTTCTATCCTATATTACGCAAGGCGCGCCCGATGCCCACGACCCGGGCCGCCCTCTTGCGCTGCAAATGCCGGGCCTGCCCGCGGCGGTCAACGGGCGCAGCGTTCCTGCACGCCGCCGGCCTCCGCCGAACGGAAAATGGCCATCAGCAGCGCGAACGTATCCTCTGTGCTCGCAAGGTCGCAGGCAAACGGCGTCCCCTCCTGCACGCAGCGGTAAAAATCCGCGATCAGACGGCCGTGACTGTTGCCCCAGCAGCGTTTGCCGCCGGTGTCCGCCGCTTCCGCCGCGATGCGCCGCACGCGCCCGTCGGCAAACGTGATCTCCGCCGCGGCGTCCTCCAGGCGGATGACCGCCCCCTCGCACACCGCCTCCAGCAGCACCGGCCGGTCGCAGCAGAACGCCGTCGTGGCGTAAAACAGCGCCGTGCAGCCGGGGAAACGGATATATGCCTCGGCTGTATCTTCCACCTCGATCACGCCGGACAGATGCCGGTTGGCGGTGGTAGCCCGCACGCTCTCCGGCCGGCCGCACAGCCGGCACAGCAGATCGAGCGTATGGATCGACTGGTTGATGAGCACGCCGCCGCCCTCCGTCGCGCGGCTGCCGCGCCAGCCGCTGTCCGTATAATACGGCGCGTCCCGCCGCCAGGTGACGAAAGCGCGCGCCCCCTGCAGCGCCCCCGCCTCGCCCGACCGCAGCAGCGCCTGCGCCTCGACGAAGCCGGGATTATACCGGTTCTGGAAGCAAATGCCCAGCCGCGCGCCCGCGGCCGCCGCCGCGGCCCGCAGATCCTGCATCTGCGCTTCGCCGATGGCGGGCGGCTTCTCCATGAGCACATGCACGCCGCGCCCCAGCGCCTCCAGCGCCATCGGCACATGCAGGTAATGGGGCGTGCAGATATGCAGCGCCTGCGGACGCTCGGCCTCCAGCATCTGCCGGTAATCCGTATACGCCCGGCCGCCGTACTGCGCGGCGAAGCGCTCGGCCCGCTCGGGCCGGATGTCGGCGAAGCCCACCTGCTCCACCCCATCCAGCTGCCGCAGCACCCCCGCGTGCACCGCCGCGATGCCGCCGCAGCCCACAACCGCAACCTTCATGCCGTCTCCCCCTTTCGCCGGCGCCCCTCAGGCGCCGAAGCTCCCCGCCACGTCGAAATGCACCGCCTGCGCCGTTTTCTTGCGGGACGCGGCGATGCGCTCCTGCAGCAAGCGCCAGAACAGTTCCTCATCGAGCGGCAGCTCGACCGGTTTCCCCAGCCAGCTCGACAGGTGCATCGCGTTGGAAATGGTCAGCCCGTTGATGCCCTCCTCTCCGCGCGCGACCAGCGGCGTGCCGAGCAGGATCGCGCCGGCAAACGCCTGCAGGACGCCGCGGTGCTGCGGGTTCTCCCCGTCGGTGACGAGCTCCACCCACTCACCCGCCGGCTGTGCGAAGCCTTCCTTCGCCGTGCGGCAGAATTCCCGCTCGCTCTCGCGCAGGCGGAACAGCCGCAGCCGCCCCTCCTCGCACACGAGCTTGCCGCGGTCGAGCGTTACCTCGAAGCGGTTGGTGCCGGGGCTGTCCGCCGTCGTCGTGACGAACACGCCCGTCGCGCCGTTCGGATATTCGACATAAGCCGTCACGTCGTCCTCGACCTCGATGTCATGCCACTTGCCGTTATGGCAGACGGCATGCACGCGCGACGGCATGCCGCAGATCCACTGCCACAAGTCGAGATTGTGCGGGCATTGATTGAGCAGCACGCCGCCGCCCTCGCCCGCCCAGGTCGCGCGCCAGCTGCCGGAGTCATAATAGGCCTGCGTGCGGTACCAGTCGGTAATGATCCAGTTGGTGCGCTTGATCGCCCCCAGCTCTCCGCCCTGCACCAGCTCCCGCATTTTGCGGTAAAGATGGTTGGTGCGCTGGTTGAACATCACGCCGAACACGACGCCGCTGCGCGCCGCCGCCTCGTTCATCTCCCGCACCTGCTTGGTATAAACGCCGGCCGGTTTTTCGCTCATGACGTGCAGCCCTCGGCGGAAGCCCTCTATGGCATAGACCGGGTGCAGATAATGCGGGGTGGCGATGAGGATCGCGTCGCATACGCCGCTGTCCATCAGGGCGAGCGCGTCTTCGAACACAGGCACGCCCGGGAACGTCTCCGCCGCCCACTGCCGGCGCGCGGGGTCGACGTCCGCGACGCCGCCCAGCGTCATGCCCTCGACCTGCCCGCCCGCGATGCAGCGCGCGTGCGAGGATCCCATATTTCCCACGCCGATAATGCCCATTCGAACCGATTCCATTGTCCTCTCCGCCTTTCTGCGCAAGCCGCGCCTGTCCGCTCGTTTGGATCCAAATTTCTGGTTGTGTTTCACAAAATATTCGTATGATCGGAAGATATTTTTTATTATATCAACATTCCGGTGACTTGACAATGGGAAATTCGCGCCGCCGCGCAAATATTCTTCCCGCCAGCATCACGGCGTGCCCGAACCGCAGCGGCACGCGATGGAATGCGATCGCCGCCGAGCGATCCAGTTTTATGGATGTTGATCTTTTGGCCATATGAATTTTCTATATAGTTGCAGAAAACAGGAAATCGTGCTATATTTATGATATTCTTATGATATTCCCGAGAGCGACCGGAATGGATACCGATGGCGTTCGCGCGCTTGGTGCAGGCGTTTTCTTTCATTTTCGGGGAATTTGGGACGAGCGCCAGTTGCGCGTTATTTCGTGAAAAACAACATCTCAAGCGCAAGTGTGCAGAAGAGGCGTATGGCAGCGCAAACCGTGAAGATTTCTTCTTTTTCTCTCTAAAGCATCCGTTTCCACCGATGTGGTGATTTATCGAATTCTTCGAGGTGAAACATGAATAATTTATATATAAGCAAATTCTGGCTATCTTCTCCTGTACCGGAGGATTCCTATATTGCGAAGCTTCCCGTCGTTAAAAAGTTAGCGGATATGGGGGAATTTAAGTTTAAGAAAAATGTGACTTTTTTTGTCGGTGAGAACGGGTGTGGAAAATCCACATTATTGGAGGCCCTTGCTGTTCGTTCAAAATTGAACGCCGAAGGCGGGTCCAGAAACTATAGATTTTCCACCTGTTCAACTGAGTCGGATTTATGCAAGTATATTACCATAGCAAAATCATGCTATGAAAAAGACAGCTTTTTTCTTCGAGCCGAAAGCTTTTATAATGTCTCTTCGTATATTCTTGAGAAAAATCTTGATCTTGTTACCTATGGTGGGAAATCGCTTCATGACCAGTCTCATGGAGAGAGCTTTATCGCGCTGATTCAGAATCGCTTCTGGGGCAATGGGCTGTATATTTTGGACGAGCCTGAATCGGCGCTTTCGCCCCTAAGACAAATATCGTTGCTGGTCGAGATTGATCGGCTTGTGAAGAAAAATTCCCAGTTGATTATCGCGACGCATTCTCCCATACTGACGGCTTATCCGGAGGCGGATATTTATGAAATAGACGAATATGGAGTAACCTTAAAGCCATATGAAGAAACCTCGAATTATCTGGTCACAAAGCAATTTCTTTGCGACACCGAAAAAATACTAAGAGAATTGTTTGATTCGGGCGAAAAAGGCTAACTGCCCTGGATGCCTTTTCAAATGTTAGACACAGCCCCCAAATCAGAACCGTTATTCTGACCTTGTAAAGCAGGGAAAAGTATGGTATGATTTTTTCATGGAAAGGCATGCTTTTGTCATACAGAAAAGCCCGCCTCATTAAAGCGCAGGCAACCAAGCCCCAGCACCCGCAGTCAGCCGGGCGGAGCGCAGTTTGGGGCGGAAAGGCCAAGCGCCCGGCGATGGTTTTTTCCTTGGGCACGCGGAGCGAAAGGGAAGGAGCGGGATCCGATGAAAATTTGTGCCAAATGCGGGGCGCACAATTCTGATGCGCGAACGTTCTGTATCGATTGCAACGAAACGCTGGGCGATCCGTTGTCCCCATCGGAGGAGGCACAGATGCGCCTTGATACGAATGGGAAGGTGGAAGACCTGCATAACAAAATCGACCCGCTTTATGTCAGCGTGTTTGACAAGGTGCTGGGGATTCTATCGGCGATAGGCGCCGCGTGCAGCCTGGTCCTGATCATCGTCTGCGGGATCTCGCCGGGAGGCTTCGATTCGGTATGGTTTCAGTCTTCAGGGCTGGCTTTTCTTTGCCTGCTGTTTGCAGGCCTTGACGCGCTTGTTCCCCAGATCCTCTGGACCTTGGAGAAAATAGCGCTGAGTCGGCGGTATGATAACGTGGACGACATAGAGCCCGGTCGTTATTATGGGATTCGCCGAAAGGCATCGATCCTGCTTTTGATGGTCATCGGGTTCGCATTACTTGCATTTAATTTGTTTGATCTTCAGAACTTGTGGCTGGGGACCTATTGAGAATCGTTTCGGTGCGTTTGGGGCGATCCCCCTTGACGCCTAGCAATGAACGGCAGGAGCGTGCGGCCGGACGCAGGGAAGCAGAGGAGCGGAAAAGCATGAAAATACAAGAATCAGCGGAAAACTATCTGGAAACCATCCTGATCCTGTCGGAGCGGAAAGGCATGGTGCGCTCCATCGACGTGGTCAATGAGCTCGAGGTGACAAAGCCCAGCGTCAGCGTCGCGATGAAGAACCTGCGCGAGAACGGCTACATCACCATGGGGGCGGACGGCGCAATCCACCTGACGGACAAGGGGCGCGTCATTGCGGAAACCATGTATGAGCGCCATACGCTTATCTCCGACTGGCTGGTGCAGCTGGGCGTCGACCCGCAGACGGCGGTGCGTGACGCCTGCCGGATCGAGCATGTCATCAGCGCCGAGAGCTTCGACGCCATCAAGCGTCACGTCGGGCAGAAGGGCTGACGCCGCGGACGGCGCCATTCCTGCACCTTGCGCTGCGAGCGGCAGAAGGTTTCTGCCGCTCTTTTTTGATGCATCTCATAATAAAAAAGGCGGGAAAGCCTTTTTTGAAGCTCCCACCCAAAGTTATTTTTCCAGATAATCATAAGAATTTGCTCAAGCAGCCGAAAGGGCTTGTTATCCGCAAAGAGTATCCTTTTGCTTTCTTGATACGTAGTAATTTGGATAATCAGCAGGATCTTTGCCCGACAACTTTTTGCAAGTGCTTTACAAACGCTGGTGTGGATGAAGTCAACCAACAAAGCAGAAGCTTTTGTTTTTGGTTTCGCCACCTGGATTGCAGCGCCAACCTTCGGCATTCGAAACGCTTGACAAAAAGCGAATTTCGTCTCTGTCGCTTCGAGAAAATGCCTGTATATAGCGTTGAGCTAAAGAGCCATTTGTGTTCTGCTTCTGTATACGCAGCTTCCTTATTCCGTCTATTCAGAACCTGCTCTGACTTTCTTTTTTCCTGCTGTACGGAAATTCCCTGCGTTTTTTGCCGGTTTCTCTGTAGCTGTAGGACTTTTATCGTCCCGGCAGTTTGGTCTATCCGGCACAGTATCTTTTTTACTGCACAAAAACCCCAAAAAGTAAACCTCACCAAGCTGCTCGCCTCGGAAGTGATGCATTCCTTCCTCGGCTTGCAAACCTGCCGGGGAATTTTAAGCCAAGGAAATCAACGATCATTCCGCCTGTGTGTGAAATGATTCAGCACAAAATAACTCCGCCTTGTTTGCCATATTCTGACGAATCACACCAGCGGTAACTTTTCTCTATCCTGCTTTATCAATAGCCATTCGCTTGGGCACCATACACGGCCTGCTCGTGAGTAAACCCTTCAAATTCCAGCTGGGCAATCAAGCTTTCTCTGGAAAATGCCATATACTCAAGATACCTTGCCGCAGATTTTGCGGCCTGTTCATTCCAATCGGCCCCGCAGTGATCTGCTGCATATGCAGCTTGTCCCCCGGAAAATCCTTCAAATTCCAGTTGTTCGATCAACC
>CAJFTT010000070.1 GCA_904420005.1 Candidatus Tabaqchalia intestinavium | reverse complement strand
CTACAAAGGCATTAAAGTTAAAGACAGATGTTCCAAATTCCTCTAGCATCTCTACCAATTCTGTCATAGCATCCACAGCGACCTGACACCCCCTTTATTCTTCTTTTATCATATCAGAGAAAGAAGAATAAATCTACTGTTTGTTTAATAATTTATAAAGAAGCCTTTAAGGACAAAAGAAAACATCGTTTTTAGGCAAGAACAAGCGCCCCGCAGTGTTTTTCCCGCCCGTAGGCGCGTGCTGCGATCTTCTCGCAAACGGCAGCCTTCCCCGTGACGCTTTCCTCGCCAGCTGACACGCCTGGCGGGCAGTCAGGCGTGTCAGCCGCCGGCTTTTCCCCACAAAAACGCCGCGCACCCAGCATGAGGAGGGAATGGATACAGGCGAGAATGCAGCAGGACGGCGGGCGGATCCCAACCGAATGCGCCAGTGCGTCCGCGCCCGTTCTAGCCGCCGCCCAGCGTGGTATCCTTTGCGCACCGAGGATAGCATTGTTTGAAAAAGAAGAAACAGGCGGCGGGGAAAAGGACGCAGAAAGAGAGAGCTGGGCAACGATGGAGAGGAGGACAGGCCGAGCCGCCGTCGCCATGCAGCCGCCCCTCTCTTTTAGCAGGCACAAAGAAACAGAAGCAGTTCGGATTGAGAAGGGAAGGGGAACGCCGCGCGGCCAAGCGTTGGTTTCTGCGCGCCTCTTTCCGGCGTTGGCCGATATAGAGCTGTCCAGGCGCTTCCCGTGAAGCTCTCCGGCTGTGGTCGGTGGATAGTCTGCACATGCGGGAGATCATGTGCCGCCGCGCTGCCCGCACAGCGGCCCTATTTTTTCTTTTCCCCCAACGCTGGAGGGAGCGCGGCCCGCCACTTTTTCCTGCAAGCTGGGAGATCTATTACAGATTCAGGCTGCCTGGCAGAGAAATCAGCTGCTTGATCAGACTTCCCGCAGCGAAAACGCGCAGAATAAGCACCAGGGCTGCGGGTGGCTTCCGGCGCCGCGCGGCACGGTCCCATCGAAAAAGACGCGCTCCTTTTCCCAAAGGAGCGCGTTTCCTGCTTTAGTTTTGATTCAAATGGGATACAGCGCGAAGCGGTATATCCCACAGAGAATCGTCCGCTAGGCTTAGTGGCCTTGCCGTGCGCCACAACTCGCCGCTTGTGTAGCAAAAGAACCGGAGAGGCTCTCTTTATCTCCAAGCGAGGAAGAACAGCGACATACGCCACCGAACAAACGCGGTCAGGCTTCTTTTCCGGCTGCCTCGATCACCTTCTGCGCCACCTGCGCCGGCGCTTCCTCATAGCGCGCGAAGGTGAAGCAGAAACTTCCGCGTCCGCGCGTCATGGAACGCAGCGTCACGGCGAAGTCGCTCATTTCCGCCATCGGCACCTCCGCCTCGATGACCTGCATACCGTCCTCGCCCGGCTCCATACCGAGCACACGACCGCGCCGCTTGGTGATGTCGCCCATCACATCGCCCATCATCGTGTCGGGCAGCGTGACGCGCAGCGTGCCGATCGGCTCGAGAATCGCAGGGCCGGCCTGCGCCATTCCTTCCTTGAAGGCGAGAGCCGCCGCGGTCTTGAAGGCCATTTCAGAAGAGTCGACCGGATGATAGGAGCCGTCCACCAGCGTCGCTTTCACGCCGACGACGGGATAGCCCGCCAGCACGCCGTGCGCAGTGCATTCCCGCAGGCCTTTCTCCACCGCCGGGAAGAAATTACGCGGCACCGCGCCGCCGAACACATTCTCGGCGAAAACCAGCTCCTCGGCGTCGCAGGGCTCGAATTCGATCCACACGTCGCCGAACTGCCCATGGCCGCCCGTTTGCTTCTTGTGCCGGCCCTGTACCTTGACCTTTTTGCGGATGGTCTCGCGGTAAGGCACTTTGGCGGGGACGAGATCGACCTCTACGCCAAATTTCGCCTTGAGCTTGCTCACCAGCACGTCCAGATGCATTTCGCCCAGGCCGCTGGCGATCTGCTGCTTAGTTTCCGCATTCTGCTCCAGCCGGAAGGTGGGATCCTCCTCCATCAGACGGTAAAAGCCCTGGGTAATTTTTTCTTCCTCGCCCTTTTTGCGTGCGACAACGGCCAGCGAGAGGCACGGCTCGGGGAAGGTGATGCCGGGCAGGACGAGGCCGGAACCCGGCGCGCGCAGCGTGTCGCCGGTCACGACGGAGGTCATCTTGGCCACCGCGCCGATGTCCCCCGCCGGAATCTCGGCGGCATCCTGCTGCTTGGCGCCGCGGATGGTCAGTAATTTACCCAGCTTTTCCGTCGCGCCGGTGCGCGCGATCTCCACCGGCAGGTCGGGCTTGAGCGTGCCGGAGAACACCTTGAAATAGGACAGCTTGCCGACGAACGGGTCCACGACCGTTTTGAACACCAGCGCCGCCGCAGGGCCGTCGGCCGCGACGGAGAGCTCGACCGGCTCGCCGGCGTCGTTCTCCGCCGCCACGGGTCCCGCGCAGGCGGGGCAGGGGAACAGATCGACCAGCCCGTCCAGCAGGATCTGAATGGCGTCGAGATCCAGCGCGTCCCCGCAGAAGATAGGCGCGATGGCGCCGGCGCGGATGCCCTGATTCAGGCCGCGAACCAGCTCCTCCTGCGTGAAGGGCTCCCCGGAGAAATATTTTTCAAACAGCGCGTCGTCCGCCTCCGCCACAGCCTCGCTGATGGAGACGATGGCGCCTTCCAGCCGATGGCCGAGATCGGGCATGGCGCATTCTGTCGCTGTGCCGTCGGCATAACGATACGCTTTGTTTTCGATGAGGTTGATATATACATGCTCCCCGGCAGGCAGCACCAGCGGGCAGACCGCCGTGCCGAAGGTGGCTTTGAGCTGCTCATGCACTTTGAAAAAGTCCGCGTGCTCCTCGCTGATCTTTCCCACGAAGAAAGCCCGCACACGCCCCGATTTCTGCACGGCCTTCCAGGCTTTTTCCGTGCCGACATTGACGCCCGATTTGCCGGAGACGGCGATGAGGGCGATGTCTGCCGCGCGCAGGCCCTCCGCAGCCTCGCCTTCGAAGTCAAACATGCCGGGCGTGTCCAGCAGGTTGATTTTGTGCTCCTTCCACTCCAGCGGAGCGACCGCCGTTGCGATGGAAACGCTGCGCTTCTTTTCCTCTGCGTCGAAATCGCAGACAGTATTGCCGTCCGCGACGCGGCCCAGCCGGTCGCTGGCTTTCGCCAGATAGAGCATAGCCTCGGCCAGGGACGTCTTCCCGCAGCCTCCATGCCCCAGAATCGCGACGTTGCGAATGTGATCAGTGGTATATTGCTTCAACGGTAACTCGCTCCTTTCAAAATCTGTGGTTTTCCATAATTGTGTATGTTGTACAATCACAATTATGTTTACCATTCAATTATAGCGGTTTTTGCCAAGGAAATCAATTTTTTTTCCCAGCTGTCTGTAAGTTCCTCCTTTTTCACAAGAAATTCATTCATAATTCATGCACTATGCCGAAAACAGATACAAAAATCCGCTTTTTTGCGACGAAAATGCGTCAATCCGCTGCCTTGATGAGACGATCATGAGGAAAAACGGATGATTTCGGCGTGGATAGGGGATGCACATAGCCCTTTTCACGGCAGGGGAAAAAGAACGCGGCTTTCTGTTTTTGGACGCGTTTCGGGGCGCGGCGGAATTTTGCGAATCCGAGAGACCATGCGCTCTGCTGCTGCGTTTTTTCATGCTGTTGCGTTCGCGCCTTTCGAGGCTACCGGGAAGGCCTCGTGCGGGCAAGCGGCCGGAGACAGCGGTGCGGCCCCCGATACGGTGGCAGGCGCGGCGGGGAAAGATCTTTCCACTCACGCATGGGGTTCCCCAAAAACAGTGCAGGGGATCCGTCCATCGCTTGGCGCCGGCAAGCTGGGGGACTCTATGCGGTGCAGGGGCGCGCCGGCGATAACCTCGCAGCGCAAGAGGCTGGAAATGGGGATTTCTCGTACCTGTGGGTTGCATGAATCTCTACTGCGCTCTGCATGCGGCGCCGCTGGGCATAAAAAAATAAGGAGAGCGTGTCCAACGCTCTCCTTATTTTTATGAACCGGGGCAGGGATTTATGACACCCTGTCAGCTTTTGTAGATGTTGTTGAGATTGACGCGCTCGCCTTTGTACAGAAGCCCCAAGTGGACATGATAGCCGTTTGTGCGGCCCGTCATGCCGACATATGCGATCACCTGGCCCTGATAGACTTTATCGCCTACCTGAATGTCGGCGTACTTGTTGCAGTGCGCGTAGTAGGAAACATATCCGTTGCCGTGATCAATACGGACAGTCTTGCCGTTGCTGGTCTCCGTACCGACGGAGATGACCGTGCCGCCGTCGATGGCCATGATCGGCGTATTCTTGGCAACGGCGAAGTCGATGCCCTTGTGGAAATTGCGTTCGCCGTAGACGGTGCGCCAGCCGTACCGAGAGGAAATATAACCGCCCTTGACGGGACGAATCCAGTTACCGGTTGCGGCGGTGGAGGGCTTGGTTTTGGTGCCGACGTAGACTTCCTTCGCGACCGGTTCGGATACAACCTTTTCTCCGATCACTTCGCGGCTGACTTCGATGCCATTGACATAGGTGACCTTGGCCGTGATTTCATTGACGCCGGCCTTGCCTTCGCTCTTGACCTTGGTTTCGCCCTTGTACATGGAGCTGTTGTTGATGTTGGTGACCGGAATATCGGTTTCTTCGGTATACACCTCGGTGCAGATGGACTGCACTTCCAGCATGGAACGGGCGGAGCGGATGAGCACCTCGGACCCAGGATATAACGTCGAATCCTCCAGCTCGGGATTGAGGTCGTAAAGCTCGTCCAGTTTCATATCAAATTTATTGGCGATGCGGTTGGGAGAGTCACCGGCGACGGCGGTGTACACGACCGCTTCCTCGCGCAGGGAGGTCAGCGTCTGGTTGATCTCGCTGGTTGTCTGCATGGAGGTGATCGGGTACAGGCCGCTGCGGATGTCGACCGACTGCACGAACTGCAGCTCCACATCGTTGCCGGCCGCCTGGGTGTCAGCGGTCTGGTAGGAGGAAAGGATCGAGTCAAGCACCTCCTGCAGGGCCGCTTCGCTTTCGTTGGCGGCGATGAGGGTATCGTCAACAAACAGGCCGAAGCTCTCCCGGAAAAGCTCCGGGGACTTCTCCACGATCTTCTGTGTGATCTCCTCGGTGGAGATATACGTGGGATTTTCCTGCATCACAAGCGCGTACTGTGGCTCCACCGAAAGCGCGTACCGCTCGCCGGTCGAGCTCTCCACCTGGGCGGAAATCTGCGAAACCGCGTTGGTGAAGACCGATTCATCCTCGACTATACCGATCTCCTCGCCCTTGAAGGTCACAGCGAGACCGTAGCGATAATCCGCGTAATGGTTGACCACCAGAACAGCAGCGATGACCGCCGCGACCGGCGCGACATAATTGAGCACCGGAGCGAAGCCCTTCCAAGCGAACCGCACGCCGTGCCCGCCGCAACGCAGCAGCTCACGGCAGCCGCTGGCGAAGCCCTTGCGCCGGAACGAGCGGCCCACGCGCAGCAGCGCCTCCCGCACGCGGCGGCAGAAGGAAATGCAAAAACCGCCGAGCGAAATGTGGCCGTCCATACTGCGACGGCGGCGCGCAGACTCCAGAGAAGTCTGCACCAGCTCCACAACGGCCCGAGCGGCGTAAAAGAAGCAACGGAACAACATATAAAGAATACGCGCCAGCTGATAAAGCGCCAGAAGGGTGACGGCACCCACCGTATGGCAGACGTGATAAGCAGCTGTGCATAAGGAAACGTAAATCTTGGCGAAAAATGAAAGATTCATAGCAATCCTGCAATTGATCCGCGGCATCTCGCGGAATTGCATCGCGCCCCCTTTCAGACCGGACAGTGCGAAAACTTTGATTCGACGCTATTTATTATAGCTACAAACTGTAACCATTTCAAGTGTTTTTGTAACTTTTTGTAACTATTTTTGATTTTTGGCTAGGTTGCACAGAGCGCAAATGCGGATTTTGGCGATAATTACCCTTGTCTCTGCGGGTAGATTAACAGTTCGGTCGTCCAATTACGGATAACGTCCAAATATTGTTCACATTCACGCCGGGCACCGGGAAGGTCATGATTGCGGTAATTGCCGCACTCCGCTTCGGCCGCGCCGGGGATCGGCCCGTCATATTGCGCGATGAACGCGATCGTCTCGCGCACCAGCGCGATGACCTGCGCCTGCGTCAGGCCGCGGGTGAGCAGGTAAAAACCGGTCTGGCAGCCCATCGGGCCGAAATAAATGATCGCGTCGCCCCATTGGGAGCGCGCGTAGGTCGCGAACAGATGCTCGATGGCGTGCATAGCGGGGATGGAGAGAAATGCAGTGTTGGGCTTTTTCATGCGCAGGTCGAAGGTGTCCACGTCGCCGTTGCTGCCGCCGTAATACAGGCCCGGCGGAAGAATGGTGTGGTCGATGGTGAAGCTTTTGATCTTTTTCATACGCAGCGCTTCCTTTCTGATGGTGGCGTTTTTGGGGACGTCAAACAAAATTTTTCAAAAAATCCGGCATATCGAACCGGTCAGGTTCATATAAATGGATAGGTGGGAGAAAGCTCGTCTTTGCATGTCTGGGCGCGGCGCGGACCGCCTGGCGTGCCGGCATTTTTCCACAAAAAACGTCGGCGGCGCCGTTTCCCGGCATAAATCGTGCAGAAAGTAACAATTTTGGCAAAAAGATTCCACAAAAATAGTTTGACTTTTGTGGAAGTATGCGGTTATAATCTTAGTAGCATCACAAACGGAGGGTATTGGGAATGCCATTGACAGAACAGGAAAATCAGTTTTTCTATAAATGCGCCGAGGAAATCCTCAGCGTGCCGGAAATTCGCCGTATGGACGATTTTCGGCAGCATGCGAGCACCTCGTGCCTGGAGCATTGCATTGCCGTAGCGTATTACAGCTTCTGGCTGAGCCGCCGCATGCGGCTGGACATCGACGCGAAGAGCCTCATCCGCGGCGCGCTGCTGCATGACTTCTTTTTGTACGACTGGCGCGACGGGCTCAAGGAACATAACTGGCATGCGTTCAAGCATCCGCGCCGCGCGCTGAACAAAGCGAGCGAATATTTTTCCCTCAATGCGACGGAAGAGGACATCATCCGCAAGCATATGTGGCCGTTGACGATCTCCTTCCCGCGCTGCAAGGAAGCGTTTGTCGTCAGCTGCCTGGACAAATGGTGCGCGGTGGTGGAGGGGCTGCGGCTTTACCGCATCATGCCGTATCGCCGCACGGCGGTGCGCCGCCTGACGGAGGCCATCGCCTGAGCTTGGCTTTTTATTCTCAAACGCGCTGGGGTTGTCCCCGGCGCGTTTTTTGTGCGCCGCACGGGCGGTGAAACCGGCGCCTGCGGCGCAGGAGAACCCTTGCCATTTGCCTGGCAGGCCTGTGAAAACCTACCGGGAGCGGAAAGCAGCGGCTGCCCCGGCGCCTGCGCCAGAAACCAGGAATGCGCAGGCCGCAGCTTTTTGGACGCATGCAGGAATGGCGCCTCTTCCGTGCGAAAGCGCGCCGCTCGCGGGGCAAGTTCGGAGACGGATAGACAAATGCCCCGCGGGCACTACAGATAAAACCGGAAAAAAGAAGTCGGAGCAAAGCGGGCTTTGCTCCGACGTGGTTGCGGAACTAGGATTCGAACCCAGACAAACAGAGTCAGAGTCTGTCGTGCTACCCTTACACAATTCCGCAGTAAAAAGTGCTTTATT
>CAJFTT010000069.1 GCA_904420005.1 Candidatus Tabaqchalia intestinavium | reverse complement strand
TGGTGCCTTCGGCCGGAATCGAACCAGCGACACGAGGATTTTCAGTCCTCTGCTCTACCAACTGAGCTACAAAGGCGAATTGGCGACCTGGATGGGGCTCGAACCCACGACCTCTAGCGTGACAGGCTAGCGTTCTAACCAACTGAACTACCAGGCCATACTCTGGTGGGAACAACAGGGCTCGAACCTGTGACCCTCTGCTTGTAAGGCAGATGCTCTCCCAGCTGAGCTATGCTCCCGACATGTGCGCCGTCATCGGCGACGGTGTATATTGTACTATAAACGTAAGGCGTTTGTCAACACCCATTTGGGAATTTTTTTATTTTTTTGCCGAGACAGGTCATGCAACATAGATCAAAGTCTCGGCACAGCCGCGCGGCGGGAACCGTCCACCTGCGTAAAGCTCCATGGCGCCGCGCCCCGCAGCGTCGACGACACGACAGCCCTTCGCCGCGACTTTTTGCGCACCGAAAAAGCAGAATACCGTCCGCGCCTGTCCGGGGAACGACCGCTGCTGCGATTGGCACACTGCTTTGCAACGCATACCGCCCGGGAAAGGGTTGCCTTTGTATATCTCGGGTTTCATAGGCGGCCATACCGCCCGTTGAAAGCCTCCTGCATATGCCAATAAAAATCTCCCGCCATACGGAGAATGAAATTTTGAAAAAGGAATCTCTTTACCTGCGTCGTCGTTGTTCCCCTGCGTAAAAATATCGTCCGCCCGGTTGCAAACGCTCTGCTAACGGCGCCACTTGCCGCCAGCTTTTCGCGGATTGGCGCCACGATAACCTGCAGGTACTTTTCACAGCAGCGCCGTGCGGCTCAGATCCTCCGGTCCAACACGCCCCGCTGCGAGGCGACAAACGCAGCATAGTCCCCCGCCTCCAGGTGCGCGCGAATCTCCGCAAGAAGATGGTTATAAAACCAGAGATTATGCACCACGGCAAGGCGCATAGCGAGCATCTCCCCCGCGCGGAACAGATGCCGCAGATAAGCGCGGGAATGCTGGCGGCAGGTGGGACAGCCGCAGGTCTCGTCCACGGGCGCGGGATCGTTCTCATATTTCTTGTTGTTGAGATTGATCACACCCTCCCGGGTGAAAAGATGGCCATGCCGCGCATTGCGGCTGGGCATGACGCAGTCAAACATATCCACGCCGCGCAGGACGCCTTCCAGGATATTCATCGGCGTGCCGACACCCATCAGATAACGCGGGCGGTCGGCCGGCAGGAACGGCTCCAGCGCCTCGAGCACGCCGTACATCTCCTCGCAGCTCTCCCCCACCGCCAGGCCGCCGATCGCGTAGCCATCCAGCTCCAGATCTGCGATCTTCTTCATATGCTCGATGCGCAGGTCATGGTAGGTGCTTCCCTGGTTGATGCCGAACAGCATCTGCTGCGGGTTGACGGCTCCTTCCTCCGCACTGTAACGCGCCAGCGCCGTCTTGCACCGCGCGAGCCAGCGCGCCGTACGGTCGCAGGACTGCTTGGTATAGGAATATTCGGCGGGGTTCTCGATGCATTCATCGAACGCCATGGCGATGGTGGAACCGAGGTTCGACTGAATCCGCATGCTCTCTTCCGGGCCCATGAAAATCTTGCGCCCGTCGATATGGGACGAAAACGCTACGCCCTCTTCCGTGATCTTGCGCAGCTTGGCAAGGGAAAACACCTGAAAGCCCCCGCTGTCGGTCAGGATCGGACGGTCCCAATTCATGAAGCGATGCAGGCCGCCCATTTGCTTGATGATCTCATCCCCCGGCCGCAAATGCAGGTGATAGGTGTTGGAAAGCTCCACCTGGCAGCCGATCTCGCGCAGATCCTGCGCGTCCAGCCCTCCCTTGATCGCGGCGGCGGTGCCGACATTCATGAACAGCGGCGTCTGCACCGTGCCGTGCACTGTCGTGATCTCTCCCCGGCGCGCCGCGCCCTGCGTTTTGAGAATGCGAAACATCGCGCTCCCCTCCCGTCCTCACTGCAAAAATTCCGCGTCCGGCGGCATAATGGTTCTATTATAGCCATTTTCCCGCCGGGTGTCAATCCGCGCCGATACGCTGGACATCGCCGCGTCGCTGTATTATACTAGAAGAAACAAACCGCTCGCCGCGCGGCGCGGCGACAGAAAGCAGGGATTTTCTATCAAAGAGATGCGTAAGAAGCGTGCGGTGGCTACTGTGCCGCAAATCCTGCACGGGAGGTGAGCCAAACAGAGCGAAAGGAGATTCTTATGAACCAATTTCCCGACCCCAATCTGGTCTTCCCCAACGAATACAAAACATCCTGTTTTATCAAAAACGTCATTACCGCCCCCAATATTATTGTGGGAGATTATACCTATTATGATGATCCGGTCGATCCCACGGCGTTCGAGCGAAACAACGTCCTATTCAACTGGCCGGAATTCGGCGACCGGCTCATCATCGGCAAATTCTGCGCCATCGCCAGCGGCGTGCAGTTTCTCATGGGGCCAGCCAACCACCGGCTGGACAGCCTCTCGGCCTATCCGTTCACGGTGTTCGGCGGCGCATGGGCGGAAGCGGTGCCGCCGCACCTCGCCCAGCTGCCGCATAAGGGGGACACCGTGCTGGGCAACGACGTCTGGCTCGGCCGGGAATGCCGCATCCTGCCGGGGGTCAAAATCGGAGACGGCGCGATCGTCGCGGCGTATTCCGTGGTAACGCGGGATGTCGAACCCTATACCATCGTCGGCGGCAATCCCGCACGTCTCATCCGCCGCCGCTTCGACGACGAGCTGACCCAGCTCCTGCTCGCGCTGCGCTGGTGGGATTTCCCGCTGGAAAAGCTCTCGGCTTTCCTGCCGACGCTGTGCAGCAACGACCGCGAGCACGCGAAAGACGTCATCCGCGCCATGCTGGCGGCGCAATGACGCCGGCCGGCCCGGACGGCCTGGAGCGCGCCGTTCGGGCCGGCCAGCGAAAATCTCAGGCAAACAACAGGCAAAAGGAGGAACCCCTATGAAAAAGCTCGGATTCGGTCTCATGCGTCTGCCGCTGCGTCATCCCGACAACGCGACGGACATCGACCTTGAAAAAATGCAGCGCATGGTTGATTCTTTCATGGAAAAGGGATTTTCCTATTTTGACACTTCTTACGTCTACCACAACGGCGCGAGTGAAACGGCCTTCCGGGAGACGGTGGTGAAAAAATATCCGCGCGACCGTTTCACCATCACCGACAAGCTGCCTATGTTCATGATCCAGCGCGAGGACGAGCTGGAACCGATCTTCGAGGAGACGCTGCGGCGGCTCGGCGTGGATTATCTCGATTATTACTGGCTGCATTCGCTGACGAAAGGATCGTTTGAGCTGTCGGAACGGATTCACGCATTCGAATTCGTGCAGCAAAAGCAAAAAGAAGGCAAGGTCCGGCACATCGGCTTCTCCTTCCATGACAAGGCCGACGTGCTGGAAACCATTCTCCAGCGGCACCCGGAAATGGAATTCGTGCAGCTGCAGCTCAATTACCTCGATTGGGAGGACGAAACCATCCAGGCGCGCGCCTGCTACGAGCTGTGCGAGCGCTACGGCAAAAAGGTCATCGTCATGGAGCCGCTCAAAGGCGGCGCGCTGGTGCAGGTGCCGCCCGCGGTGGAAACGCTGTTCCGTTCCCACGCGCCCGACGCCAGCATCGCCTCTTGGGGTCTGCGCTTCGCCGCTTCGCATAAAAACGTAATCATGGTGCTCAGCGGCATGAGCACACCCGAGCAGATGGACGACAACCTGCGCTATATGGAGCAGTTCCAACCGCTCAGCGAGGAAGAAATGGCGCTGGTGCATAAGGCTGCCGAGTGGATTCGCGCCGGCATCGCCATTCCCTGCACCGCCTGTCACTATTGCGACGGATGTCCCAAGGACATCGCCATTCCGGAATATTTCGCTATTTACAACAACCTCAAGCGGTTTGGCAAGGAGCAGGAGATGGTCGCCGGAACCTATTACGCCGCGCTGACGGAGCACCACGGGAAAGCCTCCGACTGCATCGCCTGCGGGCGCTGCGAGCGGCACTGCCCCCAGCATATTTCCATCATCGAGGATCTCAAAAAGGTCGCCCGTGAGGTCGAACAGCTTTGAACTTCAACGCAGGAAAGGGAACCGGCGGCCCGTTACAGGGCTGCCGGTTCCCTTTCTATCCGCCGCGCGCCGAAAATCCCGCGCAAGGCGTCGGCATAGGGGCCGCTATCTGAAAAAGCGCTCTTCCGCCGCAGGCCGCCTTCGCACCGGGCGAGCGGCTGCCCGCGGCTCTGTCAAGCGCATCCGTTGGCCTCAGACTGTGTCGCGCACGAAATTGCGCTTCGCGATCAGGTAGGTCGCGGTGAAATACAGCGCATAAATCACGAGCACCACCCCGGCGATCGCGCCGGCATTGAGCGCCACCTCCCACATATTCTCCGCGAAGCCGCCCAGCCGCATGATCTGCATACAGATGACCGCCGTCGGTACACTCATGAGCAGCGGCAGCGCGAACGGCAGCAGGAAAAAGGTGAAAATCTGGCGGAACAGCGTCTTG
This sequence comes from Candidatus Tabaqchalia intestinavium, assembly GCA_904420005.1. Lineage (GTDB taxonomy): Bacteria > Bacillota > Clostridia > Oscillospirales > CAJFTT01 > Tabaqchalia > Tabaqchalia intestinavium. The sequence continues at coordinate 18,591 of CAJFTT010000069.1, read as the reverse complement.
CTCTGCTCCCGCGGCCCGGCGCCGAGGCGGAACAGGATCGCATAACGCCGCCTGTCTTCCGAAAGGCCGGAGAGCGTCTTGAGCGCGAGGATGGCCATGACCAGGAACACGAACACCATCGCGATATACAGCGCGCCCACAACAAACACCGCTGTGTTCCCCTGCTGCATGATCCGTCCATATTCCCGGATCTGATAGTCGCTACGCTCGGATGTGAACGTAATTTCCTCCCCGTTGCTGTAATAGGAGGACGTATAGGTATACGACAGATCGCGCCACAGCGCCTGCGCGTCGAACTTCCCTTCCGCAAGGTCATAGGCCATGCACTCCGCCTGCAGCGGCAGCCCCGCCACCGCCTCGTCCGGCACCACAGCGGCGAAATAATAAAAATCCAGCCGCGGCAGATCCGTGCGCATACCGGCATAAGAATAGGCCTTCCCGCCGAGCTGCAAAGTCGCCTGCGAAAAATCGCACCCTTCGACCTGCGGCGAATCCGCCACGATCAGAAAGCCGCCGTTCAGCTCGACAGGCGGCTCCCCCAACGCGTCCAGCAGACGGTTGAGATCGCTCTCCGCGAGGATGGAGTCCTCCACCCCTGCATAGGCCTCTCCTGACCAGGGCGTGAAGCTATGCAGGTAATTGTCGCCCGTGCGGTAAACACAATAAGGCAGCTTCCGCTCGATGTGCGCATATCGCTCGATGATGCGTTCCGCCTCCTGCAGGGGAATGGGCATCTCCCCCTGTTCATTCAGGCTAGCCATGACATCAAACGGATAGCTCTTGTCGATGGTGAGCCGTTCGCTCACCTTCTGCACGAAGGAAACGTTCGCACCGATGACGGCAAACGTCAGCAGGAACGCGAGCGCACCCGCCATCACGGCGTTCGCGCCGAGCTTGCCGCTGAGCTGGCGCAGCGTGAAGGCATTGGTTCCGCGGCAACGGTAGGCGTCACTGCGCAGCAGCAGCGGCACGAGGCTACGGGCCAGGCCGATATGAAACGTGACGATCACCACCGCCAGCACCAGCAAGCTGCCCATCATCGCGCCGGCAGAGCCGCCGGTCCCCGTCATCATCAACCGCATCTGCTGCGAGAACACCACGCAGCAGCCGATCACTCCGGCCAGGGAAGCAAGCGCCAGCAACAGCCAGGCAAACGGATGCCGCACCGTTTTCTCCACGATCCTGTCGCCATGCAGCAGTTTATAGATGCTCACGCGCTTGAGATACAGCGCCGAGGTCAGCGACGCGAGTCCAAACACGCCCGCGACCAGCACGACCGTCAGCAGCAGGCCCTCCATGGAATACGACGCGATGGAAAACTGCATCTCCAGCAGACGGTTGACGAGCGCCATGAGACCCTGATAAACAAACATCCCCAGCAGCATCCCCACCGCGAGCGCCGCGACGCACAGCAACATGGTTTCCAGGATAAACACGCACAGGATATTGCCGCGCGTCATTCCGAGCGTCAGGTAAGTGCCAAATTCCCGCTTACGCAGCCGAAGCATGAAAGACGTGGCATAACCCAGCACAAACGCGACGATGAGCGCGACGAAAACCGTTATCGCGACAAGGCCCACCTTCAGCTCCCGCAGGGACTCCGCCTGCGCCATGAGCTCCTCGCAGAAAATGACGTTATTGACCGCGAACATCAGCGCCACGGTGATGGACACGGTAATGAAATATATGAGATAATTGCCGATCTGGCGTTTGACGTTGCGTAACGCGAGCTTACCGAACATCGGCCTCACCCCCCAACGCCGCCATCACCGACAGGATCTCCTGATACATGTCCTGCCGATCCCGGTCGCCGCGCTGTACCTCGCTCCAGATTTTCCCGTCCTTGAGAAACAGCACACGCCCGGCATAAGACCCGACGACCGCGTCGTGCGTCACCATGAGGATCGTCGAGCCCATTTCCCGGTTCATCTGGGTGAAGGTCTGCATCAGGATGCGGGAATTTTTGGAGTCGAGCGCGCCGGTCGGCTCATCGGCCAGCACAATGGCGGGGGAAGTGATAATGGCGCGGGCGCACGCGGCACGCTGCCGCTGCCCGCCCGACAGCTCATAGGGGAATTTCCCCAGCTGATCGCCGACGCCCAGCGCTTCGGAAACGCGCGCGACTTCGCGCCGCGTCTCGGCGGCGGAAACCTTTTTCAGATTGAGCGGCAGCGCGATATTCTCCCAAACCGTCAGCGTGTCGAGCAGGTTATATTCCTGAAAAATGAACCCCAGCTTGTCGCGCCGAAATGCGGAAAGGCGGTCTTCTTTCATCTCCGCCAGGCTCTCCCCTTCCACGCGGATGTCGCCGGCGCTCACCCGGTCGATCGTGGAGATGACGTTGAGCAGCGTGCTCTTGCCGGAGCCGGACGCGCCCATGATGGCGGTGAATTCGCCCTGCGCTACTGAAAACGTGATATCGTCCAGCGCCTTGGTGACAACGCTGCCGCTGCCATAATATTTGACAACATGCTGGACCTGCAAAATTTCTTTCATGTGATCTCCTCCATTTCGCCTCCCAGTTTACCACGAAACGCGAGGATTTGTTCTAACGCAAGCTGTCCGGTTTCTTACGCTTTCGTAAGACTCGCAAAACGCAGCGCGACGCAGGTATATTCCCCATGCCTGGAGGTAATCTCCAGCGCGATGCCGAGCGTCTCGCACAGCGCGCGCACAATGAACAGCCCCATCCCCGTGCTGCCGCCGCGTGCGCGGCCGTTGACGCCGGTGAAACCGCGCTCCGTCACGCGGCTCAGATCCTGGGAGACGATGCCGGGGCCGTTATCCCGCACGGTGATGCATCCGTCGCGCGCAGTAATCTCCACCCGGCAGCCGGCACAATATTTGGCGCAGTTAATGAGCAGCTGCTTGAGGATGAAGCACAATGGCTTTTCATCCGTATACACATGGAAATCCCCCTCCACCTGCACGCTGATCCCCGCCGCGATCAGCAATTCCATCTGGCTCTGCACCGCCTCGTCGATGGCGGCGGACACCTGCACCTCCCGCAGCTGCAAATCCTTTTCCGCCGTGCGCAGGCGCGCATAATAGAGGATGCTCTCGGTAAGATTATCGGCGCGCTTGAGCTCCCGGCGCAGCTTATGCGGATCGCCGCCGTTGGAAAGGATGAGCGAACAGGCGGTCAGCGGCGTTTTGAGCTCATGAATCCAGCTCTCGACATAATCGCAATATTCCTCTTTCTCCCGCCGCGCCTGCTCCGCGATGCCGATCGCCGAGCGCGAAACGGTTTTCATCGCTTCGTAATACTGCCGCTCGACCGGATCATGCGGCCGCGGCAGCACCTCCCCGAGCAGATACGGTTCCGGCAGCGACGCACACAGCCGCTGCAGCCGGCGCAGGCGAGCGCGCTGCCGGAGGTATTCGGTCACGAGCCAGGCCGCGACAAGCAGCGTCAGCAGCAGCTCCGCCAGGGCGATAGGGCCCGGCCCCACCTCCGCGAACGCCAGCAGCACAGCCAGCACCACCGCGCCGATTCCTAGAAAGCACAGCGTCACGGCCTTTGCCGTCAAAAATTCGCGAAATTTCACAGCCGATACCCCACCCCTCGCACCGTGCGGATGAAGTCCTGCGCGCCCAGGCGCCGCAGCTTCTCCCGCAGGCGGTTAATATTGACGCTCAGCGTGTTGTCGTCGATATACAGGCGATTGACCCACAGGTCCTCGATGATCTCTTCCCGGGTCGCCAGCTCCTTCTTCATCAGGCAGGCAAGGATACGCGCTTCATTCTTGGTCAGCTCCGCCTTCTGCTCTCCAAAGCGCACCGTCAAATCTGCAAGATTGAGCGTCAGCCCTCGCGTGGACAGCACCGCGCCGCCGTCACGGTGCCGCAGCTGCCGGGCGATACGCGCCAGCAACACAGCAGAATGATAGGGCTTGCGTATAAAATCATCTGCACCGACGCCGAAAGCCAGCAGCTCATCCTCCGCAGTTTCCCGCGCGGTGAGAAAAATCACCGGCACATCCGTCTGCTGGCGCAGGCGGCGGCAGACCTCAAACCCATTCTCGCCCGGCAGGTTGACATCCAGCAGCGCGAGGTCGCAGGGCGGCGCGTCTACCGGCTCGTATCCATTGGCGCGCAGCAGCGAAATCAGCTCCTGCCGGATGCTTTCGTCGTCTTCCAGAATAAAAATCTTCTCCACGATTGCTCTCTCCCTCTCCTCATTCGCGTCGACCGCGCGCTTTCTGTCGGTCAGGTCCGGTCCCCAATCGGCCCGTTGCGCCTCGTCCGCTTCTTTCGCGTGATGCTGCCCGGTCCTCGTGTAACGAACAAGAGTTCCCCGGGGCAGCGGCCTTCGCCGCCGTCCCGGGGAACTCAAAGCATTTGCGGTTTTCCCCGTGCGTCAGATGCAGCCGCCATCAGCGTTTGCTTCGTCGGATCGGACAGGACAGAGCCGACAGCAGCGAGGACGCTGGGAATACGGCGGCCACCACGGGCGCCGTTGAGGCGGTCGCATCCTCCGCATTGGGCGTCTCCGGCTCGGAAGAAATCTCCGGATCTTCCGGCGTCGAGGAAGTATCCTCCGCCGGGGGGACCGAAGTCGTGGGATCTTCCGGCGTCTCCGGGGTATCTGGGGTTGCCGGGGTTTCCGGCGTCACGGGCGTTTCCGGCTCTGCAGCGCTGCCGCCATGCGTGGTGCAAACCTCCGGCACATTGCTCGAGCGGTACCATCCCGTTTGCTTATGCGGGCATTCATCCGCCGCGATCATGCCGGTTTGCGTGCAGAACTGCGCTTCCACCACGCTGTCCGGCCGCGTGAATTCCTTGTTTTGCAGATTGGCATGGATCTTCTCCATCACGATCTGCCAGGTAATGCAGGCGGGGTTCGCTCCGCGAATGGTCAAGTTCCCGTAATCATAGCCGATCCAAACGCCGCCGACATAGTACGGCGTGAAGCCGATGGCCCACTTATCACGCAGGTCGGTGGTCGTACCGGTCTTGCCGCAAACGGTCATGTTGTCAATCCGCATTCTCGTGCAGGTACCAAAGCTGGAATCGACCGCATACTGCAGCATCTTGTTCATGACATACGCCGTATCTTCCGAAAGGACCTGCTCCGCAGTGGTGTTGTTGGAAAGGATCACCTTGCCGTCCGAATCCAGCACCTGTGTGTACAGATACGGCTCCGTATAGCGGCCGCCATTGGCGAACGCCTGATATGCGCCCGTCATGTCCATCAGCGTCACGCCGTCCGTCAGCGCGCCCAGGGCCATGGCGGCGGGCGTCACATCGGTGAAGCTCTTGCCATTGATGGTCTTGCTGGACACCAATCCGTCCAGCTGGAAGCGATCCTTACCGAAGTCAAAGCAAATCTGCGGCGTTACGGTGTTCTTCACCTGGTCGTAAGAACTCAACCGTTCGACAACCTGGGCGGCGATGGTGTTGCAGGAGCGCGCCACCGCTTCCGCGGCGGTCATATTGCCGCGATAACCGGAATAAGAGTTGCGCGGCGTCCAGTAAACATTCTCCCCGTTGGCATCCTTGCCATTGGGAACCGAATGGGAATAGTCGTTGAGGATGGTGGAATAGGTAATCTCGTTTTGCTCCAGCGCCGGGGAATATACCGTCAGAGGCTTGATCGCCGAGCCGGGCTGCCGCTGGCTGTCGGTGGCATAGTTCCACACGAGATTCGCCGTCTTGGTTCCGCGGGCGCCAGCGATGGCGACGACCTTGCCGTTGGGATCCATGATCACCATGGCGGAACGCGGCTGTTCGTCCTCGCTGAGGTTGGCAAAGGACGGGAAGGTGTCCTGATCGGCGTACGCTTTGTCCACGATGTCCTGAATCTCAGCGTCCATCGTGATATAAATCTGATAACCGCCGACAAACAGCTGGTTCTTGGCGTACGTCTCGCTCCAGCCGTACTGGTCTTCCAAGTCAGCCACAATATCGCTCACAGCCTGCTCGACGAAATAGGACTGCACGTTGTTGACCACCTGCTCGCGCTGCGACTCATCAAATGTAATCTCCTGCGCAAGCGCTTCGTTATACTCTTCTTCCGTGATCTTGCCTAACTCCAGCATTTTGCGCAGCACATAATGCTGACGGGTTTCCAGATTATCCGGATGCCGGAAGGGATTATATCTCGTCGGGTTCTGCGTGATGGCGGCAATGCAGGCGCATTCCGCCAGTGTCAGCTCACTGACATCCTTATTAAAATAGGTATTGGCAGCCACCTGCACGCCGTAGGCGTTGTTGCCCAGATAAATGGTGTTGAGATACGACAGCAGAATCTGATCTTTGCTGCGGTCTTTCTCAAGATTGAGCGCCTGCATGATCTCCCGGACCTTCCGGTCAATGCGGAAATCATCGTTACCGGTAAGGTTCTTGATCAGCTGCTGCGTGATGGTCGAGCCGCCCGGCGTGCCGTCATAAATGGGGATCACCAGGTTGACAAAGGAAAGAATGGTTCGCTTCCAGTCGACGCCACTGTGCGTCTCGAACCGCTCGTCCTCGACGGAAATGAACGCATCCTTGAGATTCTGCGGGATCTCCGTCCATTCCGCCCAGATACGGTTCTGCTGGGAATAAAGGTGCTCCACCTCCACATATTCTCCGGTGTCCGAATCCACCGCGTAAACCGTGCTGGTATAATCGAGCGGAAGATTATCCAGCAGCGTCGGATCGATCCGTTCATCCACAAAGCTCATGACATAAGCCACCAGAACGCATGTAATAATGCATCCGGAAATGACGCAAATGAGCAGGAGCGTCATCAAAACGCGGCCGAAGGACAGCGCCACCTTCTTGGCGGTTTTTTTGCCTTTTTCCGCCTGTGGAGAGGACGCATCCCTGCCTTTCCGTGCCTTGATAATATTCATGAAAGCTCCCTCCTTTTGAGGCCTGTACCATTGCTGTCGTTGGGCTTATCATACAATATTTTGCCTGCATTTGCAACCAAAATACGGTTTTTTAAGATTATTTTACATAACCTGGAGCAGTTTGGACAATCCTAATTCATAGAAGAATTGGGAAAATCCGGGCATTTGCCACCCCGTTTGGCGAGAACGCACGCTTTTTTAAGCGCATCATGTGCACCCCGGTTTCTCCCGCAAGGAAGGAGATCCTGCATGCGCAAACGAACCTTTTTGCTCGCCATGCTCATCAGCCTCGTGGTCATTGGCGCCGCGGTCTGCGGTGGCTTATGGTATATGCTGCACTCAGAGGAAACCTCCCCCACGCCGGTCGTTTCCCAGCGGCAGGGCTATATTCTGGGCGTGGACAATGGGATGCTCGCGCTGTTCCGCGACGGCGAATCGCAGCCGATGCAAACCTATGATCTGCCGGTGGCGATGCTGCCGGAATATGACCGCAGTATGCTGCAAAGAGGCATCTATATGGAAACCTATGAAGATGCGCAGCGCATGGTGGAAGATTACACCAGTTGACGGCAATGCAAATTGATAGCTAGGCGAAACCGATCCTCACCGCAGCTTCGCCGTGCATTGGCACAAGGGCCGTTTCCATATTTCATGCAGCATCGCCGCCGCGCGACGGCGATGCACACGGCGGTCCGCCGTTTCGCATGAACATCCCTTGTTTCCTGGCCAGCGTCATTGCCCTCATTCTCCAGGCATGCTCCATATCCATATGGACATCAACAAAGCCCCCAGCGCCCGGGAACCCGTGCATTGGGGGCTTGCATTTTATACAGGGGAAATCGTCGTTTTACCGGGACACAAGAACCAAATCTTTCGCAAAACGATCGGTACCCTCGGTGGGCAAAGGGAAATACGGTTTTTTGAAGGTAAAACAGACGGCCGTGTTTTCTCGCCCACGGGCGCTGGCACAGCAGGGAGAGAAACGAGCACAAGCAAGGCACAACATGTCGGTCGGCGTACCCGAGCGCGATGCGCGCGCGTCCATTTCCGCCTCCGCCGGGGCACACGGTTCGCTGCCCCGGGTATACCGTTTCCGGGGGGAATTATTCCCCGTCATCCTCGTCCGGCTGCGGCGTGGCGGCCGCTTCCAGCAGGCGGGCAATATCGCTCGCCTCCCGCGCGGGATCCGCCCCCGGCGCCGGGAGCTGCGCGCCGTCCGCCGGGGCCGCCTCGCCGGCCTCCGGCGCGGCCTGACTGGCCTCGCCCGCCTGGTCGTCAGGATCGCCCTCGGGCTTCTCTTCCTCATGCGGGGCGATAGTCGCCGTCACGAGCCGGTTGCCCTCCTCGACGCGCATGACCGTCACGCCCTGCGACGCGCGGTGATAGACCGAGACCTGATCCGCAGGGATACGGATGATGACGCCGGAGAGCGAGATGAGCATAATGTCCTCGTCCTCCGCGACGCCCTTGATGCCGGCGACGGCGCCGGTTTTCTCCGTCAGGCGATGGCTGATGACGCCCTTGCCGCCGCGGTTCTGCGTGGCGAATTCATCAAACGCCGTCTTCTTGCCGAAGCCCTTCTCCGTCACGGACAGCAGCGTCTTGCCCTCCTCGACGAGCACCATGCCGACAACCTCGTCGCCTTCCTCCAGCCGGATGGCGCGCACGCCGCGGCTGGCGCGGCCGAGCGCGCGGCCCTGCGCCTCGGAGAAGCGGATGGCCATTCCCTGCCGGGTGCCGATAATCAGGTCGCTCTTGCCGTCGGTCAGCCCGACCCCGGCCAGCTCGTCGCCCTCGTCGAGCACCACGGCGATCAGGCCCTTCTTGCGCCCGTTTTTATATTCTGAAAGCACCGTACGCTTGATGATGCCGCGCCGCGTGACCATGGTGATATAATGCTCGTCGTCAAAATCGCGCACGCAGATCATGGCGCTGACCTTCTCGTCCTCCGCGAGCTCGAGGAGGTTGGCGATGTTGAGCCCCTTGGAGGTGCGCCCGCTTTCGGGGATCTCGTAGCCCTTGATGCGGTAGGTGCGGCCGTTGGTGGTGAAGAACATCAGGTAGTCGTGCGTCGAGCAGGTATAGATGCTCTCGACGAAATCGTCGTCCCGCTGCGTCATGCCCGAGACGCCGCGCCCGCCGCGCCGCTGGGCGCGGTACGTGTCCACCGGCTGCCGCTTGATGTAGCCGTAATGCGTGAGCGTGACGATGCACTGCTCCTCCGGGATGAGGTCTTCGATGTCCACCTCGCCCGAGACGGCGGCGATCTCCGTGCGGCGCTCGTCGTTAAATTTGTCGCGGATGGCCTTGGATTCCTCCTTGATGATGGCCAGCACGCGGCTTTCGTTGGCGAGGATGTCCAGCAGGTCGGCGATCTTCTCGCGCAGCGCGGCCAGCTCCTGCTCGATCTTCTCGCGCTCCAGGCCGGTCAGCTGCCCCAGGCGCATCTGCACGATGGCGGACGCCTGCGGGTCGCTCAGGCCGAAGCGGTCCATGAGGTTCTGCTTGGCCTCCGCGATCTCCTTGGAGGCGCGGATGATGGAAATGACCTCGTCGATGTAATCCAGCGCAATGGTCAGGCCCTCGAGGATATGCGCGCGATCCCGTGCTTTCGCAAGATCGAATTTCGTGCGCCGGGTGATGATCTCCTCCTGGAAGCGGATATATTGCTGGATCATCTCCTTGATGGTGAAGATCTTCGGCTGGTTGCCGTCGAGCGCAAGCAGGATGATCGAATAGGTGTCCTGTAGCTGCGTGAAGGAATACAGCTGGTTGAGCACCACCTGGGGATTGGCGTCGCGCTTGAGCTCGATGACGATGCGCATACCCTCGCGGTCGGACTCATCCCGCAGGTCGGAGATGCCCTCGATGCGCTTGTCCCGCACGAGCGCGGCGATCGACTGGATGAGGTTGGCCTTGTTGACCTGGTAGGGGATCTCGGTGACGATGATGTGGAAGCGGCCGTTGGGCTTCTCCTCGATCTCGGCGCGCCCGCGCAGCGTGATCTTGCCGCGGCCAGTGGCGTAAGCCGCACGGATACCGCTGCGGCCCATGATGATGCCGGCGGTCGGGAAGTCGGGTCCGTGCAGCACGCTCATGATCTCCTCGAGCGTGGCGTCGGGGTTGTCGATGAGCAGGTTCATCGCGTCCAGCACCTCGCCCATGTTATGCGGCGGGATGTTGGTCGCCATGCCGACGGCGATGCCCGTCGAGCCGTTGACCAGCAGGTTGGGGAAGCGGCAGGGCAGCTCGACCGGCTCTTTGAGGCGGTCGTCATAGTTGGGAACGAAATCGACGGTGTCCTTGTCGATGTCGTCTAGGATATGCATGGAGATCTTGCTCATCTTGGCCTCGGTATAACGATAGGCCGCAGGGGGGTCGCCGTCGACAGAGCCGAAGTTGCCGTGGCCGTCGACCAGCGGATAGCGCAGGGAGAAATCCTGCGCCAGGCGCACCAGCGCGTCATAGACCGACGCGTCGCCGTGCGGATGGTACCGGCCCAGCACGCTACCAACTGTGTCGGCGCACTTGCGGTAAGGCTTCTCCGGGTAGAGGCCGTTTTCGTACATTGTATACAGGATGCGGCGGTGCACCGGCTTGAGACCGTCGCGCACCGAGGGCAGCGCGCGGCCGACGATGACCGACACCGAATAGTCGAGATACGAGCGGCGCATTTCCTTCTCGATCTCGACGGGGATCATTTTCTGACCTTCAGAATTCATAGGCGGAAGGCTCCTTCATACGTTCGCACGGCATGGATCGCAGAGCTTGTCCCTGTCCCCCGCCGCGCTTTTTTGATTTCTTTCATTATATCATATATCGCGAGAAAATGCCAGCCTTTTTTCCGCCCCGCAGCAGGATAAGCCAGGCGCAAAGGGTCCAGGACGGGTTCGCGCCTGAGACCCATCCTACCAAAAGCCGCAATTTTTGCCGGCTCATAATTTCTGCACAAGATCGATCCCGTTGCCATCCGGGTCCGCAACATGAAAAAACCGGAATCCCCACGGCAGATCGGCGGGCGGCGCCGCGACGGGCACGCCCAGCGCACGGATGCGCGCATATTCCGCATCGACATCCGCCACGCGGAATTCCAGCCCCTGACAAGCCTGATACGTCCGCGGCACAAACGCCGGATCGTGATTGACGGTGATCCATACGGTGCGCTCATCGCGCGGGCCGAACCACAGCTCGATGCGCTGCGGCCCTCCATGTTCCTCGCACACATCCGCGCCCAGCACGTCGCGATAGAACGCAGCCAACCGACCAGGGTCGGCGGAAACGATGTTGATGCCGACAAGTTTGCGCGCAAAGCCCGTCTCGCGCGTGAAATCCGCCAAAATTTGTTTACCAGATGCCATGAAAAACGCTCCTCGTATAATAAGATTTGCAGACAGTTTTCAGTGCGTCTGCTTAAGCTCCCTTTTGAACACCAACAGGCTTTTAGAGGCCTGTGATACAATCGCCGTAGGACAGCAGGGTAAGTTCTGCACGTTCCGGCCAAGCCGCAAGGCTGCTTCAAAAAAGTCTGTTCCCCTGATCCGGAAGTTAGCTGCAAATTTTTTTGTCGCCGTGAAACCCTACCGCAGCCAGAAATTGCTCGTTTGCAATTACGCTTGTAGGAAACCGCCGACGCCGCCGTGCCCGCAATCGCCGCCGTCCATACGTTATTTCGCGTCCACGGCCAGCCGACAGGTGTCGCAAAGCCGGTCGGCAGGGGAACCCTCCGCAGCGGCTGTCCATTCCCGGCCGCATACGGGGCAGGTTTTGGACGTCCGGTCGTGATGATATAAGAAATAATAAACCGGCCGGCCCGTCGCTTCCTCCAGCTGCCGGCAGAGTGCCCGCCCGGCCTGCGACAGCTGTGAGCGGGGATCATGCAGCTGACGGTAAGTAAACCGGTCGGCGAGACAGGACAAAAACAGCCGGTCAACGCAGCGATAGTCCTTCTTCCAGGTCAGAATATCAAAATATTCCGCCTGGCCCGGTAAGGTCGGCAGCCGATAGAGCGGGACGCCGCACCCACACCGGCCGCATACAACAGGGCTACCTTCGTCGTCGGACTCCGTGCGCAGCAGGTACCACGCGGGCGGCTGCGTACAGGCGCAGGCCGGCGGTGCGTTGCAATTGTCCCCGTATGGCGCGGCGGCGATGCAAAATCGTCGGCGCACCGCTGCGAGAGACGCCGCGACATAGACGTTATTGTGCTTTTCTTCCAGGGCGTCGTCCGCCGGCAGCGTCACAAACGCCCTGTAGCCCGTCTGCTGCCGGATCAATGTGAAATCCTCCAGAATCTGCCCGTTTTTATATAAGCAGGCCAAATATTCCCACAGCGTTTCTTCCGCGCAGGCTTGTTCCTCCAAAGAGTCCAGAGGGGTGAAGGTAAGTTGCAGAAACGGCATGACGGGGATTCCTCCTTGCTATAAGCAGCCGCCAGCGCATAAAGCGCGGCCGTGCCGGCCTGTGTTGGGGCTTGCCATTAGCCCCATTCGGAAAAGGCGGCTGCCGGCGGTATCTCCGGATTTATGCCGGCCCCGCCCTTATCAGTCCCGCGCCGCGCTCTGCGCCGCAGCAGGCGGCGGGCATAAGCACGGATCTCGCAGTTGCTGTCAAGCAGGCATTCTTGCAAGATTTCGGACGTGAGCAGGCGGCGCTCCCCCATCGCGCGCACGGCGGATTCGCGGCAGAAGGAGCAGTAGGCGGTTTCGTATATATGCCGCAGCAGCGCCGCGGGCGGCTTTCGCCCCTCACGCTCCATCGCCAGCACGGCGCGATGGACGGCATGCCAGCCGGTTGTGTCGGCGAAATCCACCGGGACGGTCGTTACCAGGCGCTCGACGAGCGGCGCGTCGGCAGGCAGGAAATTATGCAGCAAAACGGGCAGCGCAAGCGCGGGCAGCTGCGTCGCCGCCTCCATCGCGGCCGCCCGCACCAGCGGATGGCGGAGATTCTCCATCGCGAGCCAGACCGCCCGCCGCAGCGCGGTGCACGCCGACCTCGCGTCCGCGATCAAGGGCGCGGGATCCCCCGGAAATGGGCAGTCGCAGAAAGCAGCCAGCGCCCGTGCGCGGGCCTCCGGCTCCTCCTGCGCGAGGTAGGCCTGCGCGTAACGAAGAAGCGTTTCTTGATCGGCCGTTCGCCGCAGCCGGCCAGAGAGCGCGAATGGCTCCATGAGGGCAGTCTGCTTTTCCGCGGCGGAACGCGCTTCGAGCCGCTGCGTATAGTCCTGCCATGCGCGCCGGTAGGCGGCTGCGTTTTCCGATTTCTGCGCGCGCCGCTCCAGCGAGACGCGGTAACGGTTATCCCGCAGCGCATGCAGCCAGTCAAAATCCTCCGCGTCGTAAAACGGCCGTTCGCGATAAAGACGGCCGAGGTCTTCGGCAATTTTGAGGAACGAGGTCCGGTCGTCCGCCAGGACAATGCAGAGATAGGTGAAATTGTCCCGCACGCTCTTTTCCACCGGCACGCAGGCGCTTCCTCGCAGTCGGGCGAGAAGCGTTTCGTATTGCCGCGCGAGCGTCTGCGCCGCAAGAGCCGAGCCGTCCCGGGCGAAATACCGCAGCAGCTCGGCAAGGTACAGCATCGTGCGGCCATGGTCGGCCTTCCAGCGTGCGATCGCCTCGCATGCAGCCGCAACGAAGGGGGCTGCGTCGTCATAGCAGCGCACCAGCTGATAGGTGAACCACGCGCGCGACCCCTCCATCTGCGTGTCGAACGCCTGCGCGTGCCGGCATGCCCATAAAACCACGCTCCGGTATCGCTGCGGATCCGCCCGTGCAGCCAGCAGGCTGCGCCCCAGCCCGCGCCGCAGGCTTTGCTTGTATTGCGCCTTCGTCATGCCTTCTCCTCCCGTCGCCGCGCGCCGCCGGCGCGGCGGAAAAAGTTTCGAGCTTGTTTTCTCTGTGCGGCCATGTTTTCCCAACCGGCCGCAAAGGGCGGAGCGCCGATCCTGCCGCGCCGCAATCGCCGCGAGGAAAAAACGCCCCATCCATGTGAAGCACCCCAGACGCGCGGATCTCCAACGCCTTGTCCGCGCTCCTGTCTCCGGGTCATAGCGAAAAAAGTCCGCTAGCGTCACCCAGCAGAACCGGTGCACGACCTCAGCGCCCCACCGCCGGTGGAAACTCCCGTTATCGTCTGCGCGGAAAGGCAGGCGTACCAGGCAAAATCTCGCTTCCCTTTGTTTCGTATTTTGGTTTTATTGTAACAAAAATAATAAATCATTGCAACGGGTCTTGCGATTTCGATTTGCGCTTTATGACTGTCCACGCCACCGGAAAAATCTGTGGAAAAACTATTATGGAAACAGGTGAAATCTCGATGATTCCTGGCATCGAGCCGCGCCGCGAACCGAAAGAAGCGCAATTCGAAAAGCCTTGACTTCTCCACCGCCTCGTCAAAAATGCGCTATACATTTGTACAAATATTATTTATCATAAGTACAAATTCTTAACATATTTATGAAATTGTGTTTTACTTATACAAAGAAACGGTTGCACCATTCGGCCAATCACCGAACCTGAATACTAAAAGGAAACGAAAGGCACAACCAATAATAGGAGGGATACTCGTGAAAAAACAGATCGCAACCATCTGCGCTGCAGCTATGCTGCTCGGCATGGCCGCGCTGGGACTGACGCCCGCTGCCGCGGAGGACGGCGAAGCCGAGCGCATCATCGTCTCGACCGCCTCCACCATGAATGCGTCCATCCCCGCGGCAAACGCCTTTGACGGAGATTTTGCATCCCGCTGGGGTACCGGTCATATGCCAAAGGAATCGGGCAGTGATGTCCCCAACGACCCGCTGTATATCGGGCTGGACTTCGGAGCGAAAGGCGTGATGTTCGACCGTCTCACAGTCGACTGGGAAAATTCTTATGCTGCGTCTTATACCAGCGGCGGCTTTGTTTTCCAGTATTCCAACGATGGCAGCGTCTGGACAGACGTACCCGCGGAAGCTATGAGCGAGATCACCGACGCCTCGCAGCTGGAAAACTCGGGTATCAAGCGCCGGGATATCGCGCAGCTGGCAGAGCCGGTGACGGCGCGTTTCGTCCGGGTGCAGATCCTCAAATTCAAGAGCACATCGGCCGGCGCGGATAATATCTCTATTTATGAATTCCAGATCTTCAATACGCAGGTCCAGGAAGCGGAAAATCTTGCGGTGGTGTCGGCGGAGACAGAGATTCACGTCGGCATTCCGGTCGCAGAGGCAGCTAAAGGCACGCCAGAGCGCATCATTGTCAGCGATCCGCACACCGGCAGCGACGAGCTTTTGCAGGAATATGCCTTCGACGGCAACGAGGACACACGCTGGGGCGCAGTGAGCTTGGAAACCGGCGATGCCGTGGAGGCCGGCAATTATACGCTTTATCCGTTTGTTAACCCGATCTTCATTGGACTGGATTTCGGGGAAGAGGGCGTGACGTTCGACCAGGTGAAAATTGATTGGGAAGCGGCCGCCGCGCATGACTACCGTTTGGGCGGTTATGTGCTGCAATATTCCAACACAGGGGACACGGACGACTGGACGACGATGCCGCGGACGAATTTGGAGACCACGGGGTATGACCGCAGTCAAACGCCGGCGCGCACCGATGTAATTACGCTGGATCTGCCCGTGACGGCCCGGTACGTGCGCGTCGTCATGCTCGTACCGATCCATCCGCTGCTCAACTCCCCCTCCATTTTCGAATTTCAGATGTTCAACACCGGCGTGAGCACAACAGAGAACCTTGCGCTGGCGGAATCTGGCATCCCGGTTGTTCGCATGACCCGCTCGTATACTGTCGCCGTCACGCAGGCGACGGGCGGCACCATCACAGTTTCGCCGGAGAGCGCGATGCAGGGCGAGACGGTCACCGTAACCGTGACGCCAGATGAGGGTATGCAGTTGACGGCTGGATCTCTCAAAGCCAATGGAACAGAGATCTCGATGACAAACGGCGTGTATCAATTCACGATGCCCGGCGAAGACGTTACGGTACCGGCGGCATTTGAAGCGCAGGCCAGCACGCCAGGGGAAGAACCTGGTCAGGAACCGGGCGAGAATCCGGGAGAAGAGCCGGGTGAAAATCCGGGACAGGAGCCAGGGGAAAAGCCTGACGACACGCCGGACACCGGTTTTGCCCCGCTGGCGCTGCTGCCACTCGCTGTGTGCGCAGTGACGGGCATTGTAGGTACGCAACTAGCGAAAAAGCGCCGTTGACGGGCGAGCTGTATCTTTAAGTTGCAGTCCATCTTGGCGTAATGATTGACAAAGCAGAAGATAGAAGATATAATGAGAGCCGTGCGCCTGACGGCGCACGGCTTTTTGCGGGCATGGCGGAATTGGCAGACGCGCCAGATTTAGGATCTGGTGTCTACGACGTGCAGGTTCAACCCCTGTTGCCCGCACCATCAGGCAAGGACCTGGAGCCATTTCGCGCTCCGGGCCTTTGCTTATATCCAAAACAGCTCCCCGCGTCCGGGATGGTTCCAAACTGGACAGGTTTTCCAGCGGCAAAGTGCAGACAGATCGCGCACTCACTTTTGTGGGTGCGCTTTGTTTTTTCCCCGCGCTGAAAATACGGCTTTTAACCGTCTTTTACAAGTCCGAGCGTTCGTACACCACTGCCCATCCTCTTACGGCGCCCAAAACTGGATACCGCGGCTGTCGTCGCACTGGCGTTAACCGCGGCGCCCCCCTGCTCGCGGCATACGCCACTGGCGACGCTCGCAGAAACCTCCAATTTATCCTGAAAAATCACGCTTGGTGTATCCGTCCGGTTGTAAACACCCGCATGACGGTTCGCCCTCACCACCCACTTTTTACAAGTTCAGGAATTTGGTTTCCATCGCCGAAATGGCTAAAATATCCTTTTCTGGCCGCTTGACAAAAGGAGCCGATTGCTTGACAACAATCGGCTCCTTTTTTGATTACGCTTATATCAGAACAAAATCGTCACAGCAAAGCGGACTTTGCTCCGACGATGGGATACGTTGGCAAAAAAATATCCGCTACAAGCGCGGTTGCAAATTGCTGACCGCAAGTCTGGTACGAGTGTAATTATAGGACTTAGAAAAGTTCTGGAATACCAATGATTTGCAGGCAGCAAGCAAAGTGCTTTAGGCTTAACCATCCAGCCTGCTATAAACGATGCTGTTCCAACGCCGTTCCTTCTCGGAATCTCAATTCTGATGCTTACTCGCTGACCTGCGAAATTTAACCTTCCCAGTTCATACTTACCAGATACATACTTTTTGCCTGTCATTCTATTGCTTTTTAAAGAATCTGCGGAAATCTCAAAATCAATGATTTGCAGGCAGCATGCAAAGTGCTTTATCCAATCAAATTATATAATCGGAAACATCCTCCGCTTTTTCCCTTTTTCTAATGCATCAAACTGCGCCTTGATTTGCTCATTCATATCCGCGTGCATAACAGGGATTTGCATCAAATCTTCTTCCGCAATGGAAATTTCCGCAATATCATCTTTTTCACCGCATTGGGGAAAGTTGACAAGCCATGTGCCGTTCACGCAATCATCAAGACAAATCCAACCCTGCATTCCCTTATGGACGCCATCTTTTGCGTATTTATTTTTTTCCACGATCACTTCAACACAATCCATCATCTTCATTTTATTTTCCTCCATATGGTGTGGTGAGCCGTAATTGGCCATTCGGATATAACATCCACCCAGTTATAAATGATACGTCTTCACCGTTATCCCGCCTCGGGATGGTAATTCGAATACTAACACGCTGACCTTGAATATTTAGCTTGCCTAATTGATATTCACCGGAAATATATTTATCTCTTGCTTGTCGTTCTATTTCTTTTTGAAGCCAGTGTGCATTCTCAACTGTATAACCCCATTGATGAAAAAGCTTTTCTTTTGTATGGGGATATCCTCCGGTTGTATTAAACAAATAAGGATCAAATTTCCCATAATCACTATACACTGTAGCACAAGTCAATACAAAAATATAGTCAATTGGGTCTAAAGTACAATGGCAAAAAGGATGATGTGGACAAGGCGGGGCTTTTTCTTTCTGAAACCAACAACCATCTAATTTCAAACATTCTTCACAGTGGGTTTTGCCTTCCGAATGATGCGTCCATTTGACCCAGCTAGGTTGTCCGACCCCCTTTTGTATTATACCGAAACATTGCTTATAGTACAACCGTTATTCCCCCTTTTAGAACGTACAGGAAAGTCATTCTTCACCAATAGGGGGAAAATAAGCAAAAAGTTACACGTTTCCGTACAACTATCACAGAACAATCTAAAAAACAAATAATCGGAGTATCCTGGAGGATACTCCGATGGTCGAGCTATAATGCTAGGACTTGGAGTTCTCAAATCCAATCCACTAAACCGAAACCCGGCACAGCGGGCTCGATTCGGAGAGGAGCTGCGACAGAATGCGTGAGAAGTGACTTTTATAAAAAAGCCGCTGCGAACGATTGTCGTCCGCAGCGACATGGTCCGAGTGGCGGGAGTCGAACCCACGGCCTCTTGAACCCCATTCAAGCGCGCTACCAAACTGCGCTACACCCGGATACTCATGTTTTCTCAGATTCACAACGGCAATTATAGCACACTGTACAAAGAAAATCAAGGGAAATTTTCAGTTTATATCCCATCCGTTGTAGAGCTACAATACATATTGGACAGCAGGGCAAGAAAAAGCGAATAAAAAAGTAGAAGGACAGAGCCTTCCTAGGGTATAGTTTAAGTCACGACACCAAACAACCCAAAAAAGGAGC
>CAJFTT010000068.1 GCA_904420005.1 Candidatus Tabaqchalia intestinavium | reverse complement strand
TGTTTTAGCGAGGTAATAACCTACAGGAAACACTTGATTAAGAAAATTAAGGCCGATCTGAATACGAAAGAAAACATGGCGATTCAAACCTTTTCTTCCGAAAGTGTAACAAGCGAAAGATTTGAAGCATTTATAAGAATCGCAAGAAATGCTGGGTATACTATTTACAAAGTTGAAAAGCTTTGAATTAACAATTCAAAGTAAAATCCGATGAGCAGAAAAGAATTACTGTTCATCGGATTTTTGTATTCCATTCAATTGTTTTGATATTATCTGCAAAAATATCGTAAGTTTTCAGTTTTTCTCAGTATTAGTTATATTCAAATTAGGTCGGTATATACGGTTTCAGCAACTCCGCTACGGATACTATTCATCCGGCAAACCCACTCCATTTGATTTTCAGCTTTAAGCTGCTCGGTTACGCCTTCACGCTCTGCCATCTGCTTTACCAGCTGGGAAAATAGTTCCTCTGCCTGCCGGTCGATTTCGGCAAGATGAGCGTTCAGCTTCCCGCTTGTCAGCAGGCTATAATACAGAGTTCTGTGGTGCTGTTTCAAATACCGTCCGCGCCGCTGTCCCCAAATACCGATAGGCCGCTCTTCTTCGGCAGGCAATATGAGAGTAGGCAACATATAATCTCCTTGTTGCATGTATGTCCCGCCCATTTGTTCAAAGATTGATTTTTCCATAGTGATTTCCTCCTGTGTTTTATGATACTTGCATTTTACAGGAAGATAAAGGACAATGCGAATGTGCCGATTGTAAGGC
Organism: Candidatus Tabaqchalia intestinavium; assembly: GCA_904420005.1. Taxonomy (GTDB): domain Bacteria; phylum Bacillota; class Clostridia; order Oscillospirales; family CAJFTT01; genus Tabaqchalia; species Tabaqchalia intestinavium. Next base: position 50,634 of record CAJFTT010000068.1, on the reverse strand, counting down.
ATAACAAAGCCGCTGCCTTAGAACTTAATCTAAGGCAGCGGCTTTCTGTTTGGTATCAGATTAAACATTTCACGGCGAAGCCGCCTGCGAAAAAGTAGATGTTCGTCCAATACCTGTTTGGTGGAGATAAGCGGGATCGAACCGCTGACCTCTTGAATGCCATTCAAGCGCTCTCCCAGCTGAGCTATACCCCCAGATGCGACGCGGAATGGTACCGCGCACATTATCTTATCACACTGCGCGGCAAAATGCAAGCCTTTTTATTGAAAAAACGCAGATTTTCCCGCCGGATATGCCGCGGCGGCCCACCGGCGTGGGAAGGCGCGGCATATCCGGCGGCCGCAGCGCGGGCGTGGGCGGCGCCTGGGGGCGAGCGCGAATATCTTCCCTGCGGCAAGCGGGGCGCGCGTGAATTTTTCCGGCGGAAACTGGGTTCTTTTCCATAAAAACTTACAAAAAAATATCAAAAATCCCTTTCAGAAGTTAGAAATATCTGCTATAATAGACTCGTTTCGGGTTACCTTCCGCGGATAAGAGGCAGCACGCCGGACGGGGCGGGGCACGGGCGTTGCCGGTGCGTTCGCCGCGGGCAGGCGCGGGTCCTCCGCCCTGCGGCTCAAGGCAGCCCCGGCTTTCTTGTCTGCCGGCGCGCCGCGCGGGCGGACGGCGCGGCCCCCTCCGGGTGGGAACGGAGCGGGCGCGCGGCCGGAGGAAACGCCCGGGCCCGGGATCGGAGTCCCTTTGTCCACGGAAAGCATGATTTTGCATTCCAATCGAAACGCAGGAGGATAAGCAATGAAAAAAGTGAAAACATCGGTTCCGTTCCGTGGGACCGCAGAGCAGGAGCAGGCGCTGCGCGAGGTCATCGAGGCGCATCACCGCAGCCGCTCCGAATTGATGGCCGTGCTGCAGAAGGCGCAGGAGATCTATGGCTATCTGCCCATCGAGGTGCAGCAGATCATCGCCGACGAGATGGATCTGTCGCTCGAGGAGGTCTACGGCGTGTCGACCTTCTACGGCCAGTTCTCCCTCAACCCCAAGGGCGAGTACAAGGTGTCGGTATGTCTGGGCACCGCGTGCTACGTCAAGGGCGCGGGCGACATTCTCAAGAAGATCAGCGAAGAGCTGGGGATCGAGGCGGAGGAGATCACGCCGGACGGCGTGTTCTCGCTGGAGGCCTGCCGGTGCATCGGCGCGTGCGGCCTCGCGCCCGTCATGATGATCAACGACGAGGTGTACGGCCGGCTGGTGCCGGACGACGTGCCGGGCATCCTCGCCAAATATAAGCAGGCCTGATGCTGCCGGAGCTGTCGCTGCACGTCCTGGACATCGCGATGAATTCGGTGCGCGCGGGCGCGAAGCTCGTCACGATCGAGCTGGAGGAGGACGGCGCGCTGCTCACCATCCGCATCCGCGACGACGGCTGCGGCATGACGCAGGAGCAGGTGCGCGCCGTGACCGACCCCTTCTTCACCACGCGCAAGACGCGCAAGGTCGGGCTGGGCGTGCCGTTTTTCAAGATGGCGGCCGAGCTGACCGGCGGGCGGTTCTCCATCCGGTCCGCGCCGGGCAGGGGCACCGAGACCGAGGCGGTGTTTGACCGCAGCAGCATCGACTGCATGCCGCTGGGGGACCTCGCCGAGACCCTCGTGACGCTGGTGCAGGGCGCGCCGGACATCGACTTTGTTTACCGGCACACGGCGCCGGGGCGCGCGCCCTATGAATTCGACACCCGGCAGGTGCGCGAGGCGCTGGGCGGCGACGTCCCGCTGTCCGACCCGGCGGTGCTCGTCTGGATGCGCCAGGAGCTGGAGGGCGAGGCGTGAAACGCGCCGCGATGCGGTTTGAATCTGTTATTTTTGAATCTGATAATACGGAGGGTAATGATATGAAGAGCTTGGCGGAACTTGCGGCAATTCGGGAGAAGGCAAAGGCGAGCATGAACCTCAGGGAGGAGAACGAGGGCGGCGTGCGCGTCGTCGTCGGCATGGCGACCTGCGGCATCGCGGCGGGCGCGCGCCCGGTGCTTTCGGCCTTCGTGGAGGAGGTCGCGAAGCGCAACCTCGCCAACGTCACCGTGACGCAGACCGGCTGCATCGGCATCTGCCAGTATGAGCCGGTGGTGGAGATCATGGAGCCGGGCAAGGAGAAGGTCACCTACGTCAAGGTGCATCCGGAGATGGTGCCGCGCATCGTCAACGACCATCTGGTCAACGGCAACGTCGTGACCGAATTCACCATCGGCGCCGCCGCGAAGTGAAGAGAGCAAAGGAGAAAGGAAAGATACTATGATTCGTTCACACGTTCTGGTCTGCGGAGGAACGGGATGCACCTCCTCCGGCAGCGATAAGATCCTCAAGGCGTTCGAGGAAGAGATCCAGGCCGCGGGCCTCGCGGAGGAAGTGAAGGTCGTGCGTACCGGCTGCTTCGGCCTGTGCGCGCTCGGCCCGGTCGTCATCGTGTATCCGGAAGGCAGCTTTTACAGCATGGTCAAGCCCGAGGACGTCGAGGAGATCGTCACCGAGCACCTGCTCAAGGGCCGCATCGTCAAGCGCCTGCTGTATAAGGAGACCGTCGCCGACGATCAGATCAGCAGCCTTGCGGAGACCAATTTCTATAAGAAGCAGCATCGCGTCGCGCTGCACAACTGCGGCGTCATCAACCCGGAGGTCATCGACGAATACATCGCCACCGGCGGCTACGAAGCGCTGGGCAAGGTGCTCACCGAGATGCAGCCTATCGACGTCATCAACGAGATCAAGGCGTCCGGCCTGCGCGGGCGCGGCGGCGGCGGCTTCTCGACGGGCCTGAAGTGGCAGCTGGCGTACCAGAACGACGCGGATCAGAAATATGTCTGCTGCAACGCCGACGAGGGCGACCCCGGCGCGTTCATGGACCGCTCCATCCTGGAGGGCGACCCGCACGCCGTCATCGAGGCGATGGCCATCGCGGGCTATGCCATCGGCGCGACGCAGGGCTATATCTACGTGCGCGCGGAATACCCCATCGCCATCAAGCGCCTGGAGATCGCCATCGGCCAGGCGCGCGAATACGGCCTGCTGGGCAAGAACATCTTCGACAGCGGCTTTGACTTCGACCTGGACCTGCGCCTCGGCGCGGGGGCTTTCGTGTGCGGCGAGGAGACGGCGCTGATGACCTCCATCGAGGGCAAGCGCGGCGAGCCGCGGCCCCGCCCGCCGTATCCGGCCAAGGAGGGCCTGTTCGGCAAGCCCACGATCCTCAATAACGTCGAGACCTATGCCAACATCCCGCAGATCATCGTCAAGGGCGCGGACTGGTTCGCCTCCATGGGCACCGAGAAATCCAAGGGCACGAAGGTGTTCGCCCTGGGCGGCAAGATCCATAACACCGGCCTGGTCGAGATCCCGATGGGCACCACGCTGCGCGAGATCGTCGAGGAGATCGGCGGCGGCGTGCCGGGCGGCAAGAAATTCAAGGCCGCGCAGACCGGCGGCCCCTCCGGCGGCTGCATCCCGGCCAGCCTCATCGACACGCCCATCGATTACGACAGCCTGATCTCCATCGGCTCGATGATGGGGTCCGGCGGCCTGATCGTCATGGACGAGGACAACTGCATGGTCGACATCGCGAAATTCTTCCTGGAATTCACCGTCGACGAGTCCTGCGGCAAATGTACGCCCTGCCGCGTGGGCACCAAGCGCCTCTACGAAATGCTCGACAAGATCACCAAGGGCCAGGGCACGCTGGAGGATCTGGACAAGATGGAGCAGCTGTGCCTGTACATCAAATCCAACTCCCTGTGCGGCCTCGGCCAGACGGCCCCCAACCCGGTGCTGTCCACGCTGCGGTATTTCCGGGATGAGTACGTCGCCCACGTGGTCGACAAGACCTGCCCGGCCGGCGTGTGCAAGAGCCTGCTGAAATACGTCATCGACGCGGACAAGTGCAAGGGCTGCACCATCTGCGCGAAGAACTGCCCGGCCGGCGCCATCTCCGGCGAGCTGCGCGCGGCGCATACCATCGATCAGGACAAGTGCATCAAGTGCGGCGTCTGCCAGACGAAATGTAAGTTCGGCGCCATTTCCAAGAAATAAGGAGCGATACGAAGCATGGATATGTTAAACGTCAAAATCAACGGCATGGAGGTTTCCGTCCCCGCCGGCTCCACGATTCTGGAAGCCGCGCGGTACATCGGCGTCGAGATCCCCACGCTGTGCTATCTCAAAGATCTCAACGAGATCGGCGCCTGCCGCATCTGCGTCGTCGAGGTCAAGGGCGCGCGCAGCCTGGTGACGGCCTGCGTCTATCCGGTCAGCGAGGGCATGGAGATCACCACCAATTCCCCCGCCATCCAGCGTTCCCGCCGCATGACGCTGCAGCTGATCCTCTCCACGCATGAGAAGAAATGTCTCTCCTGCTCGCGCAGCGGCGACTGCGAGCTGCAGCGGCTGTGCCGCGAATACGGCGTGGACGACGAGAACGCCTTCTCCGGCTCGAACCCGCATTACGAGCTGGACACCAGCGCGCCGCATCTGGTGCGCGACAACAACAAATGCATCCTCTGCCGCCGCTGCGTCGCGGCCTGCAAGGCGCAGGACGTGGCCGTCATCGGCGCGAACGACCGCGGGTTTGACACCCATATCGGCTGCGCGTTCGACAAGGACCTGGCGGAGGTTTCCTGCATCTCCTGCGGCCAGTGCATCGTCAACTGCCCGACCGGCGCGCTCACCGAGCGGGACGACACCGATCAGGTCTGGGCGGCGCTGGCCGATCCGAAGAAGCACGTCATCGTGCAGACCGCGCCGTCCATCCGCGCGACGCTGGGCGAATGCTTCGGCCTGCCCATCGGCACCAACGTCAAAGGCAAGATGGTGGCCGCGCTGCGCCGCCTCGGCTTTGACAAGGTGTTCGACACCGACCTCGGCGCGGACCTGACCATCGTGGAGGAGGCGCACGAGCTCATCGAGCGCGTGCAGAACGGCGGCGTGCTGCCCATGATCACCTCCTGTTCGCCCGGCTGGGTCAAGTATTGCGAGCATTATTATCCCGATCAGAGCGACCATCTCTCCTCCTGCAAGAGCCCGCAGCAGATGTTCGGCGCGGTCGTCAAGACCTGGTACGCCGAGAAAAACGACCTCGACCCCAATGACATTGTGGTCGTCAGCGTCATGCCCTGCACGGCCAAGAAGTTCGAGGCGGGCCGCGACGATCAGTCGGCGGCCGGCGTGCCGGATACCGACATCGTGCTGACCACGCGCGAGGCGGCGCGGATGATCCAGCGCGCGGGCATCAACTTTGCCCTGCTGCCGGACGAGGACTTCGACGACCCGATGGGCGAGTCGACCGGCGCGGGCGCCATTTTCGGCGCGACGGGCGGCGTCATGGAAGCGGCGCTGCGCACCGCGGCGGAATGGATCGGCGGCGCGCCGCTGACGAAGGTGGACTTCGAGGAGGTGCGCGGCACCCAGGGCATCAAGGAAGCGACCTACAAGGTCGGCGATCTGACCATCAAGGTCGCGGTCGCGAGCGGCCTGACCAACGCGAAGATCATCATGGACAAGATCCGCGCGGGCGAAGCGGACTATCAGTTCGTCGAGATCATGTGCTGCCCCGGCGGCTGCGTCAACGGCGGCGGCCAGCCGCTGCAGCCGGCCAGCGTGCGCAACTTCACCGACCTGCGCGCCATCCGCGCCAAGGCGCTGTACGACGAGGACAAGGCGCTGCCGCTGCGCAAGAGCCACGAGTCCCCGGCCATCAAGCGGCTGTATGACGAATATTTCGGCGAATTCGGCAGCCACAAGGCGCATGAAGTGCTGCATACCAGCTACGTCAAGCGCGGCCGCTTCTGAGCGGTCCGGCAAGCTGTGCCACAATTTTGCGAAAGGACGGCTTTCTGCCGTCCTTTCCTTTTTGTATCAAGAAAACCACGCGATAGTCGCGTGGTTCTATTCTGCTTTTGCGCGCCCGCGCTGCCGCGATCGTCTGCTTTTTTCGAGCGCCCCGGTTCGACTTTATGTTCCCTTGCGGGGGCGCGGCCTGGCAATATGCAGAGACGCGCGGCTATACGTCGTCCCTCAAAATATTTCTTATCTCACCGCCCCTTTCCCATCGCGGGATGCCCGGGACTTTTCTGTCCGGCCGGCGCGGCCGCCGTCACAGCACGATGTCGCAGCGGTCCTCGACCGAGCAGGCGGCGAAATACGCGTTCTCGCGCGGGATCCATTCGTCGCAGTACCGCCGGAGCTGTGCCGGCCCGTCCCGCCGGAGGATCCGCGCCCGCTGCGCGTCGGGCGCCACCCGCAGGAAAATGGACAGATCATACCGCAACGCGATGCGCGGCGAGAGGCTGTAGACGCCCTCCACCACGACCAGCCCATCCGGCTCGATCCGCCGCTCGCCGCGAAAGCTGCCCGTCGCGCAGTCATAGACGCGGTAGGCAAACGGCCGGGGCGCGGGCGCGGACAGCGGGCGCGTCACCTCCGCGTCGAAGCGCGCATAGTCGAAAAAGCCGCCCACCTCCGCCAGCCGGGCCGGCGTGCGCAGCGCCTGCGGAAGGAAGAAATCGTCCATATGCACCACGGCCGCGCCGCAGCGCTGTCGCAGCAGCGCCGCGAGCGTGCTTTTCCCCGCGCCGCTGCCGCCGTCGATGGCGATCAGGAAGCCCTGGCCCCGCTTGTCCCGCCGCGCGGCTTCCAACGCGGCCAGGACCGGGGCGAAGCGCGCCTCATTCATGCGGCAGCAGCTTCGTGCGGCGCAGGGCGAGCAGCATCGCGGGCAGCAGCACCAGCTGCAGCACGATCCCGGGAATGGCGTTGACGAACGCGCCCGCTGCGAAAACTTCCCAGCCGAAGGGCAGGCCGGCCAGCCGGTAAAACACCGCCGCCGCAGCGCCCCAGACGATGCGCCCGCCGAGCATCGCGCCCAGGAGCGAGACATAGATCCAGCCCGCGCGGCGGGGCAGCAGGCGGTAGAGCACCGCGGCCAGCACGCCGTACGCCGCCAGCTCGAACGCCATCGCCGCCGCCTGCGGCATCATCGGGGGCATGCCGAACAGCGCGCTGCGCAGCACCGGCGCGAGCGCGCCCACCGCCAGCCCATAGGGCCAGCCGTACAAAAAGCCGCACAGCAGCACCGGCAGATGCATGGGCAGCAGCGCGCTGCCGATCTGCGGCACCTGCCCGGTCAGAAACGGCAGCACCAGCGCCAACGCGAGGAACATCGCGGCGAGCACCGCACGCCGCCCCGCGTCCCGGCGGGAATCATTTGTATTCTTCATTATGCAAAACTCCTATATCACCGTATTGGATCATCGATCGGAAGGGTGCGCCCCGCCCAATGCGGGCCTTGGAAGCGCAGTATTGGAACCCATGCGGGCGCTTTGCAGCGGTCGCCCGTCGCGGGCCTTGGGGAAGCAGGGTTGGAACCCGCCCCGGCGGCCGGGCTGCGGCGGTGCTGTGCATGCCTTTCTTCGCGGCGCGGCGGGGCTTATGGTCCCCAGACGGGCGGCGCGCTGTCCGCGGCGTTGCACGGCCCCCGGCGCGCGGGCGAAATCCGTCAGGCCCCGCTGGGTGAGGACGGCCGGGTCGGCACAGTCCCCGGCGTATGGGATCAGCGGCGCGGGCGTGGCTCTTCCGAGCGCCGCTGCCGTCGCGGCGCGCGCGTTCTTCAGGGCATGCGCCCGTCCCTGCTGCCGGCCGTCGGCAGGGCCCTCAGCCTGGCGGGAGGGGCAGATTTGCCGCTGCGGATCGCAGGCGCTGCCTGCCGCTGTGCAGCGCTTCCCCGCGGCCGCAGCACGGCTGCTTCCGGCTGTGCACAGGGAGCGCCGCTTTTGCGCCAGACGAGCGAGAAAGGAAGCGTGACCTCCGGCCGTACCCAGCGAGTCGCCGCGAAGCGCGCGGCGCACTGCATCTTAAAGGCCGCGCACGGGGAATCTCCCGTTCCGGCCGGGCCGTCGCCGCGCATCCGGCGCTCTCGGCGGCCGCAGCGCTTCGCCCGCGTTCCAGTCCCCATCGGGCGAAGCGGCCCGCGTTGGGCGGCGGCGCTCGTCACAGCCCGCCGGAAAAGCGCAACCGCGCGCCTGCGGCCGCGCGGCGTTTCCCCGCGCTTTTCTACAAATAGTAGAAAAAAGGCCAGAAAATCCAATTTGCAATCGCGCACCGGCGCATAAAATCACGTTTTCTCGAGAAAACCAATGCCGTAGAGCATCAGCTTTTCCGCCATCTCCGCGATCTCGGCCGGCGGGGTGGTCATGCCCTCGGCCAGCCATTTTTGCAGCAGCGCGATGCAGCCGCCGCTCACGAAGGCGTAAAAATATTCCAGCTGCTGCGGGGTGGCGCCCTTGAACCACTGCTGATAGCAGGGCATGTACCGCTGGTGTCCCATGTTGATGACCTTCAGCAGGAATTTCTTGTCGCCGTATGGCCCCAACGTGATGCTGCACAGGTCGCTGTTGTCGCGCAGGCACTGGAAGATCCCCGCCGTGATGGCCACGGGGTTGAGGTGCTCGTCGTCGGCCGTCAGCAGCGGCGCGAGCGCCTGCTGCAGCCCGGAGAGCAGCTCCTCCTCCATCTGCCCGAGCAGGTCGTGCAGGTCGGTATAGTGGGCGTAAAAGGTGCCGCGGTTGATGCCGGCGCGCTCGCACAGCTCCTTGATCGTGATGCTCTGGATGGGTTTTTGCGCCAGCAGGTCGGTGAAAGCGCGGCGGATGAGCTGCTTTGTCACGCGCGTTCGGTGATCGTTATGTAGTGGTTTCATGAACATTTCCTCCTACTGGACATTTGCTGTCGGTTGTGTACAGTAACCGCACACAGCCGGCCCTTCTGTCGTTTGCAAACCGACGCTGGTTCGATTATAATACAAGTGGGGAATAAAATCAACATTGTGTCCGGAATTTCACGGCCCCGAAGTCCGCAGCCGGCGGAAAGCCGGCGGCGGGCAGGCCGTTTGGCCCTGCGGGCGGCGTCGTCCGCCGCCGGGCCGCATGAACGACGAGTCCATTCCCCCGACTGGGGCCGGAAACGGCTGGAAAGGAGACCTTGCGTTATGAAAAAGAGAATGTATCTGGTAACAGGCGCGGCGGGCCATCTGGGCTCAACGCTGCTGCGGCTGCTGCAGCGCGCGGGCGCGCAGGTGCGGGGGCTCCTGCTGCCGGGCGAGCGGCCGCCCGCGACGGGGGCGCAGTTCTTCGAGGGCGACGTGCGGGACGCGGCGTCCCTGCGTCCGATGTTCGAAGGGCTGGAGGCGTATGACGTCATCGTCATCCATACGGCGGGCATCATCGATATTTCCGGCGAGGTGACGCCGCAGATGCGGGAGGTCAACGTCGCCGGGACGCGCAACATCGTGGCGCTGTGCCGGGAATATAACGTGCGGCGGCTGGTATACGTCAGCTCGGTGCACGCCATTCCGGAGAAGAGCAAGCTGCGCGTGCTGCGCGAGGTGCGGCATTTCTCGCCGCAGGAGGTCATCGGCGGCTACGCCAAGACCAAGGCGGAAGCGACGCAGATTGTGCTCGATGCGGCGGAGGCGGGGCTCGACGCGGTGGTCGTGCATCCTTCGGGCATCCTCGGGCCGTACGACGAGAAGGGCAACCATCTGGTGCAGATGGTGCGCGATTATATGAACGGCCGGCTGCCGGCCTGCGTGCGCGGCGGGTATGATTTCGTCGACGTGCGCGACGTGGCTGCCGGATGCCTCGCGGCGGCGGAGCGCGGACGGCGCGGCGAATGCTATATCCTCTCGGGCCGGCATTACGAGGTCAAGGAAGTGCTGCGCATGGTGCGCGAGGTGCAGGGCGGGCGGCGGCTGCCGGTGCTGCCGATGTGGATGGCGCGGGCCGCCGCGCCGCTGCTGGCGCTGCATGCCCGGCGCAAGAAGGAGCGCCCGCTGTACACGAAGTATTCGCTGTACACCCTCTCCTCCAACGACCGCTTCTCGCACGATAAGGCGACCGAAGAGCTGGGATACCGGCCGCGCGACCTGTTCCAGACGATCGCCGACACGGTGCGCTGGATCCAGGAGCACGGCGGCGGCCGCGCCAAAGCCGCCAAACGCAAAAAGCATCGCGGCCACGGGGCGTCGCAGGCCACGGCCTGACGTCCCCCGGCGGCTGAGCCCCGCACCATAAAGGTGCGGGGCTTTTTGCGCGCTTCGCCGCGGGCAACGGCGCGTCTCCCACCTGCACCTTTGTGGTGGGGGCCTTTTGTATGCTGCCCCGGCGGACAAGGGAACAAGAAGCATAGCCATTCCCGATGCTTCCCCGGCAAATAAAGGAAGCCGCCCGCCGGAGCGAAGACAGATCCCGCCCGCGGGCGCGCGGGCAAGCGATCCCTTCGCGGCGCAGCGGGTAGAGATCTTTTTCGCCCCCCCGGCGCGGCAACGTCCGCGCGGCGGGAAAAACAAAGGCGGGGAAAACAGCAACGCCGGCAGGCAACCCGGAAATTCCGGATCGCCTGTCGGCGTTTTCAGCGCGAAGCCGCAGCCCAGGCCCCTGCGGGGCCGGCCGCGAAACGGGCGCAGCGGGGCCGCCCGTTTCGCGGCGCTCAGCCCTGGTACTTCTCGCCCAGCGAAATAGCCTTGAGGTTCGGCTCGAGCAGATGCGCCTTTTTGGGCGGGATGCATTTCTTGATGGAAGCCTCCAGCGCCTCCGGCGTGGAGAAGCCCGTCTCGGCATAGACCTTGCCCAGCACGATGAGGTTCGCGAGGCCCTTGAGGCCCTCCTCCTGCGCCATGGCGGTCGCGGGGATGCGGAAGCACGTCACGTCCTTGCGCTCGACCGGCAGGTCGATGAGCGTGCTGTCGATGAAGATCTTGCCGCCCGGCACCACGGCGTCGACGAATTTCTCCAGCGACGGGGTGTTCATGGCGACGAGGATCTCCGGTGTGGTGATCAGCGGCGAGCCGATCGGCTCATCCGAGACGGTGACGGAGCAGTTGGCCGTGCCGCCGCGCATCTCGGGACCGTAGGACGGCAGCCAGGAAACCTCCCGGCCGTCCATCAGGCCGGCGTTCGCGATGATCTTGCCCATGAACAGGATGCCCTGGCCGCCGAAGCCGGCCAGCAGAATTTGATGTGTCATCGGTGAATCCTTCCTTTCTCAGATGCAACGCGCATGCGTCGGCGGACCGGCGCGCGCAAACCGCGGGCGGGACCGGCCGCAGCGGGGGAGGCCCCGGCGTGGCCGCCGCCCGGCGGATCAGTCCTTCTTGGCGGTGACGTCCTTGTACACGCCGAGCGGGTAGTAGGGGATCATGTTCTCCCGAACCCATTCGAGCGCGGCGGTCGGCGTCATGCCCCAGTTGGTCGGGCAGGCGGAAATGACTTCCACGATGGTGTAGCCCAGGCCCTGCTTCTGAATCTCGAAGGCTTTCTTGATGGCTTTCTTGGCTTCCCGCACGTTCTTGACGTTGTCCACGCTCACGCGCGCGGCGAACGCGACGCCGTCCAGCGTGGAGAGCATCTCGCAGATGCGGATGGGATAGCCCTGCGTCTTGACGTCGCGGCCGTAAGGCGAGGTCTGGGTGACCTGGCCGGGCAGCGTCGTCGGGGCCATCTGGCCGCCGGTCATGCCGTAAATGGCGTTGTTGACGAAGATGGTGGTGATGCGCTCGCCGCGCGTGCCGACATGCACGGTCTCGGCGGTGCCGATGGCGGCGAGGTCGCCGTCGCCCTGGTAGGTGAAGACGGTATGATCCGGCAGCGCGCGCTTGACGCCGGTGGCGACGGCCGGGGCGCGTCCGTGCGGCGCCTCGATCATGTCGCAGCCGAAATAATCATACGCCATGACGGCGCAGCCCACCGGCGCGACGCCGACGGCTTCCCCGGCGAGGCCCAGCTCGTCGAGGCTCTCGGCCACCAGGCGATGGATGATACCGTGCGGGCAGCCGGGGCAGTAATGGAACGGAACGTCGAGCAGCGAAGGAGTTCTCTCAAACACCACAGACATTATTGCACACCTCCGTGAATCTTCTCAATTTCTCTGAGCACTTCCGCCGGGGTCGGGATGATGCCGCCCGTGCGGCCGAAGAAATGCACCGGCGCGCGGCCGTTGACCGCGAGGCGCACGTCGTCGACCATCTGGCCCTTGCTCATTTCGACGGCGAGGAAGGCCTTGGCCGTCTCGGCGGCCTTGGCGATGGCCTTCTCCGGGAAGGGCCACAGCGTGATGGGACGGATGATGCCGGCGCGGATGCCCTTGTCGCGCGCAGCCTTGACCGCGCTCTTGACGATGCGCGAGGTCGCGCCGTAGGCGACCAGGACGATCTCCGCGTCCTCGAGGTTCTGCGTCTCGACGATGACTTCGTCGCGCTTGATGATCTCGTAGCGCTCGAACCGCTCGTCGACCAGGCGCTCGAGGTCCTCGGGCTTGAGGTAGAGCGAGTTGACGACGTTATGCGGGCGCTGGTTCTTGTGGCCGTTGGTGGCCCAGGGCTTGTCGTACTGCTTAACGGCGCGGTTCTCGTCGATCTCCACCGGCTCCATCATCTGGCCCAGCATGCCGTCGGCCAGGATCATGGCCGGCATGCGGTATTTGTCCGCCAGGTCGAAGGCCGTGAAGACGTAGTCGACCATCTCCTGCACCGTCGAGGGCGCGAGCACGATGAGCTGGAAGTCGCCGTGGCCGAGGGCCTTGGTGGCCTGCCAGTAGTCGGCCTGGGAGGGCTGGATGCCGCCGAGGCCGGGGCCGCCGCGCTGGACGTTGATGATGACGCAGGGCAGGTCGCTGCCCGCGATGTAGGAAACGCCCTCGCTCTTGAGGCTGATGCCCGGCGAGGAGGAGGAGGTCATCGCGCGCACGCCGGCGGAGGCGGCGCCGAGGACCATATTGATGGCCGCAACCTCGGACTCGGCCTGCAGGAAGGTGCCGCCGATCTTGGGCATCTTCTTGGCCATATAGGCCGACAGCTCGGTCTGCGGGGTGATGGGATAGCCGAAGAAGTGGCGGCAGCCCGCGACGATGGCGGCTTCGGCCAGCGCTTCGTTGCCCTTCATCAGAATTCTTTCACTCATGCTTTTCATCCTTTCCTTGTGCTTGACGGCGGCGCGGCGTTGAGGCGCGCGCCGTGAAAAACCGGGATTGTGCGTCGCGGCCCCGGCCCGAAGCAGGGCCAGCCGGCGCGTTGGGAGCGGCGGGAAGGCGCCAGCGCGGTCAAAGCGCGGATCACTCCTTCTCGACGCGGATCACGCAGTCGGGGCACATGGTCGCGCAGAACGCACAGGCAATGCATTTCTCCGGCTCGAATACCTCCGCCGGGTTGACGCCCTTGCGGTTGAGCTTGTCGGAAAGGCGGATGATTTTCTTGGGACATGCTTCGACGCACAGTCCGCAGCCTTTGCACTTGCTCTGGTCGATGGTCACCTTGTTCATGATGCTCTCTCCTTTGTCTCGAATCTGACAGGCTTGGCGCCCTGTATTCAAAGCCGCGTCACCACGGCGCTTTGACGAAAATCTCCACCGGATAGTGCGGGAAGGGGACCTGCAGGCCGGCCGGCGCCGTCGTCAGCGCGAGCGGCAGCCCCGCTTCGCGCGCGACCTCCTCGGCGTAAGGGATCGACGCCTCGACGACCTGCGCCGTCGTCTCGCCGCACAGGTGGGTGTTGTTGACCAGGTGCGTGACCGGCACGCGGCAGGCGCGCTCGATCTCGCGCAGGATCTCCACCGCCTCCTGCGGCGTCTGGGTCAGCGATCGCCGCGCGTTGACGACCGAGAAATGGCGGAAGTCATCCTGCAGGATCTGCGCGGAGAAGCGGCCGAGCGCCGCGGCGCCCGCGTCGTCCCCGCCGACGTCGATGATGACGGTGCTCTCCCGGTCGCCGAAGATCGAATAGGCGTCCGCCGGGATGGAGGGCAGGTCGAGGTTGGTGTTGGCGTAAACGGGACGGATGACCTCCACGCCGTGCGCGCGCAGCATGTCCTCACAGTCCGCGGCGCGGAAATAGGGGTTGACGATGTCGAGGTCCATCAGGCGCACGCGGCGGCCTTCCTTCGCCGCCGTGAGGGCGAAATTGATGGAGAGATTGGTTTTCCCGCTGCCGTAGTGGCCGGTGATGATGTTGATCCTGGCAAATTCCGGCTGCATGCGCGCCGTCCCCCTTTCGCGCGGGTCCGCCGTGCGCGGCCCCTGGATTAATAATTAATTATACCACCGAGCAAAATCAATTACAAGCTGCCGAATCATGTAAAAAAATAGGAAAAGACGCCAGATTTTTGGCGTCTTTTCCTAATAAAACCCATGGGCGGTCGGCCGTCACGCCTGCTTCATCTTCAGGCGGAGCTTGTCGGCGATCATCGCGATGAATTCGGAGTTGGTGGGCTTGCCGCGATTGTTGTTGACCGTATAGCCGAAATAATGGTTGAGCGTGTCGAGATCGCCGCGGTCCCACGCGACCTCGATGGAGTGGCGGATGGCGCGCTCGACGCGCGAGGAGGTGGTGTTGAAACGCCGCGCTACCTCGGGATAAAGCCGTTTGGTGACGGAATTGAGGATATCCTGATTGCAGACGGACATCATGATAGCCTCTCGGATGTAATAATACCCCTTGATGTGGGCAGGAACGCCGATGTCGTGGATGATATCGGTGATGGCGACCTCCAGCTCGGTCCGGCGGGCTTCGTCGAATTCCGTCGTGCCCGCGCCGCCCGTGCCGCCGGAAGCGCTGCTGTCCTCGTGCACGATGCGCATGATCCGCTCGCTGAGCAGCTCGAAGTCAAAGGGCTTGACCAGGTAGTACGCCGCACCGACCTCCATCGCTTCCTTCTCCATGAAGGGGCTGGAAACGTTGCTCATCATGATGAAGCGGGTCGCCAGCGACTCTCCCTGCAGCTTGCGGATGACGCCGATCCCGTCAAGGTGGCTGATGGACATGTTCACCAGCGCCACATCCGGCTTCTCCTTCAAGATGGTCTCCATCGTCTTGTGCCCGTCGCGGGTTTCGGTGATGACATTGAAGCCGTGCGCCTGCAGGCCTTTGGCACAAACCTCTGTGAATTCTGCGTTTTCGTCTGCGATCAACACTGTAATTCGTTTCTCCATCCGTTCCGACTCCTCTCAAAATTTGCAGGAATTATGATACCATAATTTGGAATCAAATGCAAGCAGTTTTACCGGATTTTTCTAAAAATTTGGGCGTTTGAGAAGCAGTTTGTCTGATTGTGCGTTTTTTGATGTTTTTTGCGCCCTTTCGCCAAAAAGTGCGGACAAAATTCGAGCGGAGCCGCGGCGAATTGCCTCCGCGGCGGGGCTGCGCGTGCGGCCGGTGGGGCGAGCGGGCGGCGTTCCTGTTTGCCCGTGCCGAAATTCCCCTATGCGGCGCGGCGGGCGGCGCGGGCGATTGCGGGCCGGTTCGCGGCGCTTTTCCTTTTGCCGCCGGCGGAATTCGCGGCCTTTTTCCCGCGGCGGGCCGTATGGCTGCCGGCATGTCCGCCTTTTCCTGCCGGAAGGGTTCGCGGTCCCCCGGCCATAGGATCGCCGCACAGTACCGGCTGCTCGCCGGCATGGGACGGGCTGCCTCCGACGCGGCGGGGAACAGCCGGTCGCGCCGGCCCTGGCCGGCGTTCCTGCGCTTCATGGAGGATGGGCGGGGCCGCGTCCGCTGCGGCCTGCGGCTGGCAGCGGTATGGAACGGGCTGCGGACGCCCGCCGGGAGATACCCGCCACCCGCCCGGCGTCGGTCAGGCTGACGTTCGTCCGCACCGGAGTCTGCCGCCCGGGCGGTGGGTGGATAGGACTGCCGGGGCGATCTTTTCGCAGGGGAAATATCGCTGTCCCCCGCGCGGCGGGGAGCGAGAGCCGCTCCGGGCGGCGGCAGGTACGCGGGCCGCTGCCCGGAGCCTCCTGCCGCCGCCCGCCAGGCGCAAAAACGCGTCCCCGAACCTGGATCCGGGGACGCGGGCGCTGCATATCGACCGGGCTGGCGCGCCCGGCTGCTGTTACAGGCAGATGGTCTGGCAGCGGGAGAGGATCGGGTATTCCTTCCCTTCGAGCACGACGCGCACGTCGACGCCCGCGTCCGCGCGCACCTGCACGCGCGGGTTGCCGCCGGCGCGGTCGATGGACACGGCGATCACGCCGTCCGGCGTGGTGATGTGCCCGCGCACATGGCGCAGCCCTTCCACCAGGCAGGGCGAGACGAGGTAATGCCCTGTTTCCTCCTGCCGGATGCCCAGCAGGTACTGGAACAGATACCGCGTCACGCCGCCGAACATCTGGTGCGCATGGGAGCAGTCGCGCCCGGCCCAGTTCTCCCAGAGCGTCGTCGCGCCGCATTCGCGCCAGTGATCGAAGGAGGGATAGCCTTTGGCGGTCAGCAGATGGAAGGCCGTGTCGGCGCAGCCGCGCTCGAACAGCACGCGCAGCAGCACGTCGGTGCCGACGATGCCGGTGTCGAGGTTGCGCGCGCGGTAACGCTCGTTGAGATTCTCCAGCGTGCGCCGGTCGCCCAGCCCGACGTCCAGCGCGAGGGCGTTGGCGCCCTGCACGTTGCCGACGAAGTCGCCGGTCGCGGGGTCGAAGAAATGGCGCACCATGCTCTCACGCGACGCGGCGGCGCACGCTTCCCATTCGGTCAGGTCGAGCTGCACGCCCAGCACACGCCGGATTTCCGGCAGCAGGTCGACAAAGCGCAGGAAATAATAGGTGTTGACAAACGGAGGCGGCAGCTTCTCCCCCTCGAAGCAGCACCAGTCGCCCAGGCACCAGCCGCCCTCCTCCTCGCGCACGACCAGGCCGTCCTCGCTGCGGCTGACGAGATAGCGCAGATACGCCAGGATATGCGGCAGCGCCTGGCGCAGGATCTCGACGTCCCCCGTCTGGCGGTAGAGCGCCCACGGCACTACGACCACCGCGCCGCCCCAGCAGCCCGGTCCGCCGCCCCCGCCGTAAAACGGGGCGGTGTGCTGCACGTGGCCGGTCTTGCGGTCCTGGCAGTCGAAGATGTCCTGCATCCATTTGCGGTAAAAGGCGGCGCTGTCGGTCATCAGCAGCGCGGCCTCCGTCGTCAGCTGCCCGTCGCCGGTGTAGCCCAGGCGCTCGCGGTTGGAGGAATCGGTCGAGACGCCGCCGTGCAGGCAGCCCTCCAGCGTGCGCAGAAAGGCGTCGTACAGCCAGTTGAGCGTCTCGTTGTCGCTGGTAAAGTCGGAGGTCACGGCCATGTCCGCGCCGATGCATTCGCAGCATATGGGCGTCGCGTCGCCGAACACCTCGAAATAGCGGAACCCATGCCAGACGAAATGCGGGCGCAGCACGTGCGCGCCGGTGCAGTAAAATTCGTCGGCCTGCATCTGCCCGTCCGCGCCGCCGGAGGAGAAATACAGCAGGTTGCCGTCCTCGTCGCGCACCTCGGCGAAGCGCACGGACACGGTCTGCTCCCCGCGGTCGGCCGATTGCAGCACCACGCGGCCGCTGATGACCTCGCCTGCGTCATAGAGCATCGCCTCCCCGTGCCGGCCGAGGCAGCGGGGGATGAGCGTGCGCAGCACGCGGTCGGGCGGGCAGGTCTGCTTCTCCAGCGCGCCGTCGGGCGCTGCTGCGGGCGTCACGGGCTGCCAGTCCCCGGCTGCGCCGGGCAGGCTCCAGTCCGGCGTCTCGAGACGGAAGTCCTGCTTTTCGCCGAAATAGAGGTTGTTATAGGTGATGAAGCTGGGCATCCATTCCACCGCGGCGTCCGACTCGACAGTACGGGCCGCCTCGCCCTCGCCCAGCGCCAGGCGGAAGGCCAGCTTGGGCGTGCCGTACCACAGATCGCCCTCGACGTTGCGCTCCCGCTGGTTGTACCAGCCGTTGCCCAGCCAGACGCCCAGCACGTTGTCGCCGTCGCAGAGAAATTCTGTCAGGTCGTATTCGCGGAAATAGACGCGGCAGGCCATCTCGTCGTCGATGGGATAGAGCAGGCGGCGGCCGGGCCGCGGCTCGTAGTTCGACCAGACGGGGTTGAGCAGGTCGGGGGAAACCAGCCGGCCGTTGAGGTACAATTCAAAATACCCCAGGCCGCAGATGGCGATGCGCGCGCGCTCGCCGGCGCGGGCGGAGAAGACGCGCCGCAGCAGCGGCGAAGAGCAGGCGGGGTCGGCCTGCACCCATTGCACGTTTTGCAGATCCATGGAAACGTTGCTCCTTTCTTGTCCGGGAAAATCCTTGCCCGGCCGGGGAAATCCGCCGCCGGCGCGGGCGCTTTCCCTCATTGTAGCAAAATTCCGGCGGAATGCAATGACTTCGTTCCACCTGACAAAAAACCGTTCCCAATTGCAGGCGGCGGCGACGAACACAGGCCGCAGGGCGGCCGTTCTCCGCAGTCGCCGCGCCCACAGCCGTTTCGGTCGCCGCCGCGCACCGTATCCTGTCTCTTCCGCGCGCAGGAAGCACCCCGCTCCGGGCGGACAGATGCGGAAACCCTTCCTCCGGCAGCGGACGCGCGGGATTTCGCCGGGCAAGCACGCCGCGGTCCAAGACCGCATACGATAGGCCTCCATACTGTCTCGGGCCGCGGCCGCACGAACAAAACCAGGCTTGATATCCGGCAAACCATACCAGGCGCTCCCGCTGCGCAGCAAGCGGAAATAAATATTCCCCCGTCCGCCCTGGCGGGCTGGGCGCAGCCGCGAGCGAACCTATAGCAGCCGTATCGGATCCCCGTCGTATCAGCCCGAACGGCGCGGCCCCGCCTCACAGCTGGCGGGCGGGAAACGGCGAGCGCGCCGCGGCGGGCTGGTAAGCGTCACAACGGTACGGCATGGCAGGTGACAAAGAACAGACGCCCCGCCTCAGGCGGACAGGGGCCGAATGAGAAAATGTCGCACCAGAAATATAACGAGCACCCCGGCCCGGGCGGGGAAAGGGGACGGCGGGCGTCGCCGCTTTGCCTCGAGCCGGGCCGGGGCTGCTGTTCGTTTTCGCAAAGGGCCGCGGCTTGCCGCGCCCGAGGGCACAAACCGGTGCGCGGAGAGCCGCGTGGCCCCACCGATGAATATACCGCCGTTTGGCAGCATATTCAGCCATCCCCCGCTGCCGGATGCTATGCTGGCTCCCGGCGGCGGGAACTCCCTTCCGATCTGCCTGCCTCGCGGCGCGTCTGCGTTGCCTGCGCCGCAGGTCCGCTCCATTCCGCTTTGTCTCCAGCGGGGTTCATTTTCCCGAAAATGGACGATTTTCTTCTAAATTGGAATGGATCCATTCCAATAATACCACGAAATCACGATAGAATCAATAGCGGAATGCATGCATTCCGAAGGGAATGGGATTGGATGGCGGAAAAGCTCAAACAGGATCTCTCCATCGGCAGGAACCTCAGGCGCCTGCGGTTGCGGGCCGGCTTCACGCAGGAGCGGGCCGCGATTGCGCTGCAGCTGCGTGGCATTCCGGTCAGCCGGGAGATGATTTCCCAGATGGAGCAGGGGAAATACAGCATCCGCATCAGCGTACTGCTGGCGCTCAAGGAGCTTTACCACGCGGAATTTGCGGATTTTTTCGAGGGCTTGGAGCTTTGATTCCATCCGGTCCGGATAAGGGAAGAGAGGGGAACGGCGGACGCATCGCGCGTCCGCCGCTTCCTCTTTTGCCGCCGAAGGGCCCCCGGCGCCAGGGCCGGGGGAGCGCGATCGCGCGCGACTGGTTTTCTCGGAGGCGGACCCTCTATCCAACCGAGCTGTTGAGACGTATAGCAAAATCATGCCATTTTCCCGCCCGAACGGATTTGAACGAACTCTGCTTAGACTGCTGCTGGTAGGATGGAATCCACCTCGCGGGGTGCGTCCGCATCGAAACGCAAGGGCCGGCCCGTCTGCTTTTGTGCCCACGTGAGCAACGCCACAATGCATTTCAACGATGCGGTATTTTTCCGGCGGGCATCGCGGAAATCCGGTGAAAAGCACGCTTTGGATACTGCCTGCTTCCGGGCAGCGTAAAAGCGGAGCCTTCCCAGCCTGAAGCCGGAACCGCAGTTTGCATCCGTCCAGCAAAGGGACAGCTGCACCGCTGCGTCGCTGTACATTATAAAAGTCACCGAGGCCAATGCCGCGCCCCGTGGCGGGTCGGGGTTCCGTCCCGGCTTCTGCAAAGCCCGCCTGCACCGGGACAATGACGGAAAACAGCCAGTTTTCCCAATTTCAACTTTCTTTCAACCTGTTTGTGTTGCCTCTCGCAGTGTCGTATGCTATGCTGGTGGTGTTCGGAATATGACACGGGGAGCGCGGCTTTTTGCCGCACAGAACAGGAACCGGCTTGGACGGCGCTTGCCTGCCGGAACGTCCAACCAAGCGAGGAGGAATTTCATGCAGGATTACCGATTTGGCAATTTTCTGTGCGCGCTGCGGGAGGAAGCCGGCCTGACACAAACGGCGCTCGGCGCGCGCCTGGGAGTAACGGCCGCCGCGGTGTCCAAATGGGAGAACGGCGAGGCGAAGCCCCGCGTGGATACGCTCAACCGGCTGGCAGAGATCTTTTCGATCAGCGTAGAGGAATTGCTAGCCGGCCGCCGCATCGACCGGGATGCAGAACGTGCGGCCTACCAGCAGGCGGTGGCGGAAAAATATGCTTATGTCCGTCTGTTCGAAGCCTACAACAACGCGCGCGTCAAGCTGCGCCGGGGCACGGCGTATGGCATCGACGTATTGCTTCTGTCAGCGCTCGCGGCGGCGCTGACCTTCTTCGTTCTTCAAATGCCTCTCGCCTCGCCGGTTCTGTTGATGCCGTCAGGGTTTCCGATCGGCATGACGCTGTGGATGTTCTTCCTGTTCCCGTTTCGCGATCTTGCCTGCGGCGGCTGCAGCTTCGGCAAGCGGCTTCTGGGACTGTGCATTCTGGACGCCCGTACCTGGACCCGGCCGACTTGGTGGCAACTGATAGCGCGTAATCTTCTGGTGCCGCTGATGGGCGTGGAATGCATCGTTGCCCTAGGCTGCGGCAAACGGCTGGGAGACATGCTGGCCAAAACACTCGTCCTGCAAAGGAAGACGCCTCTGCCGGAGAAGACACAGCAGACGGCGAAAAAAAATCACCGCGCCCGCATTTTCCTGATTTGCCTTCTTGCGTGCGGGGCCGTCGCGTTCTATTTTTTCCTGCGTGTACGCCTGACTGGAGAATTGCAGTCCTCTGAGGCATATCAGGCCGCGGCGGCGTTCCTTACCAGCGACCAGGATTTTTGTCGGCAGCATGGTGCAGACGCTGCGCTGCACATGAAAAGCGGTGTCATCGAGGACGGCACCGCGTGGTTTGTAATTCTCGTCGACGAGGATACATACCTGGTGGACTTGCAGCGGCAGGATGGGGAATGGGTCGTCACCAGTACGATGCGGCAGAGCGGATCATCTCATCAATAGAGCACCGGCCCCGCCCGCGGGTATCCTATGGCGTCCGGCCTTCCGCGGCGCGCCCGGCGGCGCCGCCCCGTTGCAGCTGCTCCCCGGACAAAAACAGGCTGACGGTTTTCACCGTCAGCCTGTTTTCCCTATGACGCCTCTGTTAAATGTCTCGGTAAAGCCGGCGCAGCGGTTCCTGGCGGGCGCGCTGCGGCCGCTTGCCCCGTTTACGCCTCCGGCCCGGGCGCTTCTTCCTGCCCGCGTGCCGCGCCGGCCTGCGCCGCCTCGTTTTCCCGCAGATAGGCGGCGATGAAAGCGGGGACGGCGTCTTTCTCGATCCCCAGCGCGACGGCCAGCTCCCCGTGCAGCAGCTCTTCGGCGCGCTTGCCGAACTGCTCCTCCGCCTGCCCGAGCTTTTTGCCGCGCTGGCTCGCGGCGCGCTGCTTGCCGTGCACGGATTTGATCAGCCGGACCAGATCGTCGCAGTCATGCGTGCGCAAAGACGCGCGATACTGCTCGCTGCGCAGGCGGGGATTGCGCTCCTCGCACACCTGCGCCGTGAGGCAGGGAATGCGCGCGATGAGCGCGAGCGCCTCTTCCCGGCTGATCACCGGGCGCATGAATACCTGTGTGTCCACGGGGATATAGATTTTTTCCTCGCGGTAGAGCGGGCACAGCGTGTAATATTCCCGTCCGCCCGGCACGCCGGGCAGCGGCGGCACGCCGATGGCCTCCACACGGCACACGCCTTCGTTGCCGTAAAATATCAACTCTCCCACTGCAAACATTGCGCTGTCACTCCTCCCCCGGATGTTTCCACGGCATGCTGCCGTGATAGTATTTCTTCGCGATCTCCTGCTGCTGCGCCGGCGGCAGGGCGCACAGGCGCGCCGCCCAGCGTGTCTGCCGGCCGGTTTGCTCCCGGCCGGCGGCCTGCTGGAAGGCGCAGCCGTCCCCGGCGCAGGTCCCGCTGACCCAGATGCGGCAGCGCCCCCGTTCGTCCAGATACCGGCAGTCGGGCAGATCGAGCAGCGTGAGGCTCTGCGCCTGCCGTTTTGCGGCGTTTCCCATGTTTCACCCCGCCTTTCGTGAAAAAACGCGCAGGAATGCAACAACAGGACTTACGTTTCCTGCCGGGCAAACTGCACGTTGTTTCCTATAGTATAGCACATTTTGTGAAAAGATGTAAGGATTTTTTCCTGCATTTTTCTTCCCGGCGCGCCGCGCCGTTCGCGGGGAGAGGCGGAAAAAGCGCCGTCCGGCTGGATCGTCCGAAGCAGGATCCGGCCGCACGGCAGCCGGC
Organism: Candidatus Tabaqchalia intestinavium; assembly: GCA_904420005.1. Taxonomy (GTDB): domain Bacteria; phylum Bacillota; class Clostridia; order Oscillospirales; family CAJFTT01; genus Tabaqchalia; species Tabaqchalia intestinavium. The sequence goes on along the minus strand of CAJFTT010000068.1, from coordinate 28,059 downwards.
AGGATGAACGTCATGCATATGACAGGAGCGGCCGCGCGGGTCGGATCTCGGCCGTTTTTCCGCCCGGCCTGTGGAACCCTTCCGTCCTGGCCGAACGGAGGCGTCTCGGGGCGTCTTTCCGTCCCGCCTGTGTGGAAAGCGCCCCGTCTCCCGGGGGAGCATTCCGTCCGCCGAAACGGGAAACCGGCCGCTTGGTTTCCCGGGGGAGAAGTGTGCGCCTGGCGGTTTCCCGCCATGCGCCGTTTATCTTGACAGTGGCCTGGCTCGGCTTATTTATCGACTTTGCGTAGCAATATGCCGCATACACAAACGGCCAAGATAAGAATTCCCACCAGCGGCAACAGATGCGCAGCCGAAAACGCACCATCGACCATGAGCCTGTACCCCCATGAAGCCGGAAACAGTTTTCCGACTGTTTCAAACGCGTTTGGTAGCAGCGCAATCGGGAACATGATTCCGGATAACATAATGGAAGGCAGAAAGACAAGAATGGAAACCATGGAGGTTTTGGCCTGGTCTTTTACTGCCAAACCGATTATGCTGGCGATACTGAGCGATACCGCGATCAAAATCGCCAGGCTGGCGAAGTACAACACCGGATTTTCTGGCGTTTCGGCATGGAAAGCAAGCGGCGCGGCAATATAGAGGATCACGCTCATGATAAACAGATGGATGTAAGCGGAAATGTTCGTCAAAACAAGGCCGAGGGACAGCGGCACGCCATTGGCTTTATAAACTTTTTTAATATCGCTGCTGTAAATCTCGACAAGCGAAGGCGGCAAGCCGATCAATGCGCCCATTGACACACCGAATACCGTCATGGACTGAATCAGTGTGGCTCTTGCTTCCGGCATGACAGAGGTAAATATCCCACCCATAATTGCAAAAAACAGGAGAGGAACCAGATAGCAGGTTATGAGCAGGGTTTTACTCCGTATATCTAACTTCCATTGTAGAGAAACGCCGTATAAAAATGCGCCCATCTAGTATTTCCCCTTTGCAATTTTCATAAAATGCTGTTCCAGAGAACCGCGATTGATCTGTATATCTACAATGGATTCCCCATTTTCTTTGTACCGCGTGAGCAGCGAAAGCAACGTTTCCCCGATGTTATCAGACGCATATTTTTCGGTTCTGCGTTCCGTTTGAATTGTGATGTTATAATGCTTTCCCACCGTTTTGCCCAGTTGCTCGACGGTTCCGATAAAAGCGATCTTTCCCCCGGATAAAATGGCAATCCGATCGCACAAGGCCTCCACTTCGGCCATATCGTGGCTTGCCAATAGGATTGTCTTTCCCGTTGCCTTTAATTGCCGGATCTGTTCATGCAGGGCCAGCCGCCCTTCCACATCAAGCCCCGCCGTTGGTTCGTCCAGAAAAAGAATATCTGGATTGCGCGTTAGGGCAAGCGCCAAATGGAGCCGCCGCTTCTGGCCGGTTGATAATTGCGCATACTGCTTTTTCGCAAATTCATAAATGCCGAGAGCGTCCAGCATGGCTTTATCGAGGGCCGTTTTATTCCATTTGGCAAACAGTTTGACCGCTTCCAATGGTTTAATATGCGCAGGCAAAGAGGCCGACTGTAATTGGATGCCGATTCTGCCGTTGATTGTGATGTCTCCGCTGTCGTATTTTCGCAAGCCCTCGATACATTCAAGAGCGGTGGTTTTCCCCGCGCCGTTTACACCCAGCAGCGCAAAAATCTCTCCTTGCCGTACACAAAAATCCAAACCGTTTAACACCACATGGGTTCCGTAACTTTTCTTTAAGTCACGGATTTTTATAGCCGCATTCATTCTGTTTCCTCCTGCAACGGGTCAACGAACGGATTGATGCCCAAACGGGAAAAATAAACATCTAACGCTTGCGCAACATACCTGTTAGCAATATCTTGTTTTTCTTTCCACTGAGGGTTCGTGTTTTGAAATTTTCCCAGTTCAATCAGCTTGGGGAGCATACGCATATCGCCGCCGGTGAAATCCGTTATCATGTTCCAATAGGCGTTCGCAAAATTCTGCCCCGCGTCGCTGTCCGCCGGAACACCTGCATTTTGAAGCCGTATCGCTTCGTCCTGAAGCTGCATGAACGTGTCCATAAATGCCTTTCCGCTGTCTTTATCAAAATGGCTGCGGATGTGGTCAAGGGTCTGGTCATCAAAATGTTTAATCAGCCAGTAGAAGTCATTTTTCATTTGCAAATTGACAATAATGTCGGCGTATTTCTTGAAGTCAACCGACTGCATTTGCAGGACTTCCTCGCGCAACACTTCCAGCTCCCGCAAGGATTCAGACAGGCTTTCTATTTTCTGCTTGACAGCGGCGGCCTGCTCGGTGAGAACGGCGGCGATTTCAGCCGGCGTATCAAGTGGAATGAGCCGATTCTTTATATCGTCCAGAGAGAAGCCTAAGTGTTTGAGGGACAGAATCTGATGCAGTTTGACGATGTCTTTATCCGTATATAATCTACGGCCCCCTTCGCTCATGGCAGAGGGGGAAAGCAAGCCTTCTCTGTCGTAATGCTGCAATGTCCGGACCGTAACGTCCATTTTCTTCGCGACTTCGCCAACGGTCATATAGCCCTGGGGTATAGCCTTATATTTATCCATATCGCACCTCCTGCTTATAGTATATCTCGTTACGTTACGTCACGAGCAAGCGTTTTTGAAAAGATTTTGAGGAAAAATCCGGAATAGCAGGCTGGCGTCTATCAAATTCCGGTGCTTGCTTTTCGCGGACAAGGAGCTCTGGCGCGCCGGAGGAAACCGGCCCGCGCCCGCTGGGAACGCCCGTCGGGTGCAGGCGGCCGGCATTCCGCGGCGCCGCTGCGCCCGGCGGCGAGCGGCTTTCGGCGCGCGCCGCGCGCGGGAGAGCCGCATGGCTCCTTGCTCCGGAACGAAAAATGCCGCCGCAGCGTGGGGAGGGCGATCCGTCAGCGAAATGACGTTCCCGCACCAGCTGGCCACGCCCCCGGCGCGGGGGAATTCGGCGCGCCGGGGAGCGAAGTTTCCTGCACACCGGGACACGCTGCGGCATACTTTGAAGTAGGGCAGTCCACCCGCTGCCGCCGCTTCGGTGGCGGAGCCGATGCTTCGCCCAAAGAGGAGCCGAAGCAGGGGTGCGGCGGCGTGGTGCGCGCCCTTTTGGAATAGAAAGCCGTTTCGCGGGCGCAAACGCGGCGGCGCGGAGCAGGCGTTCTGCGCGGCCGCGCCCGCGGAGCCGCTTTTTATTTTGCGGCCCGCCGGGGCCGCTGGAGGGCGGGAGCACAGCGCGCTCGGGTGCAGTTACACGGGCGCGCGGCCGCAGGGGCAACGGAAAACCGGGCCAAAACTGGCGCCAACCGCATGGCGCGCCGCCTTCGCGCGGTCTGCAACGCGGCGCGAAGATGGCCGGCGGTGGGTGGCGGCGCGAAACGCCGCGGCCGGGCAGCTTTTTTGCCGTGCCCGTCGCGCGGCAGGGATAATTCCGTCGTCCGCCGCCCATACTAAGGGTGAGGTGATGGCGATGCAACAGGGAAACAAGCAAAACTGGGACGAACAGATGAACCAGTATTTTTCCAAGCTGCCGCCGCTGGTGCAGGAATCGATCCTGCAAAGCGGCGCGCCGTTTGACGACCTCGCGCAGCTGCAGGCCTTCGTGCAGGCATTGACGCAGAAGGGCTGAATCGGCAAGACAGCGCAACGAACCGGCCGCGAGCGCCAACGCGCTCCGCGGCCGGTTCGTCTGTTGCGGCCCAACCGGGGCAATCGCAGCAGCGCCCCGGTTGGACCGGCGCCCGGAGTCCCGTATGCTGCCCGCCTGCACGCAGCCGGCTGACGGTGGTCGACATCCGCACCCCGCGCAGCGAGTGCTGCCCGCCTGCGCGTGGGCCGGCTGCAAATAGGCCGTGAGATGCAGGCGACCGCGGGCGCTGCCTGTGCGCGCGGCCGGCGCGTTTGGCCGCGAAACGCTGTGCCGCCCCTGCGCGCCGCCGAGGGAACAGAACCTTTGGAAGCATTGAAACAGCGGAACCGCACCCGGCGCTTCTCCTGTGCCGTCCTATCGAGCTTAGCCTGCGTCTGCGCGGAGCCGTATGCCTGCGCAGACGCAGAGCGCTTTCCTGGTTCTATGCCCCAACGGCGTCGATGGATCGCGCAATCGGGTCAAAATACGCAAATTTCTTTGGCGATTCGTGGCGGATGCATCATAAAGCGCTTGAGGCCTGTTTATATATTACAAATATTTTTACTTATTTATATCTAAAATGCGAATAGATAAAAACGAAATCCACCGGTATGATAAGAATGCATGGCACATAACATGGCGCGAAGGCGCGGCGGATCGGCGAAGCCGGCCGCGCCTGTATCCCGGGCGGCTCGCCGGGCCAGCATGCGGGGAGCCGGCCGGAATGATTTTCCGGGAGGGATGGTTTGTGAAAAAATGGTCAGCGATGCTTCTGTCGGCCTGTCTGCTGCTGGGATGCGCGTCCTGCGGCACGACGCCGGCGGGGACTTCATCCGGCGCGGCGTCCGGCACGGACAGCGGGCAAGGAGGTGCGAGCATGGAATGGTCGGACGTGGACGGCGACGGCGTCATCCGGATCGGCTGCCTGGGGGATTCCATCACCCAGGGGACGGAAACCAGCAACTGGCCGCTGTTTTTGCAGCAGTATCTGGATCATCTGTCCGAGACGGATGGCCGGACTTATGAGGTCAAAAATTTCGGCAAGGCCGGCGCGGCGGTGCGGCATTATCTGGAGGATCTGAACAACGACGGCGTCGCGGACGAATATTTCCTGTATGATGACGAGAAATATCTCAGCAGCCTGGAATATAACCCCGACATCATGATCGTGCAGTTCGGCTCCAACGACGGGCTGCCCGGCAACGCGGCCGAGCTGGATAATTATTTCAAGAGCGACTACACCACCTATCTCGTCCAGCCCTATCTCGACAAGGGCGCGACGGTCGTGCTCGCGACGCCGCCCTACGCCAGCAACGGCATCGTCGACGAGCCTGTCAACGGCAAGATCAGCGACATGGTGCGCGAGATCGGCGCGGAGAAGGGCTGCCCCGTCATCGACATCAACAAGATCACCCAGCCGCGCACCGAGAGCTTCCCCGACGGCATTCACGGCAACGATTCGGGCTATTCGCTCATCGCGCAGACCTATTACCACGAGATTTTCGGCGGCAAGCTCAACACCGTGACCATTCAGACGCAGCCGGGCGCGTCGGTGCAGTTCGGCATGCATATGGCCACGGCGGACGACAGCGGCGTCGCGACCTTCTCGCTGGCCGACATGGGCGCGCCGGAGGCGCTGGCCGGCAAGATCAGCTGCAAGGATTTCAAGCCCCGGGAGGAGACCATCACGGTCGAGGGGGACGCGGCGTTTGACTTCCCCCTGACCCCCGGCGCCTATAACGTCTCCGCGGGCGCGACGGCCACGGCCGACGGCTATTACGGCGAAAACAGGCCGGAGTTCGCCGTGGACGGGTCGCTCGACACCCGATGGGAATCGGAATACCGCAACAATACCTGGCTGATGGTCGATCTCGGCGAGCCCCACCGGATCAACGGCGTCAACATCGTCTGGGAGGGCGCCTACAGCGCGCACTATACCATCGAGGTCAGCGCCGACGGCGAGAATTTCACCCAGGTGGCGGACGTCAACATCAGCAAGGAAGGCCTGGAAACCACGATGTTCGACGAGGTCGACGCGCGGTATGTGCGCGTCAACTGCCTGGTGAAATTCAGCATGTGGGGCTCCTCCATCAAGGAGATCGAGGTGCTTTCGGACATCCGAGGATGAATGCGTCGCGCCGGGCGCGAGGCGATCCCACCGGGCCGGTCTTTGACAGACCGGCCCGGTTTGCCGGATGCGGACGGATTCGGCGGACATGGGCGGCCCGTTAGACTCCGGAAAAAACGTCAAACGCGGCGGGAAATCCAAAATGCATCGTTATATTGAACGTAAAATACGCGCTTTTAGAAATAATTAAGATGTATTAATCGACAAATCAAATGAAAATATCGGCGTGATGCAAAATAAAAGATGAAGAACAGTTGACAAATCGGCCATTTTATGTATAATATATTTAGACAACGCCAAAAGGCGGTTTCATCCACAGACAGTTGGATGGGAGAGAAATGGAGGAGAAGGTTTATGAAAAAGGTACTGGCAGTGCTGTGCTCGTTGTCTCTTGTGCTGGCGTTCGGCACGACGGCGTTCGCGGCGGACGACAACCTCGCGTTGAAAAAGACGGGTATTGCTTACACGGATCAATCGAATCCGAACTGCACTGCGGGCGGCAAGATTGAGCATGGGCTGGACGGAGATACGACAACCCGCTGGGCATCCCCGGACGATGAAAGCACGAAGGTGGCGGATGGGAAATTCAGCGGCGAGGTGTATTTTGGAGTGAACTTCGGCGCAGAGACGAGCTTTGACAAGATTGTCATCGACTGGGAAACCGCCCGTGCGAAGCCCGCGGCGGATGGCTATGTCATTCAGACTTCCAATGATGGAACGAAGTGGGCGACCGTTGAAGATGCGAAGTTTGACTACGGCATGAAGCCGGAGGATGAAAATAAGGATCACTCCATCGACACGATCACCTTTGATGCGGTCAAGGCGCAGTATGTCCGCGTGCTGATGTATGCGCCGAAGGCGGCCGACAAGGCGACGCCGTCCATCTATGAGTTTGAGGTTTATAATACAACGGGTGGCAGCGGTACTGAGAATCCGGGTACCGAGAAACCTGGGCCCAGCACCCCGACGACGGGTGTGGAGTTCCCGATGGCGATGGCGGTCGTTGCGGTTGCGGCTGCGGCCTGCGTCGTGCTGACGAAGTCCGCGAAGAAGGCCTGAATGAGGGCTTGTCCCCCGATGAACCGGGCCGGATGCAAGCAGAAGAGGAGAGAGCGAGCGCTCTCTCCTCTTTTTGTGCGGGAAAATGCAGCGGATGGCCCAGCCGACGCCCGGCGAGATGCGGGCAGCTGGCGCGTCCTGCGCGCCGTGGGCCTGCGCCGCCGCAGGAAGGGAATGAAGGCCAGCGCATTGCCAGTGCCGCTTTCCCGTGCCCGTGGGGGGCGATCCTTCTGTGCCGCGTCTGCGCATCCCCAGGCGGGCGTTTTCCCGCGCGCGCGAAGGGAAGATAGGCGCTCACGCCGCGCGCGCCTGCTGAGGAGCATCCGCCCGCCCGCCCAAGGCAACCCGCGCCATGATGCCCTGCGTCCACAAACGGGGAGAATAGGGCGTGCCGCGTTGCGTGCGTAGCGGGTGATTGGCGTCGGGAAAACAGGGGAATCGAGCGGATACGGGCGGCCGCGCTTGGGGGTGCCAGCGCGCCCGGCCTTACTAGACACGAATTTTGCCGGTCGGTGTCGCAAAGTTTGAAATCCGCCGCCCGGTGTGGTAAACTAAAGAAAAGCCAAACGGAGACGCCGCTGCGCGATGCAGGGCGGAAGATGAGACGGGGAGGGAACGTCATGGCGCTGCTTGGCGGCCTGCAGGACAAAACGGACATCAAGATCCTGATTTGCTATCTTTTATCCAGCGTGGGGAAACCCATGCAGTTTTCGCAGCTGTGCGACGTGCTGCAGCAGGATGGACTGGTCAACTATTTTGACCTTACCAGCGCGTACGGCGAATTGCAGGAGAGCGGACACATCCGCAGCGAGGGCGGCGCCGTGCAAGTCACGGCGCTGGGGGAGGAGGCCGGCAGCTCGTTTGCGCGCAAACTGCCGCTGTCGGTGCGCGAGAAAGCCGTGGGTACGGCGGTGCGCCTGCTCGCCCGGGCGGAGCGCGACGCGGAGAATCCCTGCGAGATCGAGGCCGCGCCGGGCGGCGGGTATCATGTGACCTGCCGCATCTTGGACGATGGCGCGACGCTGCTGTCCGTGACGGTCTGGGTCGCCGACGAGAGCCAGGCCGCCTGCATTCGGGAGCAGTTTCGCCGCGACCCCACGCTGTGCTATACGGGGATGCTGGCGCTGCTGACGGGGGATCTCGCGACCGTGGGCGGTGCGCTGCTGTCCTCCGCCGCGCCGGAGGAGCCGCAGGCGTGACTTTGCGCCGGCTTTGCGGCAACGAAATCCATGTTGCGCTGGCGGGCGGCACAACGCCCGCCAGCCGCTGGGCGAAATCCGTGCGCGCTGGGGGAATCCCTACCGGCCGCGATGGTTGGCCGGCGACCGAGGAAATCCGTATACGCCGGGTGGGAGCCGGCGCTGGCCGCTGCGGCGCACGGGTGCAACTGTGTAACGCGTGTTGAGGCGTGCGGGATCAGGCTGCCGTTTTTCCGGGCGCGCGGCGCGCCCAGCGCCGCTGGGCGTTCCCGGCCGCGCTCTGAAGGGCGGAAATCTGCGCTGCCTGAGGAGGGGAAACGCCACGGCGCGAGCCGGGACAGGATGCGCGGAATCAGCGGCGAAAAAGCCGTACCTGCGCCTGCGCTGCAGGCCCCAAGCAGAAGCGCGCGAAAGGGAACGCCGTCCAGCGCCGCGGCAGCCCCAGCGCGGCGCCCGCGGCCACCCCAACAGGCGGCGGATCCGTACCGTCGTTTTGGGACGGGCGCTGCCCGTTGGAGCCGCAAAAGCCGGGAGGAAAGGCACAACGCCCGCCGGGCGCGCGCGTGGAATCTTCGCTGTTTCCCTTGGCGGCTTGCCGGCAGCTTGGCCCTTCGCGGGCCGAATAGAAATCACACAGGGAAAGGAGTCGCATGCATGCTGTTTTTATTTGGCGTGCAGTCGCAGAGCAAGGATCTGGGCACCGCCGCGTATTTCTGCCCGCTCTGCCGCTGCCAGACCCAGCTTGCCATTTGCAAAACCTATGAGTCCTTCACGGCCTATTTTTTTCCGCTGTTCCGCTGGAACACACAGTATTTCGCCACTTCGCCCTGCTGTGGAACCGTTTATGCCGTTGACCGGGAGATCGGCCGGCAGCTGGAGCGCGGCGAGCCGGTTGTGTTGCTGCCGCAGCATCTGCAAATTGTGCAGCCGGGCACGGTGAGAAGGACCTGCGCCGCCTGCGGCGCGCGCGTGCCGCAGGATGCCGCTTTCTGTCCCCGCTGCGGCAAGCCGCTGCGCTGAAAGGCGGCGGTCGGTGGCGCGAAGCGAGGAAGCAGGACAGGCTTGGACCGTCCTAGGTCAACCAAGGCCGCCCGGCGCCGTTGCGCCGGGCGGCCTTGGAATTCGGGCTGCCGCGCCCGCAAAGGAGTACGGATCCGAACGGGGCGAAAAATTGCGCCGCGCGCCGTAGCGCGGCGCGGACAGCCCGGACCGGAGAGCCGTGACGCCGCCGGGGCGGGGCCGCCCGCGCGGGCGGCCCCGCGCACAACGCGCGCCCGCCGCCAATCGGACCGGGACAAAAAACAGGAGGGCAGCTGAAACTGCCCTCCTGTTTTTATGCCGCGTTAGAGATGGATGCGATCACTCAGCGAGCTTTTTTCGCAACTTTCAGCATACCGATGCAGGCCGCCGCGGCAACCGCAGTGATTGCGAAAACCATCGGGAATTCAACGCCTGTGGTCGGGGTCTCCGGCGCGGTCGCGCCGCCTTCCACGTTGTAAACCATGAACTCATGCAGGCCCGGATTGGCTTTCTCCTTGATGGTGGCCGTCAAATAGTGGATGCGGACATACTGCGAGGTGACCGGCGTCGAGAACGTCACGACGTCGACCGTGTCGCCGATCTTATCGAAGGTGTTGTCATACTCGGCATAGGTGTAGGTCGCGCCTTCGGCTTCCGTCCAGTCGGTGCCGTTGTCGGACACCTCGATCACATAGCCTTTCGTGGAGGCCGCGGGACGGTCTGCACCGAAGGAGATCTCGATCTTGTTGAATTCCGTCGGCGCGCCGAAGTCGAGACCGAAATAGACGTCTTCGCCGTAGGAGAGATCCTCGCCGATCGTCGTCTGCGCCGCGATCGTCCAGTTAGTGCTGTCGCTGCCGTCGTTGCCGTTGGACGCCGGCTCGCCGTCCTTCTCGCTCGAAGCGAAGGCCGTCGCATCCAGGGCCAGGTTGTCGTCATCCGCCGCGAAGGCCGTCGCGCCCAGCGCCAGCACCATCGACAGCGCACATGTCATTGCCAGAAACTTTTTCATGCTGTTTCTCCTCCTTCAATTCCCTGTGCAAAACACAAGGGTTTCACTGCATACTATTATAATACCCATTTTCTTTGAAAATGTCAATCGAATTACCACTTTTTTGTCAGAAATGTGAAAATTCTCCCCCGCCGTTTGGACGATTTTCCCATGCCGCATCTGCCCGCATTGCCGCCGCCCGACAGCGCGCCGACGGCGGAGGGCCGCGCCTGACAGGTTGTTCGACGCGGCGGCTGCGGACATGGCATCGAGCAGCCTGCGGAAATTACACTGCTTTTCTTCGGCCCGAAGCCGTTGTTTTGACTGCAAGTTTCGTTTTGTATTTCTCTCGGCCGCCGGGCCTTCCAACCATCTCTCCGTCACGCGTCCGGCGCCTCCGCCTTCCTGAACAGAAGAATCCCCGTGCAGGAGGGCAGAACGCAGCAGGAAACAAGCGCAAAACCTTCCTGTTCCATACGATTGGCGGCCTCCTCCATCTTGCTGGCCATCTCCCCAGCCCTGGGAGAATAGGGAATCACCACTGATTTATACAAATCGATCACCTCCGTCGGGCGCAGTGTCTGTGGACATCCGGTTGCCGTCCTGCCTATATCTCGTTTGCAGCGTCTGCAGCAGAGCCTGCTCCTGCGCGGGCGGGAAGGTGCGGGGAATCCACAGCGTTTTGCACAAGACGTCCCCGCGGTGCGTCCCATAGGCATCGCGCGTCGTCTTTACAAATTGCCCACGAACGCGGACGGCGCGTTTCCCCACGCGATAGGCCTCCAGCCGCACAAGCTCGAAGGTAAACTCCACCCGTTCTTCCATGCTGCCGCTGTACCCGGTATAATACAGCTGCGCGCCTGCAAGATAAATTTTCTGCACCTTGGAAGTGCCGGCGCAGTTGGCCCAATAGAGAAAAAGCGGGAACCCGGCAAAAAAGCTGCCCGCGGCCAGCGCCATGGATGCCTGCCGCAGCAGCGCGATTGCCGGCGTTGGCTGCGCATCCCGCGTGAGCGCAAGCACAGCGATACTCAGAAGCAGGCAGCCCGGGCAGACCAGCAAAAACAGCAGCTTCGGGAGCCGCAGATACCGCCGGCGGCGCGCGGGATCAGCTTCCAGCACCTGCATCTGCGCGCGCTCGGCCGCCTGCTTCCGCCGGGCAAGGCGCTGCCCATATGCCGCGCGATCCCCCTGAAAGCCGGAGACGAGGGAGAGGACGAGCGGTGTCAGCAGCAAGAAAAGAAGCGTCAGAAAGATCAAAAGGAGAAAGGAATTGCTCGCGGCGCGTGGCAGCGGCGCTGCGACGACAATGCAAACCAGCAGCGTCAGGATTTCCAGAAGCAGCAGGCACACCCCGACTGGCAGGAACACCTGGAGGAAGCGTTCGCCCCGCAGCGGATACCGCCGGCTGCCGCGCAGATTCCGCAGCCCGCGACCGCACACAGCGCCGTCCGCGAGGTCAGAAACCGTCCGTGCATCAGACAGGTTCGCAAGCACCAGCAGCGCGGCCGGGGCGAACATAGCGCCCCGGCCGGTTTTCGCCGGGACCTTTCCTCCCCCGCGCCCCATCTGCGCAAAAGCCATCCCGATTCTTATGATGAGCGTCAGGTAAACCGGGCCGAGCAGCATGATCGCCATGCGAAGGCTAAAAAACGCGGTCTCCGACAGGCCCAGCCGCCCGGCCGGCACAAGGGAAAGCAGCGTCCCGATAACAAAAAACGCCGCATAGGACACGATCACTTTGGCCGCCCAACGCGCAAACCGGGCGCCGCGGGATTTTTGCATCGTATCCGCTCCTCTCTTGCGTTGCAAAAGCCACCTGGCAACGCCCCGGCTTCATCGCCGCAGCTGTGCGAGGATCGGGGCCAGCGCGCGGAAATCCGTGAAGTCCACCTGTTCGCCATAAGTCTCGAGCACGGCGCGATCCTGCGCGGTCCATCGCTCGGGCGGCGTCCCGCGCAGGGAACGATGCATCAGCGCCATCAGCGCCCGATGTCCCATAGAGAGCGCGGCGTAATCAATACCGCCCCGCAGATGGTACAATTCCGCCCGGTCGAACAGCGCGGCAGGGAGCTGCCGCCGCAGGGAATCGCGAATGCTTTCCTTGGCCCCGGGCGCGTCGGGGTCGGTCAAGCCAACCGTGACAAGCATCAGCCGCTGCCCGTCCTGCAGGGAGAGGCCCCGCATGGCTTTTCGCAATCCCAGCACGTTGCCGGCATACAAACCGCCCAGATACACGATCGTGCGCTTGTCCGCAAGCGGCGGCGCGTCGGCGGCGCGCAGCGCCGGAAGGCCCGACTGCGCGGAAAGCGCTTCGGCATACCGGCGGGCGGTCCCGTACCGGCTCGCGTAAAGAATGATATCCTCCATTCGCCGTATCCTTCCTTCTGTTGGAACTCCAAGATCGCATAAAAGGCGGCCTTGCGTTTTCACCTATAACTTTATATCCGTCCTGCGCCAGCTGCCACCGCGCGTTTGTCAACACCATGTAAAATGCATATGGCCTCCCTGGGCCAGCCCAGGGAGGCCATATGCATTTTGTAATATTCCGGCGCATATCTCCTGTTTGTATTTTCCTCGCCCGGTATCGCGCATTTCGTCACGGGGCGGGCGTCTGCATCGGGTCGGCCTCCGGCCGGTCCGGCGCGGCCTGCATCGATGCGGCCGGCGCGGGCGTCTCCGCTTCCGCGCGCATCGCGGCCCCCGACGCGAACAGCAGCCGCGCCGTATGCGCCCCGACCAGGATCAGATCCACCAGCACCAGCGCGCTGACCAGCTCCACCTGCACAAATTCCGTGCCGAAAAGATTATGGCACACGGCGAAGATCGACGCGGGGATCATGATGCCCGGCACATAGAGCTTGCGCGGGAAATAGAACACGAACACCAGCGACAGCACGTCGGCGAGGTAAAAATACCGCTCGTGCATATGCGGAAGCAGGAACGGCACCAGCATCGCGAAGAACAGCGCCAGGGAAACGAGGATCTCCCCCGTCATGGCGAAACGTTTGCGGTACAGGGCGGCCACCGCGATGAAGATGCCCGTCAGCGCGAAGATGACCAGCGGCGTGCCGAGATATTCCGACCAGCCGGTGGGGATCCAGGTATAAAGGTTGGTGGCGAACATGGAGATCATGGAATATTGCCCCGCCTGGCGGAAATAGACGGTCAGCAGGTCGAGGAAATCGCGGCCCGCGATCGCGGCGGGCAGGATGCTGATGAGATAGACCGCCGGCACGGCCAGCAGCGTGCGCCAGCGCAGGCGCCGCTTGAGCACGAGCACCGCGAGGAAGGGCGCGAAGAATACCGCCTGCAGCTTGAAGACAAACGCCACGCCGAACGCGACCATCGCCTTCCAGTCCTTGCCGGTCATGCAGTAATACAGGCAGGCGACGAGCGCGGCGGTGAAGATCGCGTCGCACTGCGCCCAGACGGCGCTGTTGAGCACCACCGTCGGGCAGAAAAGCGTCAGCGCATAGGCGAGATAGCCATATTGCCGGTCGGGGAAGCGCAGGTTGACCACGCGGCAGACGAAGCAGGCCAGCACCACATCCGCCACAGCGGACAGCAGCTTGATGGAGAACAGATCCCGCATGGGCAGATAGGTCAGCAGGCTCAGCAGATAAAAATACGGCGGCATATAGTCGCCGATCTCCATCCCGATGGCGCGGATCCCGCCGTTTTGCTGCAGCGTCTCGAACCAGCCGTGCAGAAACTGATGGTAATCCCCCGACTCGAAGGGAAACAGCGAAATCCGCAGCAGAAGCCCCGCCGCCGTGACGATCATCAGAAACAGCAGATTTTCCGTCTCGCGGCGCTGCCGCTGCGAAAGTATTTGCATTTTCCAGTCCTCCCTTGCGCGCCCTGTGATACGCAGCGCCAGAACCCAGGCCGCATCGTTTCGTTTATTGTACCATGCGGCGGGCCTGTCCGCAAGAGAAAAAGCGCGAATCCCATCCCCGCCGGGCTCCGGCGGATCTCGCTCGTCAAGGACGGGGGCGGCCCCGCCGGAGCCTGTGAAAAGGCCGATCCGCCTGCCGCGCCCGTTCGTCACCGCGGCCGGCCGCCCGAAAGGGGAAGGGCCGGGAGCAAAGCCGGGCGGCCGGGGCCCCGGGAAGCGCGCGACCGCCGGAAAAGCGGCCGGGGAGCCGCAAGCGTCCGCGGCGGCCAAGACGGACGACCGTCTCCCGCCAGGTCCGGGGATCGTCGCGCCGGGTTGCTGCAAGAGGCGTTTGCCGGCTTCCCCCTCACGGTGCCGTCTCTTCTGCCGCACCGAAGTTTTCATTTACCAGTCGCACAGCCTCCTGCAGGAAGACATCAAAAGAATCGGATTTGCAGAAACCCACAAACTTGTAGTAATACTCTCCTTTGCGAATGGTGGTGGAAAGCTGATGGCGATAGTTAGGTTTATTTGCCGCTTCTTCGGAATTCGTATACTGCGCATAGAGATTGCCGGAATATTCATCGTACCGCTTTGCACGAATCCACGGCATGTATCGTGCTTTTTCAACCACGATCTCCGCGTCTTGCTCAGGCAGGTCAAAATATAGTGTTGGTGAAAAGAACTTTGCGGTATCAAAGGTTTCACTGCCCTGCGCATCCTCCATAACCGAGAGGCAATAAATTCCCTGCTTCCCGCGTTCCTCCACGACGAAGGTCTCCTCTCCGAGCGTGGCAGGCTGGGAAAGCGCGCCGAGAATGTCGGGCAGCTTTTTCTGCGATACGGCAGGATAACGAAGGGTGGAACTATGGTCGTCGTAATACAGATAGGCCAACGGGAGAAAGATAAACAAAAAAGCCAGAAGGATGCTGACTATTGCCTGCACGTCGTCCTCGCGGAGAAGCTCCCTTACCTTTTGCAGCCTTTTCATCTTTTCCACCTCGCCAAATCCTGCCGCCGGGCGAGCCCTTCCCTCGCAGGTTTCCCCTTCACGCCGCCGCGGCCGCGCCGAAGTTTTCGTTCGCCAGCTGCACGGCCTCCTGCAGGAAGTCATAGAAGGAATCGGATTTGCAGAAACCGCGGAGCGTGTAATAGTTTTCCCCTATGCGAAGGGTTACCAAAAACTGCCGTCGATAATTGGGCTTGCCCGCAGCCTCCTCTTCACCAGATATTTCAGCATATAAGTTCCCGCGATAGTCTGGCTGGCCGCGATCCCACGATGACCACAGCGGCACGTACTGGACATCTTCTATTTCCATTTCTATGTCCTGTGCAGGGAAAACCAGGTATTGATTGTACTGGCCCGCAAACTGCTGAATTGTAGTAGGGCCGCCTTCCACTTCCTCACGTCCCAAATCATCCATCGCAGCGATGCAATAGATTCCCTCTCTGCCGCGCTCCTCCACTGTGAAAGTTTCAAACCCCATTCGGGTCGGCTGTTTAAGTTCGTCGAGGATGTGCGCCAGCCTTACCTGCGACACCTCGGGCTGGTAATAGCGATCCCGTTTCATGTCGATCCCGAACAGATAGACCAGCGTTCCAATGATCGCCAGCACCAGAACGATGCCAACGACAATCAGAATGCGCCGAAGATTGCCTTTTCGAACCGCGGTTTGCATTTCTCATCCCTCCGTAAAATTGCTGCACCCCGCCCGGCAGACAATCTTCCATCCGCAGGAAAATGCGCGCAGCGCAGCCGCCGCCTGGATCCAACATGCGTTTTTGAAGAATTTCCAAAATAAATTTTACTATTTTCACGTTAAAATGTCAATTAAAATCCATACATATTTCAGTATTTCAAATTTCTTTATACTAATATATATATATATATATCGGCACGGAAGACGAATAAATTATGAATAAAAGCGGGCGTCTGCTTTCCCTGCTTCTTCTCCCGTGCGGCGTGCGGGCTGCCGCCAATCGTCGCCCCTGCTTCGCGGCGCCGGGATAAATCTTCCGCCAAAGTCTGCCGCGAATGTATAATGCTGGGAATACCATCCAACAATAAGTGCATAGAATAGATTGGAAGGACGGTGTTCGCGATGGAAAACGTTTTGGGGGAGATCCTGGGGCTGTTCCGCCGGCAGGAGGCCAGGGAAGAGGCAGAGCCCACCATCCGGGAGCAGCTGGAGGACGTGCAGCGGAAGATGGCGCAGGCCAACAACCGCTTTTCGATGGCGGAGGACGAGACGCTGGTGGAAGCCGCGATTTTCGAGCTGCAGGCGCTGGAGACGCGCTACCGTTACCTGATGCGGCGCGCCAAGCTCGAGTCCGGCAAAGCCGCGGGATGACCGTTTGATCTGGCAGATCGTCGCCGCCGTCGTCCTCGTGCCCCCGCTCCTGTATCTGCTGTTCAAGAAAAGGATGCTCGGCGCGTTCGTCATGAGCGCGATCCTGGGCCTTTTGACCGTCGTGGCGGTGGTGTGCCTCTCGCCGTTGACCGGCATCACGCTGCCGGTCAACGCCCTGACGGTCGGTACATCCGTGGCGCTGGGGCCTGCCGGCGCGCTGGGCCTCGCGCTGCTGCGCGTCGTCTGGCAGATCTGAGCTGCCCCGCCGCCGCATCGTCCCTCGATTCCAGGAACCGCCGCCGCGCTCGATTGCAGCGCGGCGGCGGTTTTGCTGTCCTCCGGCGGCCGGGCGTGAACGTCCGGGGGCGGCGCGCCGGCAACGCCCGCAGGGTCCCGACCGGGAACGGCGGGCAGCGCGCAAAAAAGGGCCGTCTCCCGGCCCTCGTCCCAAAAAGCCAAAGCCTTCGCCGCCCCCGGCGGAGAGGCGGCGGCCGGGCGACGGTCTTTCCCCGGCCGTCCTGCCGGCTGCCGGCTCTGACGAAAATTTTCCCCAAAAGCGCCGCCGGCCGGCGCGGCGTGCGATCGGAGGCTGCCTTTATCCGGCCCCCGGCCTGTGGCCAGCCGGGCCGGCCGCGCACCAGCGAACGGCAAAGCCCGGGGGAACCTGCCTGGCGGACGGGCCGCCGGGCAGATTCCCCCGGGCGCATAATATCGGGCGCGGGGCGGGAACACCATCCCATAGCCGCCTTCTAAGGGTGGGTTGGAACACACGCCTGCCAGGCCCTTTTCTCTTGCAGGCTGTGCAGAAAAATGGACCGCAGCTGGATAGAGCGGTCCGCCGCCTCGAGCGGCAGATAATTCGAGTCTAAATTTGGAACGTTATTTTACTCTCAGTGGGCAAAGGGAAAGACGGTTTTTGTGATGCCAACCAGGCGGCCGGCTGTGTTTTCCTCGCCCGCGGGCGAGCGCCCGGCGGCCTCGTCGGCGAGGCCAGCGCCTGTTTTCCGCCCGAAAAACACTATGGCCCCAGCGGTGGAAGGGAAGGGGCACGGACGAGGCCGCGGCAGGACGGCGGGCGCGCCAGCGTGCGCCATTCTGGTTTCTTCACAAAACGAGACGCCCGCCGAAGGGAGAGGCTACATAAGGAAACAAAATTGCCCATTCGGGGCAGTGTACATTTTGTTTGAGCCAGCTTACGTTCATTTTCTACAATATTTATTTAGCAGATATTCTATATAATCGCCTTTAGCGAATAATCTTTGGCTTTTACAATCACCTTGTGATTGAACAATGTTGCAAAGGGGAACCGTCAGGCGAGTATGTTGTGCAACACTTTTGCTTTCGGCATAGTTCTCAAGTACAGTTTCTATTTTATCCGTTTTTAAATTACCTAAAACCCAAGCCACTTCAGGAGTAGTCACGTTCGGATAAACATTAAACTCTTTATCTATGTAGAAAACAGGAGTATCGCTCACATAACTTGCCGTCGAATTATCATTTATCAGTTCCTCGTAAAGTACCTGTTCTGTTTTTCCGAACACCTCTTCCATATTTGTTTTATTAAAATGCTTTAATGTATACTTTGCAAGCGTTTGCGGAATTTTGTGCAAATCATCTGAAGTTACTCGGATGGCATATAATTTTTCGTTTTCGCCGTCGCAAGAGCCTTGATGCAAAAATAGTGAAAATTCTCCGCCAAAAGATTTGCAACGATTTTCTAAATCTAAGCTTTTAATGAGATTTTCGATAAACGGAAGTTCATCAATATTATCTTTGTTAACAAAAACTTGTATGCGGGGGGAAATTCTATTTTCAACTAATATTTCAATTGCTTCTAATATTTCGTTGTATGCGTTTTCTCTACCAGTATAATAATCTGTTTTTTCCTGCCCTCCGAATAAAGTAAGCTGAGCCGCGTTTAATCCGAGTGAAGAAAGCCACTTTACATATTCTTTGTCGCGAACTATACGCCAAACACTGATAAGTTCAAAGTGTTTTTCGTGAGTATCTGAAAGACTATTGCATAAATCCCAAAGCTCTTTGTAGTTATCTTTATAATCCGGTTCGCGATACCAGTCATAAACTGTTAAGCAGTTTGTAAATGGGCGAAATTTTTCTGCAAGAAATTTCAAATCATCATTTTTCAAATTGCCGTTTGGAGAATGTCCAACCCAACAATGCTTACACCGATTCGGACAACCAAACATATCAAGACAAACAGTTATGCTCGTGAACATTTTTTCACTTCTTCCTTCATTATCTGAAATTATTATATGACATATGTTACTATAAAACAAGAAATAGTTGAAATTATGGATTTTGGCGTCAAAATCCGATGCTCGCTAAACATATAGACAAAATTTGGGGCACCTTCCTTACGGAGGGTGCCCCAATGCGCCCCTGCGTCCGTTCCAGCCACCGCTGGGCGCGTTGCCCCTTGTTCACCGAGGGTATTTTCGAATTTATAAAAAATGTCCCGGTAGCGCAGTTGGACAGAGCGCACGCCTCCAAGCCGCTGTGGGCCGTCCGATGCGGCACACCGCCGCGGCCGCGCCGTCCGGCGCGCTTGCAAAAGGGGCCGCGTCGATCCTCCTGCAGGCGCAGCAGACGGGTGCAGCGCCGATACCCGGCCCGCGCCGGCCACGATTTTTCTCTCCCGCCCGGCGCGCGGGCGCAGCGC
The DNA here is from genome assembly GCA_904420005.1 of Candidatus Tabaqchalia intestinavium. Lineage (GTDB taxonomy): Bacteria > Bacillota > Clostridia > Oscillospirales > CAJFTT01 > Tabaqchalia > Tabaqchalia intestinavium. The sequence goes on along the minus strand of CAJFTT010000068.1, from coordinate 9,092 downwards.
GATCAGCCGAGCAGCTGCTCCCATTCCGCCGCGCGGAACCCCACGAGCACGCGCCCGTCCTCCGCGACGGCGATGGGCCGGCGCACCAGCATGCCGTCCGTCGCGAGCAGGGCGAGCTGCGCGTCCTCGTCCATCGCCGCGAGCCGGTCTTTGAGGCCGAGCGACCGGTAGCGCAGGCCGCTCGTGTTGAAAAACCGGCGCAGCGGCAGGCCGCTGGCCGCGTGCCAGGCGCGCAGCTCGGCCTCGGTGGGCGGCTGCGTCTTGATGTTGCGGGATTCGAACGCCACGCCGCGCTCCGTCAGGAAACGGCGGGCCTTCTGGCAGGTGGAGCAGGGCGGATATTCGACAAACAGCAGCATGGGAATCCTTCCTTTCCGAGCAGGTGATCTCAGGAGGGCGATGCAGCGCCCGGCCGGGTGCGGCGGGCACACCCGGGCGCGCCCGCGGCGCAGCCGACCGTTCTCTCCCGGTGGACGGCGGGCCGCTTGCTCCCGCCGGCGGGCCTGTCCGCGGGCCGCGTTCAGGTGTAAAGCGGCGTCAGATACGGCAAAAACGCGTCCGGCACGAAATGCGCCTCGCTTTTTGCGCGCAGCATGCCGCGATCCGGCGCGGGCAGCGCGAGCGCGCGGTATTCCCGCAGCAGCAGCGGCAGCGCCTCGCCCCGCGCGTCGCAAGCCTCCGCCGCCAGCGCGCAGGCCAGGGAAACCTCCGCGCGGCTGCCCACGCACTCGAACGGCTTCTCCGGCGCCAGCCCCAGCAGCTTGCGGAAATCCTCCCGCATGGCGGGATCGTCCAGCAGGTCGCGCCCAAAGATGCCGCGCAACGTCTCCGGCGGCAGGAACGGCGCGAGCATCAGGCAGATGAACAGGCACTTGGCGCATTTGGCGCACCAACGCCCCGTTTTGCTGCCCACGTTGCAGCTGAGGAACGCGCCGAAATATTGCGGGTAACGCGTGAAGCAGCGGGCGATCTGGATCTCGTGAAACGGGCGCAGGAGGCTGAAATATTCCACGCCGCAGGGCAGATGCGCCGCGAGATAGGCGCGGAAATCCGCCTCGAACTCGAGGCTTTTGGAATATTGATGGTTGACGTCGGAGCCGGCGACGGTGCTCTCGTTGGCGCTGCCCTCGTTGGACAGCACGACGTAGCGCCGGCCGCCGAGATACGCCGCGAGCACGGCGGAGAAAGCCACCAGCGCGGAGAAGGGCGTATGCCCGTTGAGGAAGCCCTCGGCGTTGAGCGCGAGCAGGCGCGGATCGAGCGTGCGCGCGAAGGAGACGGTGCCGGCCGCATCGAAGCCGGCGATGCGCGCCGTGGCGACGCCGGCTTTGCCCGCGCCGATGAGGTAGGCCGTCTTTTCCTGCGGGAAGGCGCGCAGCAGCTCCATCGTGACGACGGAATCCTTGCCGCCGCCGACCGGGATCAGGCAGCCCGCCTGCGGCGGGGTCAGGGGACGGGGCAGTGGGGCGGGCGGCGCGTCGCATTCGATGGTGAGGAAGTCCGCCTCGCTGGTCCGGATGCCGTTTTTGTAGAAAAATTCCCCCAGGCCATGGAAATACAGCTTCTTCCACCAGGCGATCTGCGCGGCGTCCAGCGGCCCGGCGGAGACGAGCATGCGCGGCGGGCAGGCGGCCTTCCAGTAGCTGACGGCCTCGGTCATGCCAATGGAAAACAGCAGCGCCCGCACGGCGGGATCCTCTCCGGGGAAGGCGGCGGGATCGCGGCAGGGAAGCACCCACGTGGGGGCGAACTCCGTCAGCCCATCGACGGCGAAATCATACTGCACGCGCACGGCCTCCCGCTCCGGCGTGACCGAAAAACCACGGTAGCGAAACACGGGATATTGCGCGCGCAGGGAATCGAAAGAATGCATGAAAGCCCTCCTCGTCAAAACATGGCCCCGGCAGGAAAAGCGGGCGGCCGGGACGCGGGCCGCGCGGGCATCCCCGCAGCCGCGGCGCGTCCCGACCGCTCGGTCGTTCTATCCTTTGCTATATGCAGCGCAGGGCGAATTTATGCGGTGCGGCCGCCTCAGCGGCGCGCGTGGGCCTTGCAGAAATTGAGCAGCACGGCCACAATCAGCTCGGCGATGAGCTTGATGACAAACACCGGGATGGGCAGCACCAAGACGCCCAGCATCGTCAGCCCGAGGCCGAGGCAGGAGAAGATCAGGGCCATCAGCACAAAGCGCAGCAGCTTCCGATTGGGCACCGGCAGCCCGCGGCGGCGCAGCACGAGGTCCGCCCCGCGCACTACGACAGCCGCGCCCCGCGCGGAGAGATACGCGCCCAGCACGCCGTAGCGCGGCAGCAGCAGCGCGAACACAACGAGATCGACCACGATGGCCAGCAGCATTCCCGCGCCGGCCGCCAGCACGGGGAGATAGACCTTCGCCGCATCCTGGAACGTGCGGAAATGGGAGGAGGCGTTGTCGTCAAGATAGACCGTCTCGATGGGGATCTCCCGCATCTCCATATCCATCGCGCGGGCGCGCAGCAGCATGCGCATCTCATATTCAAACCGGTCGCCCGGCAGCTCGATGAGAGCGCGCAGCTTGCCGCGCGGGATGCCGCGCAGGCCGGTTTGCGTGTCGCCGAGGTAGTTGCCGGTGAGATTATTGAAGGTGATGCGCGTGGCGATGTTGCCCAGCTTGCTGCGCAGCGGCACGTTGCCGGTGAAGCGCCGGCCGCCGATGATGAGCAGATCGGGCGTCTCGGCAAGCGCGTCGCACACGCGCAGGATGTCCTTGCACAGGTGCTGCCCGTCGGCGTCGGCCGTCACGCAGCCGCCGTCGTCGTTGGCGAGCACCCAGGCGAAGCCCGTTTTGAGCGCCGCGCCCTTGCCGCGGTTTTTCTCATGGCGCAGCACCACCGCGCCGAGCGCCGCGGCCTCGGCGAAATACGGATCGTGCTGCGCGGGGCTGCCGTCGTTGACGAGCAGGATCTTATGCCCGCAGGCGGCGCGCAGCTCGCGCACCAGCGCGACCATGCGCTCGTCGGGGAGATAGGCCGGGATGAGAATCGTCATGGGAACCTCCTTGAAAATCGACCCCGGAGGCGATACCGCCCGCCGGGCGGCGCTGGGGGTGAAATTGCGGGAAAGAAATTGCGCGATCCGCCGCCATACGCGAGAACCGGCAAAGGCGGCGATCAGCGCTGCTACGCCCCTGCCGCCGTGGGGGCGGGCCGGAGGGGATGCACAACGGCCGCACCCCTACACGGCGCGGTCTGCCGAGCCAGCCAGGCGCCGCCTTGATGCCCGCGCAGCCGGGGCTTATCCCAGTCCGCGCTGGCAACCACAGCAAACATATCGCCGCGCCACCGCGGCCAAAGCGCACAAGCCGGGGCACCCCGCGCGCAGTGGCCCGTCAGCGCTCCATGCCCGCCTCGATGACGAGAATGCGCATATCAAACAGCGAGGTGTTGAACAGCCCGTGCGTGCCGTGCGGCGGGTTGACGAGCACGTCGCCCGCCGAGACCTCCTGCCGCTCGCCGTCGACCTCCGCGATGCCGTTGCCGGAGAGGATGATATAGATCTCATTGTCCTCGCCGTGCGTGTGCAGGCCGATGGAGGTGCCGCTGGGCAGCACCGTATAATGCACGAAGCGCAGCGCCGACGCCAGCTGCGCCGGCTCGAAAAGGTCGGCGTGCAGCAGCGTGCCGTCGCCGTCGTGGCAATGCGGCAGCTCGGTCAGCTCCGCGTCGAGAAAATTGCGCAGGATCATGATGAACCCTCCTGACAGGCTGGTGTGAAAAATGCAGCTTGCATAAAACCGGGGTGAGCGCCGGCGCCCGAGACGGGCGGCAAACTTTCCTCCTCATGCGCGCGGCGCAGCGTTGGGCGCGAAGCCGCCCTGGTCTCCCACGGCGCTTTCCTCCCTATGCGCACGGAGCAGCGGACAGAACACCGGCCGGCGCTTGGGGAAGCTCGTTTTTGTTTCCGCGCACGCGGCGCGGCGCATGCAGGATCAACGCCCATTTTCCCGCTCGCCCCTGCGCCGGACGGACAGCACGGGGCCGAAAACAAACGCGCGCCGCAGGCGGGACGGCGGCCGTCCCCGCGCGCGAAGCAGCCGGGCCGCAATCCTTCTGCGCGCGCCGGGCAGCACAAGCCGGCGGAAAATCGTCCGGGGGGAGCCGCCATTCTCGCCCGGACGCGCTGCCGCCTACGCTTCGTCCCGGCGCAGGTTGGAAGAGTCCCGCGCGCGCCCCGCGAAATCGCCCGTGTCGGGCGGGCAAGCTACAGGCGGCGCGCCGCCCGGCAAAAACGCATTTTGCTCCATTTCTCCCGCACTGGGCGCGCTGCCCCCGCTCCGCTGATACCGGGGCGGGGAAAGCAGGCAGCGGCCGTCGCCGCGGCGTACCCAGATCGCGCGTCGGTCATCGAGCGTATGGAACGCTCGCCGCCCCCGCGCGCACCGCCCGCCGGCATAAAGCCCGCCGCGTCCGCCGCAAAGAACCCCTCCCGGGCGGAGCCGCAGCCGGGGCCGGGCACGCCGCGGGAGGGGCGCCATCAGATGAACAGCGTGGAAACCGGTTTGTCTTCGTAGATGCGCTCGATGGCTTCAGAGAAGACCGGCGCGACCGGCAGCTGCAGGATCTTGTTGAGTTTCTTGTCTTCAGACAGCTGGATGGTGTCGAGCAGGATGAGCTGCTTGATGGGGGAGGCTTCGATGCGCTCGATGGCCGGGCCGGAAAGCACGCCGTGCGTCGCGCAGGCGTAAACTTCCGTCGCGCCGCCGACCTCGATGATGGCGTGGGCGGCGTTGCACAGCGTGCCGGCGGTGTCGATCATGTCATCCACGAGAATGGCGGTCTTGCCGCGCACGTCGCCGATGATGTTCATCACTTCCGAGACGTTGGCCTTGGCGCGCCGCTTGTCGACGATGGCCAGCGGGGCGTCGATGCGCTGCGCGAAGTTGCGCGCGCGGGTGACGGAGCCGAGATCCGGCGAGACGACGACGAGGTCGTCCCGACCGCGGAATTTTTCAATGAAATAGGGCGCGAGGATGGGCACGCCGAGCAGGTGATCGACCGGGATGTTGAAAAAGCCCTGGATCTGCGGCGCGTGCAGGTCCATCGTCAGGATGCGGTCGGTGCCGGCCGTGGTGAGCAGGTCGGCCATGAGTTTCGCGGAGATCGGGTCGCGCGCCTTGGCCTTGCGGTCCTGCCGCGCATAGCCGAAATACGGGATGACGGCGGTGATGCGCGCGGCGGAGGCGCGCTTGAAGGCGTCGACCATGATCAGCAGCTCCATGATGTGGTTATTGACCGGCGCGCAGGTCGACTGCACGACGAACACATCCGAGCCGCGCACGGACTCATTGATGGAGACGGCGATCTCCCCGTCGGAGAAGGTCGTCACTTCCGAGTTGCCCAGCGGCAGCCCGAGGCCCGAGGCGATCTGCCGCGCGACGGGCAGGTTGGAGTTGGCGCTGAAGATTTTGATGTCCTTGCCGTGAAAATTCATGTTTCCAGTCCCCCATTTTTCATTTTCCAGTTCCCACTATCCAAAGCGCCGCGGAAACCCGCCGCGCACGAACGCCTCTCTCTGCGCGGCGTTATTTCCCTTTCTGGCCGTCCTTTTCCTCCGTGAGCGCCCGCCGCTCGTCCGCCCAGCCGGGCTTGACCTGCTGGCGGCTGCGCGCCACGGCGAGCGCGCCGCCCGGCACGTCGTCCGTCACCACCGAGCCCGCGGCGGTATAGGCCCCTTCGCCGAGCGAAACCGGCGCGACGAGGCAGGTGTGGCAGCCGACGAAGCAGCCGTCCCCGATTTTCGTGCGGAATTTGCGCCGGCCGTCGTAATTGGCGGTGACGGTGCCGCAGCCGCAGTTGACGCCCGCGCCCACGTCGCTGTCGCCGATATAGCTCAGGTGCGGCAGCTTGGTGCCGGCGCCTACGGTGGAGTTCTTCACCTCGACGAAGTCGCCGATATGCACGCGCTCGAGCGCGTGCGTGCCGGGCCGCAGGTGCGCGAAAGGCCCGACGGTCACGCCGGCCTCCAGCGTGGTCTGCGTCAGCTGGCTCTGGTTGACGACGCATTCGTCCCCCACGGTGCTGTCGGTGAGGACGCTGCCCGGCCCGATGACGCAGCCGCGGCCGATGACGCAGCGCCCGCGCAGGATGGTCCCCGGCAGGATCTGCGTATCCTGGCCGATCGTCACGTCCGGCCCGATCATCACGCCGTCGCGGCAGGGGATGGAAACGCCGGCGTTCATATGGTTCGTCAGGATCGCCTTGCGCGCGGCTTCGTTGAGCTTGAAAAGCTGGTAGCGGTCGTTCGCGCCTGCGGTCTCCGCGAAAGGCGCGACATAAGCCCCCACCTTCTGGCCCTTGAAATTCATCGAATAGGGCACGTCGGTGAGGTAATACTCCTCCTGGGCGTTGTTGCTGCGCAGCGCGGCGAGCGCCGGCAGCAGCGCGTCGACGCTGAACCAGTACGCCCCGCCGTTGATCTCGCTGATGCGCTTCTGCTCCTCGGAGGCGTCTTTGTCCTCCACGATGGCCTGGATCAGGCCGTTGCCGTCCCGCACGATGCGGCCGTAGCCGGTCGGGTCGGTGGTGAAAGCGGTGATGACCGTCGCGGCGAGATGATTCTCCTCATGATGCGCGCCGGCGGCCTGCAGCGTCGCGGCGGAGAACAGCGGCGCGTCGCCATAAAGCACGAGGCAGTTGGCCCCGCGATGCCGCTCGAGCATGGGGGCGGCCTGCATGACCGCGTGGCCCGTGCCGAGCTGCTGCGCCTGATACACCGTCGTCACGCGGCCCTGCACGTGCGCCTCGACCTGCTCGCGGTTATGGCCCGTCACGACGTAAATCTGCTCGATGCCCGCCGCGTGCACCGCGTCGATGACCCAGTCGAGCATGGGCTTGAAAAGCACTTCCTGCAGCACCTTGGCCTTCTGCGATTTCATACGCTTCCCTTCGCCCGCGGCGAGAATGACGGCACAATTGACCGGCATGTCAAAACCCCTCTCAAAAAGTCGCTCAACAAACACAGGCAGCGCAATTGTCCGGGGAAATCGGCCGGTCGCGCTGCGGGTTTCGTTCCGTTTGATTTTTATGCGGGAGCCCGCGGCGGCATCCCCGCCCGCGAGCAAAAATATCCGTTTCTATTATCGCAAGAACCCGCCGCGTTTGCAAGAGGGAAACCGGCAAACCCGGGGGATTTGGGAAAATTCGTCATATTGCACAGATTTTATTTGTAAATTTTATGGATTGATTACCGTTACGCAAACGTTTTTCCACATTGTATAATACGTATGAAGCGGTTGTGTGTTTTCAGCAAAAACTATTTTTCTGCTACAGGAACCTATCACAAGCGAGGAAATCAGCCGGGCGCACCAGAACCCGGCGTATATCCGGCGGCAGGGACGCTTGCTGCAGCGGGCAACGCCGCGGGCGGCGCGGAGGACGCCCGCGCGCCATCGGAGGGAAGCCGCCGGTGCGCAGCCGCTGTGCCGCGCGGCGAAAAAGCCAGGCCAAGGCGCTGCGCCGCGGCCTGACGGGAGAGGAGGCGTTGCCCATGGCCAGGCCCTGGGCCGAAATGCGACAACTGCTGGAGGAAGAACGGCTCTGCCCCGCGCTGCGCGGCCGGGTGCGGTATTTCGCCACGCGGTACCGGCACGCGCACGACAGCGCCGGCCGCGTTTGTATCCTGGTCGACGGCGTCGAGCGGCTGAACATGACGCAGGAAACAGAAGTCTGGCTGAGCGCGCAGGCCGGCCGACGCCAGGGTGAATTCGAGAGCCTGTGCGAATGCTATGCCGCGCTGGCGGAAGAAACCGCCCAACAGGGCCGGTTCACCCCCTGGGATTTTGGCCGCGCGGCAGAGGAATATTGCATAAGCCCCATCGGGGCCTCGCTTTCCTCCCCGCAGCCGCTGGTGCGCCTGCTGGCCGTGCTTGACCGGCGGGTGGGAAAGCGGCGGCTGCGCCGCCTGCAGGAATCTCTGGCTGCGCAGCCGGCATGGCTGCGGTATTTTTACCGGCTGCGGCTGGAGAGCGAAAGCCTCCTGCCGCCGGGGGAGCGAGAGGACCGCTGACCGCGGCAGGCCAGGCGAGCGCCCCAACTCGCGGCCGTCTTGATGATGCCGGCGCGGCCCATCCAATCGCGGCGCGGCGGCAGAAAAAGCGGCCGGGCCCCTCGCCGCCAGCTCGAATCGCCGCCGGGCGTGCAGCGCGCGAAAGCGGCGGGCAGCGCCATGGCAAGCGGCCAGGCCCGGCAGCGCTCCTTTGCCCCTCGGGACCGCCTGCATGCGAATTTTTTCTTCCGCAGTTTTTGCGCCGCAGGTTTTGACACAATAAGGATTAGACGTACGATTTCAACCCTTCTATATTATTTAATATAGCGGGGCGAAGGGGAGCGCGTTTTTTCGAAGACAAGGAAACGGCGGGCGATGTTCTCCTCTTTACCGGGTATCGGCCCGGCTGCTGCAGGCGTCTGCGGATCGCCTGCTTTTTCATAATAAACGCTGCGAGCCCGGCGCCGGAAAGAAACCGGCATGGGCAACGCCCCTCGCCGCCCGCTCTGGCCGCCAGGCGCGTTGCTTTTTGGAGCGTCGAGCGGTAAGGGATCGCCCGGCTGTCCCCCGTGGGGAAAGCACGGTTTTCGTCTGCCAAGCAGGCGCCTGGCAGTATTCTTCCCGTTGTGGGATGCCAGTTTCGACCGCCTCGGCGGCCCGAACCGCGTCTGGTTTCCAGGAAGCCTCCGCCCATCCCACCGGCGCGAAAGCGCCGTGGGCCGGGCTGTGCCGTCCGCTGCTGTTTCACGCCGGCCGGCGCATTTTTTATTTTTACTGATAAACTATAATAATTGATAGTAAAATTGCGCGTCCATCTTTGCGCGCCGCGGGCATCCATTGCCGCGGTGCGTTTTTTGTTAGCGCAAAAAGCATCGCGCAGATTGGCAAGATGGCAGCCCTCGTTTTCTGCTTTAAGCGATGCGTATCGAGCGCTATGATCGGCTATGTGGGTTTCCGGCAGAAGAGGCCTGCTCTGCAATAATGCTACCCTCGGTGGACAAAGGGGAAACGTGGTTTTTCGCGGTGAAACGAGCGTCGGGCTGTGTTCTCCTCATTGCCGGGCGCGAGCC
>CAJFTT010000067.1 GCA_904420005.1 Candidatus Tabaqchalia intestinavium | reverse complement strand
GGGCTCGCGCCCGGCAATGAGGAGAACACAGCCCGACGCTCGTTTCACCGCGAAAAACCACGTTTCCCCTTTGTCCACCGAGGGTATCGATATTTCTGAAGAAAAGGAACACGCCTGTATAAGCCGAATCCATGGCCTACACAGACGTGTTCCTTTTCTGTGATCTCAATCGGCCTTCCCCTTCCGGCGGCCGGTGCGCTCTGCGCTCTTTTGCTCGAGCAAAAGGTCATAACGCTCGCTGGCACGCTGGACGGCATCTTCCCAGGACAGATATACATGCTGCTGCGCCTGGGCCCCGATCTGCCGGTTGCGCTGCGGGTCAGCCAGCGCCTCCATGAGCTTGTCCGCCACGCCGCGCGCGTCCTCCGTCTCGGAAAGATATCCGGAAAACCCATCCTCCACCCCCTCCGCAGCGCAGCTGCCGCGCAGCAGAACAGAGGGGCAACCGCAGGCTGCCGCCTCTTTGACAACCAGACCGGAAGTGTCGTAGGAGGACGGAAAGAGAAACGCATAAGCCCGGCTGTAGCAGGCATACAGTTTCGCGCGATCATAGATCGCACCCGGAAACTGGATCCAGTCGGACATACCGATCTGCTTGACATATTCGATCATTTCCTGCCGGTCGTGCCCGTCGCCAAACAACACCATCCTGAAACGGAAGCCCGCTTCCCGCGCGATTTTGCAGGCGTCGATGATCAGCCGTGTATTTTTATACCACATCATGCGCCCCACAAACAGCAGCAGCGTCTCCTCCGGCGCCAGCCCAAGCTGCAACTCCAACGCCCGGATCTCATTTTCCGGCGCGCGCCCCGCAGGGAAATCCGTCCCATTGGGCATCACATGATACGGTCCCTCGTATCCGATCGTGCGCAGCGACTCGCCCGCGCCCTCGCTCACCGCCCATACTTCGTCGCAGGCGTTGAGATTGCTGAGGATGAAATGCCGCGCCACGCGGCGCATAAGTTTATTTTTCACGCGCTTTTCTATGTCATATTCAAACTTTGTATGATAGGTCGCGATGAGCACGCAATCCTTTTTGTGGATCATGCGCGACAGCAACCCCGACGCAAAGGGACTGTGCATATGAATCACGTCGAACGGATGCCGGCGCAGCACGTAGCGCGCATTCTCCACGGCGAAGGGGTTGCCCACCCGATAGCCCAGCCGCTTGCTTCCCGGCAAAGAAAAGTACCGCTTGACGGCAAAGTCATAGTGATCCTCCACGCGCGGGTAATACGGCGTGATGACCGTCACCTGATCCGTCTTGCTCAGAATTTTCGCGTAGTTCAGCACCGCATTGGCAACGCCGTCAATTTTCGGCGGGAAAGAATCGTTGAGCAATGCAATTCTCCGGGGCAAACGTTCCACCGTCCTTTTTGGCTAGACTGCCGGGCAGCCAAAGAGCGCCCACGCGCGGCAACCGGGCGTTCGGCCTCGAGCCGCCAACGCGAAAGAAGCGCCGCACTGTCCTGCCTTTTACTGCTGTCTGTTTAATATTTCCCGTTATGCGCCGGCTATGTCCCGCGCCGCTGGACTCGTCCGATGCGCGGCGTCTGGCATAGATGCGCTTCAAACGCGGGCACATTAATGCCGTATTAATAAGTGAATTATACAGGATATTCACAACAAATGCAACCGACAATTTTATTGCCAAAACGACCAAGAATATGGTAAGATGATAAAAAATGTGAAAGGTGTGGGCACATATGGCAAAGGATCTGGCGGCGCTGCGGGAGGAATGCCTGCAATGCAAACGCTGCGGCCTGTGGGAAACGCGGCACAATGTGGTCTTCGGCGTGGGCAACGAGCACGCGAAGGTGATGTTCATCGGCGAGGGCCCGGGCGAAAACGAGGACCTGCAGGGTGAGCCGTTCGTCGGGCGCGCGGGCCAGCTGCTGGACAAAATGCTCGCCGCGGTGGAGCTGCGGCGCGAGGATATTTATATCGCCAATATCGTCAAATGCCGCCCGCCCAAGAACCGCGACCCGCTGCCGGAGGAGCAGGAAGAATGCATCCGTTGGCTGGACGAGCAGCTGGAGATCATGAATCCGCGGCTGATCGTTTGCCTGGGACGGATCGCCGCGGCGCGCATCATGAATCCCAACATCAAGATTTCCAAAGAGCACGGTCAGTGGATCGAGAAGGACGGCCGGCTGATGATGGCGATGCTGCATCCCGCCGCCCTGCTGCGCAATCCGAACCAGAAACCGGAGGCCTTTGAAGATTTTCTGCGGCTCAAGGAAAAGCTCGACGCTCTGGAAGACTGAATCAAAAGCATAAAACCGGCGCCCTTGGGGAAGACAATTCCTTATAGGGCGTTTTTTTATCCTGTCCGGCGGTCCCGGCGTCTGCGGCTTGCATGTGTGGATTGGCACGCCGGACATCCGCGACGCATAGAATAAAAGGATAAAACCAAATTTCACCCGAGACGGAGGTATCTTCATGGAAAATCACCCCATTGAATTCTATTTGGGCGCAAACTCCGCAGCGGGGTTTGTTTCCCTGTTTTCCGAGCTGTACAACGAAAATTCCCGCAACGCCGTCATTCTCAAAGGCGGCCCCGGAACGGGAAAATCCACCCTGATGAAAAAAATCGCCGCGGCGGCCGCCGAGCGCGGGGATGACACGGTGGAATACATCCATTGCTCTTCCGATCCCGATTCGCTCGACGCCGTGATTTTCGACGACGGAAAATGCTGCATCGCAGACGGCACGGCGCCGCATACGCTCGACCCCAAGTGGCCCGGCGCGGTCGATCAGATCATCAACCTCGGCGATTGCTGGGACAAGGCGAAGCTGGTGGAGAACAAGGAAAAAATCGTCGAAATCTGCAAGCGGAAAACCAAGCTCTATGAAATGGCTTACAAATTCATCGGCACAGCCAACATCGCGATGAAAGAAAACTTCAGCCTCATCGAGCCGCTCATCCGCAAGGAAAAGCTGCAGCTGATGGTCGACCGACTCGTGGAATCCGAGCTGCCCCGCGTCGGCGCAGAAGGCAAAGAAAAGCGCCGCCTGCTCAGCGGCATCACCCCCAATGGGGTTTTCGGCTATTTTGACACGGTGGAGGCGCTGTGCCGCCGCGTCTATGTCTTTGAGGACGAGCACGGCATCGCGCCGATCGCGATGGCACGTCTGCGGGACGCCGCGGTCCGCATGGGCTATACCGTATACGGCTGCTATTGCCCGGTGGAGCCGCTGGAAAAACTGGAGCATCTGCTCATCCCGTCGCTGTCGCTGGGGTTCGTGACGGCCAACGAATGGCACCGCTACGAGGGAGAATCGGTCAAAACCGTCAATATGCGCAATTATCTCACCACGGCGGAATTGAAAAACTGCCGCGCGCGGCTTGCGTTCAACAATCGCAGCGTCAAGGAGCTGCTGGAGGAAGCGGTGCTCAAGCTCTCGCAGGCAAAGGAGCTGCACGGGATGCTGGAGAAATATTACGTCGATGCGATGGACTTCGCCGGCGTCGAGCAGCGCGGGCAGGAAGCCATGCGCCTGTTCGGCCTGGCATAATCCTGCTGCCCATAGAATAAGGATATACTGTCCCGCTGGGATTGTGCGGGGCAGTATATTTTCTTTTATACGGCGCGGGCCAATCTGGTATAAAACAATAAACAAGGGGCGTATGCGGATGAAAAACCGCCAAATGATTCTTCGGATCCTGGTCGTGGGAGGCATCCTGCTGGGGCTGCTGTCTCAGGTGTTTTATCCCGTCATCGAAACCGTCTCCGCACAGGATGGGATCAAAATCCCCATCCTGATGTATCATCATGTCAGCGACCGCTCGATTTATTGGGGAAAGGACGCGATCTCCACCGAAGAATTTGCCAACGACCTGCAGACATTGCATCGCTTGGGGTTTCATACTGTCACGCCCAGCCAAGTCATCGCCTATGTCGAAGGGAAGGACATTTTACCGCCCAAACCTATCATGCTCACCTTTGACGATGGATTCCTGAGTTTCAAAACCAAGGTTGTCCCGTTATTGGAACAATACAATTACTGTGCGGCGGTTGCGATCGTCGGCGCCTATGCGCAAAAGGCGTCGGAGACCGGCTCGCGCAACGACAATTTTGATTACCTCACCTGGGAGGATCTCGCAGGATTCGATCCCCGGACTGTGGAAGTCATCTACCACAGCTACGACATGCATAACGTCGGCGGCAGCAACCGCACTGGTATCAAAAACCGGCGCAGCGAAAACGAAGAAAGCTATCTCGCGCTCATTCAGGAAGATATGACGCGCATGGCCGAGTTACTGGGCGCCGTGGGCGGCAACTGCCGCACCGTCGTCTATCCATATGGCGCCTATTCCGATCTTTCAGAACAGGCCCTCAAAGCCGCCGGTGCGAAAATGACGCTGACCTGTGCAGCCAAAATCAACACCGTGCGCCAAGGGGAGATGGACAGTCTTTTCCTGCTGGGGCGGATCAACCGACCGCACGGGGTAAACAGCGAATATTTCATCCGTACCAAGATCGAAGATAAACTGATCTGATCGCCGCCGCATCCCAACGGGTTTTATCGCATACGCCCCATACGGGTGAAAAACCGTATGGGGCGTATGCATCGTCGGCGGAGGCAGCCCGCGTCATTCTATATAGCTGGCCTCCGTCAGGCCGATCGTGAGAATCCCAAGGTTCGCGCGATAAATTTCGTCAAACTGTGAGATGGGCAGCGGATTTTGGCCCAGCCCCACCTCCACGGTGTACCCCGGCCGGTTATAATCCTGAATATACCAGTCTTTATATCCCGCATAGGACGAGCCCTCCGGGGTCAGCTCCAGCGGGTATCCGCTCGCCTGCGACATCTTTTCGCCAATCTCCCGTGAACGCGGCGGCTCATAATCGAGATATTTCCAATAAATAATGCTCCCCTGCGTATGATAGGCCAGCATCAGAGCAAAATCGTGATTGCGCGTCAGGTCATAAACCGATCGGCTCTCCGCGGCTGTCAGCGGCGCAGTGCCGGGATATTCCCGCGGGCCGGGCGTGCGGTAGCCGGCAGCAAATTTCAGGTCGCGCGCCTTCTCCCAATTGGCGGGGAACTGCACATTGGGATCGATGCCCACGATGTTGGCTTTCCAGCCGGCCGGGAACGGGATGTCCGGATAATTTTTCGCCAGGCGCGCCGCATTGGAATAGGCGTCCCCTGACTGCAGCGCCCCGGTCACGAGATCGACGGCGTCGGGGTTGACCATCGGCATAAGGTAGAGCGTCGCGCGGCGGTAAAGCGTCTCCGCCGACACGCCCCCGATCTCGCCACCCCGCGCATAGGCCGCCGCATATTCTTCCAGGAATTTCAGCAGCACCGGCGTGGTGATCCATTCGTTGGAATGAAACGCTGCATTGTAAAACACTTCCACCCCGCCGGTCCCGATGCGCACGAGCGGCAACGGCTTCCCCATCGTGCTCTTGCCCGCGTTGCCCCGCCAGAGAAAGGGATAACGCGCCTGCAGGCCGTCGAGTATTTCCCCCAGCAGAGCGTAACTGTAAGACAGGTTGGTCGGCACCACGGCGTATCGCAGCGGGATCGTCAGGCTTTGACCAATGCGCAGCGCCTGCGGATCGACGCCGGGATTGGCCGTGGCGATGGCGCGCACCGTGGTGGAATATCGCTGCGCGAGGTTCCAGAACGTATCGCCCTGCTGCACACGCCGCACGACATAGCCTCGTACAAACGGCAGCACTGCGTTCCAGGTCTGCGGTCCCGTCACGCCGTCCACCGAAAGGCCGAACGCACGCTGGAATCTGCGCACCGCTTCCGTGGTCTGCGCGCCGTAAATCCCGTCCAGGTTTCCTTCATAATAGCCCGACCGCTGCAACCCCAGCTGCAGCATCGAGACATGCGCGCCCGTGCTCCCGGGCCTGAGTGTTTCCATCTGCCATTCCTCCCACCGCGGCGGGGCGACGCCCGCCTGATTCTGCTGCCATTGTATGCGTCGGGCGCCGCCGCCGTGCGCGTCCATCCCATAAAGGCCGCGCTCCTTCACAGACCAACGCCGTGCGTTTTCCCCTCCCTTTCCCCGGCTGACAAAGTGCGCGAATTCCGGCAGCGGCAGCGCATGGCCGCCGCATCATCCGGCTTTCTCCCCTCACCCCTCATCCGGCGCAACAAAAATCCGCAGGAATTTGCCCCGCCCCTTTGACAGACTGCATGGCGTGCGGTATAATGGAACAATAAAAATGGCGGTTTTCGCCCTTTTTTCTGCGTATTTCGGCATGACGGTTTGGCATGCCTTGCAAGTTTGAAGGAGGGTTCCCATGAAAAACGTCCCCGAACTGTTCGGTTCACTGGTGTTCAACGATCATGTGATGCGTGAACGCCTGCCCAAGGACACCTATCGCGCGCTCAAAAAAACCATGCTCGACGGCAAAAGCCTCGACCCGAGCGTGGCCAGCATCGTCGCCAACGCCATGAAGGACTGGGCGATCGAAAAAGGCGCCACGCATTATACACACTGGTTCCAGCCGATGACCGGCGTCACCGCGGAGAAGCATGACAGCTTCATTTCCCCCACGGCGGACGGCGGCATCATCATGGATTTCTCCGGCAAGGAGCTGATCAAGGGCGAGCCTGACGCCTCGTCTTTCCCCTCCGGCGGTCTGCGCGCGACCTTCGAGGCGCGCGGTTACACCGCCTGGGATCCCACATCCTACGCCTTCCTCAAGGATGACACGCTGTGCATCCCGACGGCGTTCTGCTCTTACGGCGGCGAGGCCCTGGACAAAAAGACGCCGCTGCTGCGCTCGATGGAGGCGCTCAACCGGCAGGCGCTGCGCATTTTGCACCTGTTCGGCAATGCAGACGTGACGCGCGTCGTGCCGACGGTCGGCGCGGAGCAGGAATATTTCCTCATTGACAAGGCGCTATGGAACCAGCGGCGGGACCTCATTTTCTGCGGACGGACGCTTTTCGGCGCCAAGCCGCCCAAGGGGCAGGATCTCGACGATCATTATTTCGGCGCTATCCGCCCGCGCGTTTCCGCTTTCATGAAGGAGCTGGACAGCGAGCTGTGGAAACTGGGCGTACTGTCGAAAACCAAACATAATGAAGTCGCGCCGGCCCAGCATGAGCTCGCGCCGGTATTCACCACAGTCAACATCGCGACGGATCACAACCAGCTGACGATGGAGATCATGAAAAAGGTGGCCGACCGGCACGGTCTTGCCTGCATCCTGCATGAAAAACCCTTCGTCGGCGTCAACGGCTCCGGCAAGCACAACAACTGGGCACTGTCCACCAACACGGGCAAAAACCTGCTCGACCCGGGCGATACCCCGCACGAAAACGCCCAGTTCCTGCTGTTTTTGTGCGCAGTGATCAAGGCGGTGGACGACTACCAGGATCTGCTGCGCCTGTCCGTCGCGACCGCCGGCAACGATCACCGGCTCGGTGCGTGCGAAGCGCCGCCCGCCATCGTCTCGATGTTCCTGGGCGACGAGCTGACGGCCATCCTCGAATCCATCGAAAACGGCACGGCGTATTCGGCTCGGGAGAAGGTGCAGATGCGCGTAGGTGTGCACGTGCTGCCGAAATTCCCGCGCGACACGACCGACCGCAACCGCACCTCGCCGTTTGCTTTCACGGGCAATAAATTTGAATTCCGCATGCTGGGCTCCTCTCTGTCCATCTCCTGCCCGAACATCATGATCAACACGGCCGTCGCAGAGAGTCTGCGGCAGTTCGCCGACGAGCTGGAGGCGGCGGACGACTTCAACGCGGCGCTCAACGTGCTCATCCGCCGCGTTATCCACGACCACAAGCGCATCATCTTCAACGGCAACGGCTACGACAATGCCTGGCTGGAGGAAGCCGCGCGGCGCGGTCTGCTCAATCTGCGCTCCACGCCGGAAGCGCTGCCCTATTATGTCGCGGAAAAGAACGTGCAGCTGTTCACGACGCATAAGGTCCTCACGCTCGCGGAGATCCGCTCCCGTATGGAGATCCTGCTGGAGAGCTATTCCAAGGAAATCCACATTGAGGCGCTGACCATGCTCGACATGGCGCGCAAGGACATCCTTCCCGCCGCGCAGGCATATATCCGCGATCTTGCGGAGACGGCCGGCGCCAAGCTGGCGCTTTCCCGTGAGCTTGGCTGCGAACTGGAGATGTCGCAGATCGCCCGGCTGAACGGCCTTGCCGCCGCGGTCGCGCGCGGCATCGACGCGCTGGAAGCCGCCGTCGCCGCCGCGCCGGAAATCGGGCGCGGGGACAGCGAAGCATGCGCGCGGTATTATGAGCGCGAGGTGCTCTCCGCCATGCAGGCGCTGCGCGAACCGGCCGACGTGCTGGAAACCATCACCGCGAAAAAATACTGGCCGTATCCGACCTATTCCGATCTGCTGTTCAGCGTCTGACGCAAAGACCGGGCAGAAACACGCCCCTGCCAAGCAGCTTTAATCTGGCCGGCGCACGGATGGAATACAAAAAAGAGGACCGACTCGAGTCGGTCCTCTTTTTTGTCGCCATTCTCCTCCCGTCGAAGCGTCAATTGAAACCCTGCATGTCGCGCCGCCTCCGTCGACCTCCTCACGGCAAGGGACTCGACAAAGGCAGCCGGCCGGCGCACAGCGCCGGGCATCACGCCAGCTCGTTGAGGGCGCAGGTCTGCGTGACTTCCCCGCTTGCCGTGTCGATCACAACGAACCGGTAATAGCCCATTTGCAGGCCGTGCGCCTCGTCCGCCTGCACGAGCGCGCCGATCTGGGTCGGATCGATCTGCGCATAATCCCCGCAGCCCAGCGCCCGCAGCGCCGACATCTCACATTCGCTTCCGTCCGCGGCCCGGAACCAGTAGCTGCCGTCCTCCCGCCGGGTCACGCCGGTTTCCGCCTTGTTCGCAGCAAGCGTGACGCCCGCCGCGTCGAGCTGCGCCTGCACTCCATCCGGCAGCTGCGTGGTCGTCCACGCGCTGCTGCCCTGCTCCAGCAGCAGCGCGGTCTGCTCCTGCAGATCGAGCAGAAAATAGCCGTACTGCCCCGACTGGGTAAAGCTGAAGGAATACGTCAGCGCATACCGGCCGTCCACCGAAAAGCGCGTTTGGACCGCTTCGCCGATATACGGCAGGCCGCGGTGCGCGACCCGGTCAATCCGGTTTTTCTCGACGTCGTAACGCAACAGGTACAAGCCGCCCTCGGCGAAAAGATAGGGACCCGCGCTGGTCACCGTCCAGCCCTCCGAGCCGAAAACCAGAGATTCCACCTCTTCGAGCCCAGACGAGACCGGCAAAAAGTCCGGACGGTTCTCCTCCATCATCGGCGCAAGCGGCTCGGGCGATACCGCGCCGGACGGCGTCCCGGTCTGCGCGCTCTGCCCCGATGGGGCCGGCGCCTCGCCCGGCGCTCCGCACCCCGCCGTCAAAGCCGCCAGCACGGCGCACAGGAAAATAGCAAGCCAGCGTTTCATCGTTCTGCCTCCCTTCTTCGTCTCGCGGAGACGCGCCTGCTGCGGGCCGGTCGCCGATCTGCAAACCAGGCCGTGCGACGTCTTTCGCTTGCATGGCCGCGGCCCGCCGTGCCTCCGGCATCGGATATTTCTTCCGCCACGGTCCGCCGGAAATCAATGCGCACGTTCCTCCTGCGAGAATTCCGGTTTCGTCCTTCAACAATTGCATGTTTCTTTTCACGCATCCCAAGTATCCATCTATATTTTACTAATATATTTCTTCCAGATCAACATTTTGCATCCATTTTGTAGACCCATTCTACAAGTCCGAAAAATATTTCCACACGTTTCCGCCCGCGCGGACTGGCAACGGATGAGCCGTCGGGTCATAAGCATTTAGGGAATGGTCCCGATGCAGATTCTCCGCGGAGCCGTTCGTGAATAATATGGGTGGTGGAACTATGTTTTTTTCTTCGATCGGTCTCGTTACACTGAATCTGCTGTATTTCACGCTGCACGTTATCAACGCCGGCTCATTCCCGCAGCCGCTGTCCCCGGAAGAAGAAGCGCATTATCTCGAACTGCTAAAGCAAGGCGACGAGCAGGCAAAAAACGTGCTCATCGAGCGCAATCTGCGCCTCGTGGCGCACATCATCAAAAAGTATTACGCCAACGCGCGCGACCAGGACGACCTTGTCTCCATCGGGACCATCGGGCTGATCAAGGCGGTCTCCACTTTCCGTCCCGAAAAAGGCACCCGCCTGGCCACCTATGCTTCCCGCTGCATTGAGAATGAAATCCTCATGTATTTCCGCAACTCCAAAAAAACGCAGGGCGACGTTTACATCAATGAGCCGATCGAAATGGACAAAGAGGGCAACGCCCTGACGCTCATGGACATCATCGCCTGCGAGAACAATCTGATCGACGACGTGGATCTGAAATTGAAGGTCGAGCAGCTTGCGCAGTACATGCGGCGGCTGCCGGCGCGGGAACGCATGATCATCGAGCTGCGCTACGGCCTCGGCGGACGGCGGCCCTACGCCCAGCGCGAGGTGGCGAAGCTGCTGTGCATCTCGCGCAGCTATGTATCGCGCATCGAAAAAAAAGCGCTGCAATCGCTGCGCGCCATGTTCCCGAAGGATGAGGAAATCTGAACCCGGCGGGCGGACGCCAGCGCGCCGTCCGGGTCGAACCTTCTCTTCGGCAGGCCAATCGCGCAGATGCGATTTCCCCGGCCGGACGTGCAGCGGCCCTGGCCGGCGCCGGCGGCGGCTGTGCCGCGATGGACGCCCGGCACAGCCCAACGCAGGAGCCGGGCGAGAAACAGGCCGCGCCCGGACACAGCCGATCACCTGAAAAAATCTGGCGCCCCGCGGGACTAAACTCCTGCGGGGCGCCGGTCTAAGGGGGAATAGGGGGGAAGCAAAATTGGGTCAGCGCACGATTTTGTAATAGGTGCGCGCAGTCAAGGCATACACCACCGCGTACAGCGCGGCGAACACGAGGATCGTGCCGGCGGTGCAGCAGGCAAACAGCGTGACATTGGACAGGCTGAACAGCTGCAGCAGCTTGACGATGATGCCGAAAGCAAAGGCAATATGCACGCCGGCGACCACCAGCGGCAGGAAAAACACCGTCAACACCTGGCTGCGGATCGAGCGGCGGACCTCCGCATGGCTCATCCCGACCTTCTGCATGATCTCATAGCGGGATTTGTCTTCATACCCTTCGGAAATTTGCTTGTAATAGATAATCAGCACTGTCGCCATCAAAAACAGCAGCCCCAGCACAATCCCGAGGAAAAAGAAGCCGCCGTGCAGCGCATAAAAATCTTCTTTTCCATCCGCCCGACAGGAAACGCCGCCCGAAATCTCCTGCTCCCGCAGCGCGGCGCGGATCTCTTCATATACAGTCAGGCAAACGTCGTCGCCGGCATCCAGGTCAAAGCCGTGATACCGTTGCAGCGAAGCTGTAATATCCACCGTTTGCGCCGCTGCGTTGAGCGTTTCGAGCGCTGCCAGATCAGGCACGACCAGATAATACACATCGGTAATCGGCTCGCCGGAAAAGTATTCCCCGGGGAATTGCGTCAGCCGGTCACGGATGTGGAACGTCTGCCCCAGCACAGTCATGGTGTCAGCTTCGTACTCGCCTGAGAGCACATACAGCAGCGCCTCCCCTTCCGCGAGGCTGTCCACCGGCGCGCCGGGGAAATCCTCGAGCGGCACAGCCGCGACGGTCACAATGTCCATCGTCCCCGTCTCTTCCGCGGAGAACGTCCCGTCCGCCTGCCGGTAGAGCGTCAGCTCGCTGTACCGATAGTCCACTTCGTTTTGCATCGTGAGTCCGTGCTCCTGCAGCACCGACTGCGCGACGGCGTCCTGCGCCGCGGCCTGCTCCGGATCCAGCTCCGGCATGATCAGGCCGATCTGCCGCGGATAGCGCGCGAGGATCATATCCTCCGTCCCGATATACAGCGACACGGTCGTCGACAGCGTGACGAGCACCATCGTGGAGAGAATGCAGATGTTCGCGAGGCCCACGGCGTTGCGCTTCATGCGGTAGAGCATACCGGACACGGTGATGAAATGGTTGGGCTGATAATAGAATTTTTTGCGCCTGCGCAGGGCCTTGAGCAGCGCGATGCTGCCCGCCGTGAACAGGCAATAGGTCCCCAGGATGACCAGCAGCACCGCGAGGAAAAACATCCCCATCGCAGTGATGGGATCCTTGGTCGTGACGGCGAGATAATAGCCTGCGCCGAGACTGACCGCGCCGAGGATGGCGAGCGGCCACTTGGTTTTCGGTTCCTTCTCCCCCGCTTTGTCGCTGTTGAGCAGCGCGATGGGGTTGGCGGTATGGATCTGGCGGATGTTGCTGAGCATCGTGAGCAGATAGATCGCGCCGAAAAGCACCACCGTGATGACAATGGCCCGCGGCGCGAGCTCAAAGCCCAGCTGCACATCGAAGCGCAGCAGCTGCAGCAGCGCGAGAAACGCCAGTTTATACAGCAGAATTCCCAGCAAAAGGCCCGCCACGATGCTGATGAGCGCCGTATAAACCGTCTCCATGAACACGACGCGGAAAATATGCCGTTTCTCCATGCCGAGGATGTTGAACAGACCGAATTCCCGCTTGCGGCGGCGCACCAGGAAGCTGTTGGTATAAAACAGGAACACCACGGAGAACAGGCCCACCACGACCAGGCCGAACTGCATCATCGACTGCACGGCCGCGCCGCCCCGCAGATCCTGCATGCCGGAATTGAACGTCAGCGCGCCCAGGATATAAAACGCCATGACGCTGCCGATCCCGGTGAGGATATAGGGAAAATAAACCTTCCCATTCTTGCGGAGGTTCGTCGCCGCCAGACGCGCGAAAAAGAATTTATTCATGGCGCGCGCCTCCCGTTGCGATCATGGTCAGCGTGTCGGAAATCTTCTGGTACATCTCCTCGCTGCGCAGTCCCGCGCGGTACAGCTGATGGAAAACTTCGCCGTCCTTGATGAACAGCACGCGGCCCGCATGGCTCGCGGCTTTGACGCTGTGCGTGACCATGAGGATGGTCTGCCCGGCACGGTTGATCTCCCCGAACAGCGTCAGCAGGCTCTCCGCCGCGCGCGAATCCAGCGCGCCGGTCGGCTCGTCAGCCAGCACGATCTGCGGCCGGGTGATCAGCGCCCGCGCCACGGCGGCGCGCTGCTTCTGGCCGCCCGACACCTCGTAAGGATATTTGCCCAGGATGTCCGTGATGCCCAGCTGCTGCGCAATGGGGGCGATCCGCTTTTCCATCTCCTGCACGGGCTTGCCGGAGAGCACCAGCGGCAGATAAATATTGTCGCGCAGAGAGAAGGTGTCCAGCAGGTTAAAATCCTGGAACACAAACCCCAGATTCTGCCGGCGGAAAGAGGAAATCTCTTTCTCGCTCAAACGGCTGAGATCCCGCCCGCCGAGTTTGACCTCGCCGCTCGTGGGCTTGTCGAGCGCGGCGAGGATATTGAGCAGCGTCGTTTTGCCGGAGCCGGATTCGCCCATGATCGCGACATATTCCCCCTGCTCCACCGTGAAGGAAACGTTCGTGAGCGCCTGGACATGGTTGCCGCCGAAGCGGGTTGTATACACTTTCTTGAGGTTCTTGACCTCCAAAACCGTCATACCGATGACCTCCCGTTTTTTTCGGCGGCAGGCGGGCATCGCCCGCGCGGCCTGTCGCCTTTCGTCCTGCCCAGTATAGCAAATCAGGGAAATGCACTGCCATCGTTTGGCCTTACATTTCCCCCTGCGTTTCTTACCATTTTGTAAGGAGCGTTCATTCCGGCCGCACATCGAGCATCGCGAGGTCAAGCAGCACGCGCGTCCCCTTGCCCTGCTCCGACTCGATCGAGATGCCGTGCGAGAGCTTGCGCATGATGCGCCGGCACAGATACAGCCCGATCCCGGTGGACGCCCGGCCGGTGCGCCCGTTCTCCCCGGTGAAGCCGCGGTCGAACACACGCGGCAGATCCTGCGCCGCAATGCCGATACCGGTGTCCTCGATGACCAGCGTTTTCTCCTTCCCCGGCTGCAGATACAGCCGGATCTCCCCCGTCTGCGTATATTTGAGCGCATTGGACAGCACCTGCTCGATGACGAAGGAAAGCCACTTCTCGTCCGTGAGCACCTCCGTCTCGGTCGGGGTGAACTGCACGCGCAGCCCCTTGCGGATGAACAGCAGCGCATATTTCTTCACAGCGGCGCGCAGGATGGAATCCAACGAGCAGCGGCGCAGCACGAAATCGGTGGTATCTCCCTGCATACGCAGATATTGCAGCACCATATCGACATATTGCTCAATGCGCATCAGCTCCACGAGCAGCGCGCCGTCCTGCTCGTCGTCCTCCCGCAGCAGCAGGCGCATCGCAGCGATGGGCGTCTTGACCTGATGCACCCACAGCGTATAATATTCCAGCATGTCCTGCCGCGCGGCGGCTGCGCCGGACGCAATCGCCTGCTTTTCCGCGAAAAGCTCCGTCAGCAGCGCCTGATAATCCCGCTCAAGCAGATCCTCCGGCGCGGGCAGCCCATCGAGCGAAAGCGCGATGTTCTCCCGCAGCACCTCCATCTGCCGGTGCCGGCGGACATAACGCCAGAACCGCGCAGCGAACACCACCGCGCCCAGCGCCGCGCAAAGCAGAAACGCGTAAAACACGGCCTCCAGCTCCTGCTGATACATAAAAAGCACCAGCACGCACACGCCGGTGAAGGCGGCAAACAGCAGCAGCACCTTCCGCTGCCGCCACAGATACGCGCCCAACAGCGCAAAAATCCCCTTGTGCAACCCCCGCGCCTCCTTCGCAGCCATTTCCTTCCGGCCCCGCCGTCCTGCCGGCGCGCCTCATTCGACCAGATAGCCCATGCCCTTTTTGGTCACGATGAAATCCTGCAGACCGACCTCCTCGAGCTTCTTGCGCAGCCGGGCGATGTTGACCGTGAGCGTTTTCTCGTCGACGAAATCCTCCGTTTTCCACAGCCGCAGCATGAGCGTCTCGCGGGAGACGGTCTTGCCCTTGTTCTCCATGAGCACCTGCAGGATGCGGAACTCATTTTTCGTCAGCTCCACGCGCTGCCCCTGACACAGCAGCGTCGCATCGTCGCGGTTGAGGATCGCGCCGCGGTGCTCGAGCAGCTCGGTCTGGCCGGCGAAGTCGTAGCTGCGGCGCAGCAGGGCCTGAATCTTGGCCACCAGCACATCCAGATCGAACGGCTTGACGACAAAATCGTCCCCGCCAAGCTGCATGGTCATGATGATGTTGAGCGGCTCGGAGGCAGAGGAAATAAACAGCACCGGCACCTTGGAGACTTTGCGGATCTCGCTGCACCAGTGGTAACCGTTGAAATACGGCAGGGTGATGTCCAGCAGCACCAGGTGCGGCGAAAAGCGCACGAACTGCCCCAACACATCCTGAAAATCCTTCACCGTCTGCGTTTCATAGCCCCACGAGGAGAGCCGCTGACGCAGCGTTTCCGCGATCACCTCGTCATCCTCGACGATCAGAATTTTGAATACGGCGCCCATTTGCCGCCCTCCTTGCTTCTCTCTTCTCTCGGCGCCCCGAACCTATCGTCGGCCGGACGTGCCCGGTCTGTGTCCACGGGTGAAATCCCTCCCACGAATTTGCCGCGGCAGCCGCGCGGAATTTCCTATTCAGTATAGCGTTTTTCGCTCCGCCTTGCAAGCGCGACGGGTCCTAAAACGCAAAGCAGGGGACGCGCAATGCGTCCCCCGCGGCAAGCACAAGCAATGCAAACGCAAATTCCGATTGCTTTCACTGCCGCTATTATTGTGTTCGGTTCTTCCGGCTTTATACATTTGCTTTTTTAGCAGACGGTTGTCTTTTCGTTATGACTGCCGCATTTCACGAAACGTCCTGGCAAAGCGCGCGGCGGCGCTCACATTACGATCGCTTTGAAAATCGCGGTCGAGCCGTTCTGGTACAGCGTCTCCACAGATCTGGCGCCGGCACGCCGCATCAGCTCCCGCTGATGCTCGAGCGTCAGCGGGGTGTCAAGATGCACAAGCCGCTCTTCGGGAACATCCGCGCTGCGCCGCCGGGCTTCGCTCGCCGCGCGACACAGCGCTTCTTCCTCCTCGCAGCAGGCGACGTAATCGCATTCGACATAACAGCCGCCGGCTTTGACCGCGCGAAAGAGCTTGCGATAAAGCGCCAGCTTTTTCTCCGCCGGAAAATGGTGCAGCGTCTCAAAAGACAGCGCCGCGTCAAACGCGCGCTCCCCGAAAGGATGCGTGAAATAATCCGCCTGCACCAGCGTCAGATTCCGGCCGGCATAATGCTCGCGCAGGCGCCGCAGCATCGGTTCCGACAGATCGACGCCGGTGACGGCCAGCCGGGGGAACCGGCGAAACAGCGCCGCCAGCTCCAGCCCTGTCCCGCAACCGATATCGAGCAGCGTTTGCATCCCGTCCTCAAAATAATCGGCGATATGCGCGTATTCCTCCGCCCAACGGCCCAGATGCACATCTTCATACTGCCCGATCCGGCGCGCGAAGAATTCGGCCATCCCCTCGACCGGCTCGTCCTGCGCCTGCCGAAGCCAATCCCGCACCTCCTCGAGGCGCCGCTGCACTTCCTCGGACGTCAGCACCCGGCTCTCCAGCATGCTCCTCATCCTTTCCGTCAATGATACAGGAAATACACCGCCAGCGGGAACAGATACACCATAAACACCACCGCGCCCACCAGCAGCCAGAACAAAGGATACGCCGCGAGGGACGCATACTTGCCCACAGCCGCCAAGCGCGGAGATTGCGCGTGCTTCGGCCACCACCAGCGCCGCAGAACCAGCCACAGCACAATGGCCGCAGCGCCCACCGCGCTCACCGCCACGCCGGCCGCGAACCCTCTGGGCAGGAACGTCAGCTCCACCAGGTTCTCGCCTGGCTGCAGCTTCACCGCCATGAACGCATCGTTGACCTGGTAAATCTCCGCCTCGCGCCCGTTGACCCGCGCCGTGAAGCCCGCTTCATAGGGAACCGCGAGGTAGAGCGAGTCGCCCTCCTGCGCAGTGCAGCGCGCGGTGATCCGATTGCCGTTGACCTGCAGCTGGGTCCCTCTGGCCTGCTGCGCCGCCGTCTCGAGCACGTCCATATCCACGCCGAACACGCCGAAGGATGCCGCGGTGACGTCCTTATGCAGCGTAACGGCCACGGTCACATAGCTGTCCTCGAAATCGCCCAGATACAGCAGACCGTTGTTGCTCTGGTTGGGATAGCTCGAGTCGATCGTGACGCCGTTGACCCGCACCCGGCAGGAATGATACGCCTCCTCGGTGAGATTATTGCTGATGTCCTTAAAACAGTCAAAATACAGCGACTGGCGCCCCTCGACGTAGCAGTCATAGTAGAGCGTATTGACGCCGTCCGGCGTCGTTTGCAGCTGGTAGAACTCCCCCTGGGTGATCGTGACGCCGTCCTGCTGCGTGACGGGATACGGCACGATCAGCGTCTCGTCGGAGCCCAGCAGTTCGCGGAACAGATATTGCTGCAGCTCGCCGCGGGGCAGCGAAGGCAGCGCCGCCATCTCTTCCGGCGACGCTGCGGACAGCAGCGCGGACGGAAGGCGCACGGCGTTTTCCAGGATGCGCAGGCTGTTGTTTTCATAGACCACGTCTCTGGAAAAGGCAAAGGATTCCTCCTGCGTGACGGTATAGGCGTTGCCGAGCAGCGCATCGCTGAACAGCGTACCGCCGTTGGAGTTGACCTCCATCCAATAGGAGGAATAGCCCAGCTTTTTCATCGCGAACATGAAATCCCGGGACGTCAGGGAGGTATAATGGCTGAGGCTGTTATATCCGATCGCGCCCATGAGATTGACGTCGAAATATTTTTCCGCCACCTTGACGCGGTAAAAAGAATCGTCCTCGATCCGTCCGCCGAGGTCCGTCACCTGGCGGAAATATGCGTCGTCCCGCGCAGCCGAACCCATATAGACCGCGCCGTTAAACAGGCTCCCCACCGCGACAAGCGCGCACAGGGCCACGGAAAACACGCGGTAGCTCAAGGCACGCGCGCGGTAAAGCGCCGCCACCAGCGCGCAGCAAACGAGCGCCGCAGCAAACCAGGTGAGCAGGTGCGCATAGGAATCCGCGTCTCCCCACAGCGTCTGGGTATAGGCCGAGATCTCCCCCTGATGCCGCTCGAGCATATAGTCGCCCACATGCCACAGCGCCCACACCGCCAGCACTGAGAGCACAAGGCCGTAAACCCGGCTGCGGTATGCCCCTAGCGCGGCGTTCTGCTCGCGGATGAAAGAAATGGCGGACGCGGCCAACGCCAGGCCGAGGAACACCGGAATGAACCCGTATCGCACCGGGAAGGACATGTAGTCCCCCGTATGCCACATCTTATTGACCGGCTCGAGCGCGACGGGCAGCAGCGTCAGCAGAAACAGCAGCAGCCCCGCCGCCGTCTGGGCGCGCCGGCGGCCGTCGCGCAGCGGCAGCATCGGCAGGAACACAAACAGCAGCGGCGTACAAAACAGCAGCGGAAACTTGGTGTAATAATGCCCCAGCAGCGTGCCGGAAGAGAGGTTGGCCACCAGCCCGCTCCCGCCGCGCCCGGAGGAAAGATACTGCAGCAGCGCGGGCAGCCACACCGCGGCCGACAGCAGCGCCGCCGCCAGGCTCGCCACGCAGAAGGTCAGCACCGCCGTTTTCCTGCGCTCGGGCGGCGCACACAGCAGCACATAGGCGCCCGCCCCCAGCAGGACATACAGCACCACCATATAGCTGATATAGAAATTGACAACCACCATCGCGGCCAGCGCCAGGATATACAGCAGCGGCCGTCCGCGCTCGAGCATACGATCCATCGCAAGCAGCAGCAACGGGAAAATATACATCATGTCCAGCCAGATGATGTTTTGATAAAACAGCATCGTATAGCCGCAAAACGCATACGCCACGCTCAGCGCCGCATTGGCCGGCGCGCCGAGCGAAGGAAACTTTTTGCGGAAAAATACGCTGGCCGTGACGGCCGCCGTCATCATTTTCAGCAGCACGAGCACGTCCATGAACGCCGTCATGTCCGCCTTGTCCACAAACGCCACCAGCAGCGAGAAGGGGCTGGCGAGGAAGAACAAAAACACGCCCCAGAAATTCATGCCGCCGGCGTTGCCCATATGAAGCAGTAGATTGCCTTCCCCCGCGAGAATATCTTTGAGATCCATCAAAAGCGGGATCACCTGCTGGTTCATGTCGCACCAGGCGATATTTTTCTCCCCCAGCGGGTAAAGCGAAAATTCGCGAAACAGCCACCCCATCAGCAGCAATACTGCGGCGGCCGCGGCGGCCGGCGCCGCGCAGGGGCGCAGAATTCGCCCGATCTTTTCCCGGTTCAAACGTCAAACTTCCTGTCTCGGCGGCAAACTTGCACCGTCCGCACGGCCGCCGGGCGTGCAGATTCTTCTTTTCTCCTCCATGCACAAAAGGCGGCGCGCCGGGCAACGGCTCGGCCGAACGCAGACGCTGGCTGCACACGGCGCGCGGTCAGCCCATTATACTGCCGCAACCATGCCGTGCCCATTTCCCCAGACGCTGGATCCTCGGCGTTTTGGGGGAAGAAAAACGAGCGCAGGCCCGGCTGACAAGACGGGCGGGCGCGCAGCCGGCAAGGTGGAAAACACGGCCAAGCGCCTGTCTGGCCCTGAAAACCGTGTTCCCTTTGTCCACTGGGAGTATCCTATATTTACTGTTTATTACAATACCATATTCTGCCCCAACATGCAACGAAAACCCGAATGTTCCGAGCCTTTCGCCGCCTTTTCTCTCCCTCCTGCATTGTCGTCCTATTCCGGCGCCGGCGTATTTCTGCATCCTCCTCAAACGCCGGCCCCCGCAGACAAAAAGCGGTCCGGTCAGAGGCTCTCTCCTCTGGCCGGACCGCTTGGCTTTTTTATTTCACGCGAGCCAGTCAAACAGCCCGTCGTCGCCGCGGACCTTTTCGTCCCGGTACACCCGCAAAAACGCCTGCCCCATGATCTGCCCGTTGGCAAGCTGCTCCACATCAGCCGCGCGGCTGTCCGTGGAATTGTTGCGGTTGTCTCCCAGGACAAAAACGCAGCCCTCATCCACCGTGTAGGGATATTCCACCTCACCGGCAAGATAGTTCGGCGCATGCATAATCATGCCTTCCAGATACGGCTCGTCGAGCGGCACGTCGTCGACATAGACCTTATTCTCCGCATAGTCGATGCGGACCGTCTGGCCGCCCACGGCAATGACGCGCTTGATCAGCGGCTCCTCCGGGTTATATTCCCGGGAAACCACGACAATATCCCCCTGCTTGGGGGTATAAAACGCGCTGCGCACCAGCACGACGTCGCCGGACTCCAGCGTATTCTTCATGGAAGTACCGTTGACCATCACCGGCCGCACCAGAAACAGCAGCAGCAAAATAAACAGCAGGAAAAATTTCGCCAGGTCATCGATCCAGCCAAATAAATACCGCAGTCCGCGGTTCTCCTCCGGCGCTTCCTCTTCCGGCGCGCCGGCCGGCATCCATTGTTCCTCCATGCCTGTTCCGCCTCCATCCCGATGTCGCGAAAGGATAGGAAAAAAGGGACGGGCGCCGTCCCTTTTCCTTTCCGGAGAAAATTACTTAATCAGTTCTTTGACCTTGGAGGCCTTGCCCACACGGTCACGCAGATAGTACAGCTTGCCTCTGCGGACCTTACCATACCGCACGGTCTCCACCTTGGCCACGTTCGGAGAATGGATCGGGAACACCCGCTCCACGCCGACGCCATGCGACATGCGGCGGACGGTGAACGTCTCGGAAACGCCGCTGCCCTTTCTGGCAATGACCGTTCCCTCAAAGATCTGGATTCTTTCCTTTTCGCCTTCCTTGATGCGGCAATGCACCTTGACGGTGTCGCCGATACCGATCTGCGGAATCTCTGCCTTCACGGATTCCTGCGCAATCATTTTCAGAGCGTCCATTTTCATTTCCTCCTAAAAATTCAGACATTCGTACCGGCTCAGGGCAGAGGACTGTCCGCTTCAAATTCGGCTTGCGCCGGATTCAACCCCCAGTTGCGCAAACGCGCAAAAGGACAAAATACTTTAGTATCATAGCATAGTCTCGCTGGAAAATCAATCCCTTAAATAAAAAATCTTGCAGAAATCACAGCGGAACCTAAAGAATGAAAAACTTCTATTTCTGTTTGCCTGCAGTTGCTCTGTCAACATAAACCTGCGCTTCATAATTCCACTGCAAAATACCGGATATAACAATGAGCTGCACCGTAAACGCCGGCTCCACGCCATATTCTGTTCGGGCTATGTGTATCAGTTCGCGCAGCGTTTGCGCCCGATTTTCTTCCGTGCAGTTCGCACAAAGGTACTTCCCTTCGGGCAATACCTTCAATCCGTCTACCTTCGCATATTGGACACAGACGGCAAAAAGCCTAGTTCTTCCGTCTTCGGTGTATATACCCGCTAAATCCTCAAAGGAAAACGCATCTTTTAAGGCAGGCGTAACCTTTTCATAGAAATGGTTCAGATAATTCCAAAGATTATCGAGCGTTGGCGTCTCCAGAGTATCGGAGAGCAAAATAACGCGTTCCGGCACATCTTTGATAAAAGTACCACGGAACTTTTGCTGCCGCTGTAATTTACCCTCATAGTCCGTTTTTGCTAACTGGATTTTTGATTTACTGTACTGTAACGCCGCAATTTTTTCATCGGCTTTTTTCTCCGCCCGTGCTAAGAATTCCACGATTTTTTCCAGATCGTCATATTCCAGGACCTTTTTTATCTCCTGTAAAGGCAGATCCATCAGCTGCAAAGCCCGCACCGTATGCAGACGGACGATGTCCTGCTCGGTATAATAGCGATACTTGGTCCATTCGTCTTTCTTGCTTGGCTTCACCAATCCGATGCGGTCGTAATGCCGCAGCGTCTCGCTCGTTGTATGCACTGCCTTGGCCGCTTCTCCGACGGAAAAATATTTTTTCATTTTGAAATTCCCCTATTGACTTTTGTGTTACACAAAGCTTTATACTCATTTTAGCAGAAAGCGTTGCGAAAAGCAATGGAGATTGCAATGCTGTTTAGGAGGAATGGCCGCATGATAGAGCTCAAGCAAGTCACCAAGCGGTACGGACAGACGACCGTACTAAAAAACATCACCTTGTCAATGGAGGAGCCGGGGATCTACTGTCTGCTCGGCAGGAACGGCGCAGGCAAAACAACGCTGCTCAAATCCATTGCCGGGTATCAGAACGTTACAAACGGTACGATCCAGGTGGACGGCAAGGCAATAACAACAGCTGCTTTGGATACGGAGGTCAGCTATATCGAGAACTTTGCCAAGCATTTTAACCTTCCGGTGCGGAAACTGCTGCGCATTGCTTCCGAAGTGAATCCCAACTATGATTATGACTTTGCTTGGGAAATGATGGAACGGTTTGAGCTGGATGGGAAAAAGAAGTTCAACCATCTTTCTCTCGGCATGAAAACGATGGTTTCCACGATCATCTGTCTGGCGAGCAATAAAAAAGTCATTCTGTTGGATGAACCAGTGCTCGGCTTCGACGCAATTATGCGCGTAGAGTTTTACGACATGCTGACGGAGAGCTTCCAGAAGCATCCGCGAATGATTATCGTATCCACCCACATTATCGAAGAAATCGCAAAGACGATTCAAAAGCTGATCATTATCGACCACGGAAGCATCCGTTTTTTTGACACGTTGCAATCTATTGAGGCAAAAGCGTTTCGCATCAGCGGACTGCAAAAAGACGTGGAGGCCGCCACCCAAAATCTAAAGGTCATCGGTCAGGATACGGTAGGAGGCCTTGCAACCAGTTATATCTTCGACATCCCGCCAAAGCAGACGGGTTCCTTGGAGATTCACCCGCTGTCCTTGCAGGACTTCTTCATTCAAATGGTCGGACATAAGGGAGGTGTGACAAGATGACCGCGATTTTTGCAAATGTAAAACGCCTGCTTGCAAGCAATAAAATCTCGTTTATCCTTACAGCCCTTGTGGTGCTTTGCGCCACCTCTTCCGGCGACGTTGTTTTAAGTAACGGAAATTACACCTGGCTGCTTGCCGTCTTGACCCCCTTCTTTTTTGTGTTTTATGATTTCACCAAGTTAATGCATTTGGGCGCCAGCAAAAAA
Organism: Candidatus Tabaqchalia intestinavium; assembly: GCA_904420005.1. Classification (GTDB taxonomy): domain Bacteria; phylum Bacillota; class Clostridia; order Oscillospirales; family CAJFTT01; genus Tabaqchalia; species Tabaqchalia intestinavium. The sequence goes on along the minus strand of CAJFTT010000067.1, from coordinate 994 downwards.
GATTACTTTCTCGGCTGCCTCATCAGCTATGGCTTCTTAGCCTTTTGCATCTCCCTCATCAATACAGCCATCCATTTATGGATCGATCCCCTGTATGCGGCGCAGACCGTGATCAATATGATGGACGTGTGCCAATGGACGGAAAACGGGATACTCATTGCCGGACTGCAGCAAATGTTCTTTTTACTGCTTGTTATGGTTTTCCTTCATGTACTGTTATCCATGCAGGCGCACTGGTATGGGTGGCTGACGGATGCGTTGTTGGTTGCCGTGATTTGCGTTTTTACGCCGATTGCGCCTTTACGGGGTATTCTGGCCGGATTTTTCCAGATGGTCATGTTGAACAGCAATGCACTTTTGCACATAGGGCTTTGCCTGTTGCTGAGCGTTGCACTCTCTCTCGGAGGGCTTGCCGTTTTGAAAAGAAAAACTTTATAGGCCGAAGGGGTGGCTATGATTCGTATAAAAGCAGTTGACGCACAAAATATATTAGAAGTGTGCGCCTTGACAACAAGCCATGCGCTCGGCACAGCCAGGGAGGCGTGCTCTCACTGCAACGCAATTTCCATAGCGCAAGCAAACTATCATTCGGAACTGCACCCCAATGCCATTTATAATAATAACGTGCTGGTCGGTTTTTTTCTATATCAACGCGCGGAAAATCAGGCTGAAACGGTAACGATCTGCCGCTTTATGGTGGATGACCAATTTCGGCACCAACGGCTTGAGGAAAAAGCTTTCGAGCATATCTTGCGAGGTCTGAAAATTCAAGGCGTTAAAAACGTTATCTTAAATCTGGATAACGCAAATGAAAATGCTAAAAGCCTATGCCTTTCTTTCGGGTTTCATCTCACCGGAGAGATGGATAAAAAACAATGCCGCTATGAATTAGAACTGTAAATCCAGGAGGCACTGTAAAGTAAATATGAAAAATTAAGACCCGAAATCAGCCAATATCGTTAGGCAACGAGCAGAAACTCTCGTTTGCGCTTTT
>CAJFTT010000066.1 GCA_904420005.1 Candidatus Tabaqchalia intestinavium | reverse complement strand
TGCAGCAAACGGATCGCTCGCCTCTTTTTTCGCGGGATTGCTTTTTCACCGGGAGAAATTGACGGCGCGTGGGAGCCGTCTCATTTGCATCCGGCTTTCTTCTGAAAATAGATAAGCGCCTGGCCCATCAGCACCAGGAAAAAATAGAGCCCCGCCCAAAACAGGAGCGTATAAAGGCCCGCATGAACCGCAAGCAGATTTTGTATCCAGGTAAGGTACAAATAAAAGAATGCAGCAATAAACATCGCGCCCAGGAGTCCTGCAAAATACAGCCGTTTGCTGTACCGTTCCACGCAGTAGTTATAAATATACAGGAAAAACACCGATACATTGAGAATCGGAAAAAACGACAGGACATTCTGCGTCCGAAGCGAAACCGCCTTCATACCATATCCCCCGATCGACAAACAGAGCAAGGCCCTTCTTCCTTATAACGCCTAACGCCAACCAATACGGCCGCACCCCGCGGACGCGGGGAAAAGCGTCAGATCCGTGCGGTATTTTCCCATCGTGCCGGTCCCCTCCGGCACGACCGCTGCCCTCACGCCGGCAGAAAACCGTCGGCCCCGCAAACACGGGGAAACCACCGCGTTTGCGCTACGCGGGAAATCGAGCGGCCCGACGCCCGCGGCTGCACCCCGCCGCCGGGGCGAAAGCGCTTCGCTCCTCCCAATATCACGGCAGCGCGAGCAGGCCGCGCATCGCCCAGCCGGACGTGTCAAAGCAGGTCTGCAGCGCGACGCCATTCCCGTCGCAATACCGCTGCAGCGGCGCGCCGAACCATTCAAAGCTGCGGGTCAGGTTGCCGCCCAGCACCAGATGCGCCGCGCCGTACTCCTCCAGCAGCGGCGGCAGGATCTCCGCCATCCGCGCGCCAAACTGCGAAAAAACACGCCGCGCGCCGGCATCCCCGGCCTGCGCCGCCTGGGAAAGTCCCAGCCCATCCTTGGGCAACGCGGGTTCCGTCTCGGCCAGCTGCCGCAGTCCGCGCACGGAAAGCGCATCGTCCACGATGCCGTCGCCATAGGGCAGTCCATAAATCCAACCATGCGGGCAGCGGCCGGCAAGCGGGTCGTCATCCATCCGTCCCGCATCGGAAAAGGCCGAGCCGCACCCCGTCCCCAGGCAGACATACAGCGCGCGACCCCGCCGCAGCGCCGGCGCGAAAACCATGGCCCCCAGCGCAAAGGCGTGAATATCATTGCAGAACCGAAACGACAGCGGCGGAGAGAACAGCGCATCCCCCGCCAACCGCGCGCCGAGCGCCTGCGGCAGGGAAACGCCGTAAAGCGCGTCATATTTATCCAGGCCCTGCATCTGGCTGACGCCCCGGGCATAGTCAAACGGGCCGGGGAAGGCCATGCGGATGTCCTCCACCGCGCCGCCGGCCATCTGCGCGCCCTGCCGCAGGATCGAGGCGAAATTGTCCAGAAGCTCCTCCCGTCCCGCCTTGGACTTCGACGGGAAGGACGCCGGGGAAATCAGCGACTCCCCGGCCGGAGAAAATGCGCCGAGCTTGATGCCCGTGCCGCCGACATCCAATGTCAAAACCGCACGCATACCCATTCCTCCCTGCCCCGCGTGCCTTCAGCGGGTGATCTCCGCGACAAACTGGTTGGTTTCGGACGGATAGATACTTTCCGAATATTCAATCGTCCGACCGTCTTCCAGATACCCAACTGAAGAAACAAAAAACATCGGCGCATAAATGCTGCATTGCAGCAGACGGGAAATCTCGCGATCGATCGGCCGGATCTCCAGCGTACGCACCACGCGGCGAACGGAAAGATTGTGCTGGTCGAGCGTATCATATAGGGAAGCCTGGTGGAAATCCTGATCGACGATGGCAGGAAACAGCTTCATCGGAACGTAGACAGTCGTGTGCACGACGGGCTTTCCCTCGTTGATCTCCTCCACAGAGCGCAAACGCACCAGCCGGAACACCAGCTCGCCGGGCTGCAGGCCCAGTTGCTCCGCCACATACCGGTCGCAGGGGATCACCTCATGCACCAGCACCTTGGTGTTGATTTCCAGCCCCCGCCGCTTGCATTCCAGACGGTAGCTGGACAAAAAGCGCATGTTTTCCTGGGTCAGCTTCTCCGGCGCCGTGATGACGGAACCGCGCCCCTTCGTGCGCTTGAGGTAACCCCTGGAAACCAGCGTCGCCAACGCCTGCCGCACCGTGGCCCGGCTTGCGCCGTATTTCTCCGCCAGCTGCACCTCCGGCAACAGCGTATCTCCCGGCTTGAGCTTGCCCTGTTCAATCTGTTGTAATAGATCTTGCTCGATCTGAGTATGCAACGTCATGTCCATTCATCCCTTCCCGTTTCAAAGCAACATCCGTTTTGCCGCTTTGAATTATAGCATAGAATGCTCCAAATGTAAATACAAAAAAGGAAAAAAATAAAAAATGGAAATAATTATTGACACAATGTACGAACAATTGTATAATGACATCGAAGGTGGGATGTACAATGAACTATACCGCAAAAATTGCGGGCAACTACGAAAAATACCCGGTCAAGACGCTGGCTGGCTTCGACGGGCACGCCTGGGAAGGCGCCGCGGCGCTCTCTGAGGTCCTGCGGCGCGCGCTGGAGAACCGCGGAGGGCGGGTACTGGTGTTTGAGCTGTATCCCGGCGTGGAGAAAGCGGACATCGAGGCGATCTTTCTGCCGATGCAGCCCGCGCTCGTGCTGGACAGCGACGAATGGACCTGGGAGGGCGAACGGCTGCGCGCCGCGCTCGATCCCGGCCTGCCGGAGGATCCGGTCTTCGGCGTGCGGCGGGAGGACGACCTCGCGCTGTGCTTCGATCCGGAGAAGATCGCCGCCGCGCGCCGGCAGCTCGAGGCGGCAGACGGGCTGACTGTCGTGTACGGCGTGGGGGCGTCGCTGCTGACGACGGGCGATGTGCTGGTGCAGTGCAGCCTCGCGCGCTGGGAAGCGCAGCTGCGGCTGCGCGCCGGGCAGCCCAACTGGAAATGCGACAACGCCGACGCGCCGATCCTGCAAAAGGTCAAGGTGGGCTATTTCGTCCTGTGGCGCATGGCCGACCGGCAGAAAACGGCGCTGCGCGAGCGGGTGGATTTCCTGCTCGACTGCAACGACCGGCAGACGCCGCGCATGATGACGGGCGAGGCCTATCGCGCCGCGCTCGCAGCCTTCGTCACGGCGCCGTTTCGGCTCAAGCCCTATTTTGACCCCGGCGTGTGGGGCGGAGAATGGATGCGCACGCATTTCGACCTGCCGAAAGAAGCCCCGAATTTCGCCTGGAGCTTCGACGGCGTGCCGGAGGAGAACAGCCTGCTCGTGCGCGCAGGCGGCGTGACGCTGGAGATCCCGGCGCTCGACGTCGTGCTGGCGCACCCCAAGGCGCTGCTGGGCGAGCGCGTATTCGCCCGGTTCGGCGCGGAATTCCCCATCCGCTTCGACCTGCTGGACACGATGCAGGGACAGAACCTCTCTTTGCAGGTGCATCCGCTGCGGGACTATATCCATTCGCAGTTTCATATGTCCTATACGCAGGACGAGAGCTACTACATCCTCGACGCGGGCGAAGGCTCGTGCGTTTATCTGGGCGTGAAGGAAGGCGTCGACCGGGCGGAGATGCTCGCAGCGCTGCGCACGGCGCAGGCCGGCGGCGCGCCGTTTGACGCGGAGAAGTACGTCAACCGCTTCCCGGCCAAAAAGCACGATCACTTCTCCATCCCGGCCGGCACTGTGCATTGTTCCGGCGCCAACACGATGGTGCTGGAGATCAGCGCCACGCCGTATATCTTCACATTCAAGCTGTGGGACTGGGGCCGTCTGGGTCTCGACGGCAAGCCGCGCCCCATCCATATCGACCGCGGCGAGAAAAACATCCAGTGGCAGCGCGACACCGCCTGGGTGCGCGACCAGCTCGTCGATCGCACGCAGCTGCTGTCCGCTTCCCCCGGCCTGACCGTCGAGCGAACGGGGCTGCATCCGCTGGAATTCATCGAGACGCTGCGGCACACCGGCACCGCGCCTGCCCTGCACGAGACGCAGGACAGCGTGCACGTGCTCAACCTCGTCGATGGCGACGCCGCGCTCGTCGAGAGCCCGGACGGCGCGTTCGAACCCTTTGAAGTGCATTATGCCGAGACATTCATTCTCCCCGCGGCGGTGCAGCGTTATACCATCCGGCCGCTGCAGGACGGGCAGTCCATTTCCACCATTTGCGCGTCCATCCGTCCCTGAAACAGGGGATGGGCTCGGCGGGTTCCGCCCGCTTTCTATCGTAAAAACCAATCTCAAAACAAAAAGGAGGCTTTCCCCGCATGGAGCAGAAGCAATGGACTCTCTATCTCATCCATCATTCGCACACTGACATCGGATATACCGATCTGCAGGAAAACATTCTTTTCAACCAGGTAACCTTTCTGCGGCAGCTGATCGATATTTTCAAGCGTGGCTATGAAAACGACACGCCGGAGAAGCGGCTGAAATGGAATTGCGAAACGTTCTGTGTCGTCGAGCGGTTTCTCCGCGACGCGACCGAGCAGGAGCGGGCAGATTTCTTTGAATTCGCGCGGCGCGGCAATTTCGGCATTTCGGGGACGTACCTCAACTTCACCGACCTGTCCGACGTGACGGCGCTGGAGCGGCGCACCGCGGAGATGCGCGCGCTGCTGGCCGAAAACGGCCTGACGCTGCGCGCCGCCATGAACGCCGACATCAACGGCATCTCGATGGGCGCGCGCGACGTGCTCATCCATAACGGCGTCAAGCTGCTGATGACCAACGCCAACACGCACCACGGCCTGTATCCCTGCGGACAGGTGCTCACGCCCTTCTTCTGGGAGAACGACGCAGGCGAGCGGCTGCTGGTCTATTCCGGCGCGCATTACCACGTCGGCAATCATCTCGGCCTGTGCGTGGAAACCAACGACCCCGACGAGCAGACGCTCGCCGCGGCGGAGGAGAAGATCGGCATCTTCCTGCAGAGCCTGGAGGACTCGGGCTTTGCCTACGACTTCTGCCCCCTGGCCATCTCCGGCGCGTGGCGGGATAACGGCCCGCCCAACGAGCACCTGATCTATATGGTGGAGGCGATGAACCGCCGGCTGAAAAACGTGCGGATCGAGATGGCGACGCTGGAGGAATTCTGGGACAAGAACGCCGAAAAGCTCCAGGATTGCCCCGTCTACCGCGGCGACCTGACCGACTGGTGGGCCAACGGTATCGGCAGCACGCCTTACGCCACGCGGCACTATCGCGACGCGCAGCGGCAGTACCATATCAACCTTCTGCTCGACCCCGCAGGCGCGCACACCAAGGCCGACCTGACGCGCGAGACGGAGGATAACCTGTTCCTCTACGCCGAGCACACCTGGGGCTATCACTGCTCCGTCCGGCAGCCGCACAAGAGCTGCGTCTATGACAACGAGCTGCGCAAGCTGTCCTACGCTTCCCGCGCGCACGAGGCGGCGGCGATGAATTTCAAATATATCACCCGCTCTCTGGGCGACAAGCTGCTGTACTTCGGGGAGAGCGGCGTGATGAAAGCCATCAATCCCACGCAGCGGGCGGGGCGCAGGGTCGTGCACCTCGTCGCGGAGACGGGGCCGGTCGAAGGGCTGCGCGTCGTCGATGCGGCTTCCGGGCGTGAAATGACGGTGCAGCAATTCGGCCATCCGCGCGGCATCGAGATCTGCTTCCTTGATGATTTCGCGCCGGGCGAGACGAAGGTATACCGTTACGGTCCGGGCGCGCCCGTGTATAAGGAAAGCTACCGGCGCTTCCGGGCCGGCGACGCGGAGACCCCCGACGTGGTCGGCGGGCCGGTGCCGGGCGGCAAGCTCTATCGCTACGGCCTGGAAAACGACTGGTTCCGCCTGTCCTATGCGGTCGGGCAGGGCGTCACTTCGCTCATCGACAAGCGCACCGGGCGCGAGCTGATGCCGGAAGGTGACGCGCGGCTGTTCACGCCGATCTACGAGCGCACCCCCATTCACGGCGACGTTGATCGGGCCCGGTTCGATCTGGGGCACAATATCCGCGGCGTGGACGCCGAGCTGTTCCCCGGGAAGCTGACCAACGTCCGCCTGCTCTCCGAAGGGCCGGTATGCACCGAGGTGGAGCTGGCCTACGACCTGCCGGGCACGCAGGGCGCATGGGTCATCCTGCGCATGTACAAGGCTGCGCCGCGCATCGACTGCACGCTGCGGCTGTCCAAAACCACCTCCAGCGACATTGAAAGCATTTTCCTCCCCCTGACGCTGCGGCTGCCCGCGACGCCGATGTATCTCGACAAGGGCGGCGTGGCGTTCCGTCCCGGCGTCGAGCAGATCCCGCTGACCTGCATGGAGTTTTATATCGCCGATCACGGGGTGGTCTACCAGGAAGACGACAGCGCCTACCTGCTCGCGACGCCCGACGCGCCGCTGGTCTATCAGGGTCCGCTGCGTCATCATGCCGTGCAGCTGTGCGACGGCCGCGAAGCCAATAACCACCGCGACATCTATTCCTGGGTCATGAACAACATGTGGGAAACCAATTTCAAGCTGGATCTGTCCGGCTTCAGCGAATTCCGTTACAGCCTCTCCCTTGCGGACACGGCCTCCCCGGCCGACAGCTTCGCGCAGCTGACAGCCGACGATCTCGGCATCGTCTCTTTCGGCGTGGAGGAATAAGCGCCTCCCGCCGGGCCCCGGCGCGACAGCGGCCATGCGGGCGAGAGCACTCACAATTTCATCCGACAGACACAGCCCGCCGCAGGCGCCGTTTTCGCGTTCCGCGGCGGGCTGCGCTCTTTTGGGGAACAGTGCAGCTCCCCTTTGCGGTTTGATACGCCCCCAGAGAACAAGGCGCAATGCGCACGGCGGGCAGCTGGAACAGGCCCGAGGCGCTGCCGCGCCAGGCAGACGGCGGCCCACCGACCCGACCGCAACAGCGCCTCGGGCTCTTCCCCTCCGCGGCCGGGACGGCGGCGGAGGGGAAGAAAACGGGCGGCCGGCAAGGCTGCCGGGACAGGCCGGGACCTGGCAACAGGGAAAATGCCGCCGGCCGCCTGTCGGCATCGCAAAGATCGCCGTTCCCCTTGCCACCGAGGGTATAGACGTTTCTCACCGCCTGCGAAGAACACAACCAAGGGAGGGAAATTCATGCGTTACCGCAGGAAGCTCTTCGGCGTCAAGCACGCGTTCGACACCCGGACGACGGAGGATCTGTTCGTCCTCGCCATGCGGGAAAACTGCCAGTTCCACTATGACCACTGCGCGCCTTATCGGCGTATCCTGCAGCATTACCAATTCTCCCCCGACGGGCTGACCGGCGTCGACGACCTCGCCCGGCTGCCCTGCCTGCCAACGCTGCTGTTCAAGCGGCACCGGCTGTATAGCCTGCCGCGGCGACGGATGCTCATCCGCGCTACCTCCTCCGGCACGAGCGGTCAATTCAGCGAGATCGGCTTCGAACCGGGCGGGTTGCTCTGCGGGCTGGAAATGGTGCTGCGGATCGGCCGGCTGCGCGGCCTTTTCTCCCCCGTTCCCTGCCATTATATCCTCTTCGGCTACCAGCCGCACAGGGGCAATCGCACCGCCGTGACCAAGACCGCTTTCGGCGCGACGCTGTTCACCCCCGCTCTGAGCCGGACCTACGCCCTCCGCTATTCCAACGGCGCCTATTCGGCCGATCTTGACCATATCATCCGCGCCATCGTGCGGCATGCGCGGTCGCGGTTCCCGCTGCGCATGATGGGGTTCCCGTCGTATACATACTTCACGCTCAAGAAGATGCAGCAGCAGGGGATCCGCCTCACACTCGCCCGCGGGTCGAAAATCCTGCTCGGCGGCGGCTGGAAGCAATTTTATACCGAACAGGTCGATAAGCAGACGTTTTATAGCCTGGCCGCGGAGGTGCTCGGCCTCGCTGACGCGGACATTGTGGAATTTTTCGGCGCGGTCGAGCATCCGATCCTGTACTGTGACTGCGCGCGGCATCATTTCCATGTCCCCGCTTACAGCCGCGTCCTCATCCGCGACGTGCAGACCCTCGCGCCGCTGCCCAACGGGCAGCCGGGACTGGTCAACCTGCTCACCCCGATGGTGGCGGCGACGCCCATTCTCAGCGTCATGACCGACGATCTCGGCGTGCTGCATGACGGCGCAGAATGCGGATGCGGGCTGGACTCGCCCTATCTGGAGATCCTCGGCCGCGTCGGCTTGCGGGATATCAAAACCTGCGCCGCGGGCGCGGCGGAGCTGCTGGAAAAACTGCGGCTGTAAACGGCGCGAGCCGGCGGCGGGTTGCACAGCCGCCGGCAGGAAGGAGGAGATACCCATGATCCTGGCCAGAGGCGAACTTTACGACACCGGCGCGCAGGACCAGATCTTGCAGGGTCTGGAGGCGGAGATCGACCAGACGCGCCGCACGCAGACCCTGCCGGCCGAGACGGTGATCCGGGCAATCGGGCGGCTGCGCGACGCGCTGGCCGACGGCCTGTTCGACCGGCAGCTGGACGCGCTCGAGCTGGACGGCGTCGAGCAATACAAACGCATGGCCCTGCTGCTGCTCAGCCGGGAGAATATCGAATACAAACTGCGCGTCGAGCTCGGTGCGGATTTTTTCAAGCCGCGGCGCACCGCGCCGCCGCACGGGCAGCCGTCCATCCGCACGCAGGCGATGCCGCTGGGCACCCTGCTGCACATCGCCGCGGGGAATGTCGACGGTCTGCCGGCCTTTTCCCTGGCGGAAGGACTGCTGACCGGCAACGTCAATATTCTCAAGCTGCCCCAGGCGGACAACGGCCTGTCGCTGGAAATCATCCAGACCCTGCTGGAGATCGAACCCGCGCTGCGCGATTTTGTTTATGTCTTTGACACGCCCTCCAGCGACCTCGCCGCGATGCAGCGGATGGCGGCGGTGGCGGATGGCATCGTCGTCTGGGGCGGAGACGCGGCCGTCGCCGCCGCGCGCCGGCTCGCGCCGTTGGGGGCGCGGCTCATCGAATGGGGCCACAAGCTGGGGTTCGCTTATATTTCCGGCTATGAGGACGAGCCGGCCGAGCTGGCCGCGCTGGCGGAGCATATCGCCTCGACCCGGCAGCTGCTGTGCAGCTCCTGTCAAACGATCTTTCTCGATACTGCGCGCATGGAGGATCTGCATGCGTTCTGCGACAAATTCCTTCCCGTTTTGGAGCGCGCGGTGCGGCGGCACGCCCCGACTTCTCTGGGCGGCCGGGCGGAAACCACGCTGCGGCGCTATTACGACACGCTTGCGCAGATTCTGGGCGGCGCGCCGGAAGCGGGGATGTTCCGCGGCGATGGCTGCAGCCTCACGGCCTGCGAGGACAGCGCGCTCGCTCTCTCCGGCCTGGCGGGGAACTGCCTGGTCAAGCGCCTGCCGCGGGAGCAGATCTTCTCCCTGCGCCGGCAAAAGGGATATTTGCAGACGGCGGGGCTGCTCTGCACGCCGGAGCGGCGCGAGACGCTCACCCAGCTGCTCGCGCGGTGCGGCGTGACGCGCATCACCCGCGCGGGCAACATGTCGGCCATGTTCAGCGGAGAAGCGCATGACGGCGACTATCCGCTGCGGCGGTACGTCCGCATGGTCGATATCGAATAACCTGGGCGGCCTGGACGGCCGATCGGCCGATCGCCAGCGCGCTCGTTGCACCCGGCGGCGGCCCGCCTTCGCCTGCAAGCGTCCAGTGCACCACCGAAGCCGGTCGGGCGCAGGCTGCACCGCCGGGTCTTGCTCCAACCGGCGCGCACCGGCGAAGCAATGCCGCTCCTCGTCAGCCCGCCGCTTTCAGCTCGCTGTAGGCCTCCTCCGCCGTATCGGCGGAAAACAGAAAATTGCCCCACGCATCGTAAACCTCCACATGTCCCTGCACATATTGAATCCGAATATCCATATTGCACGCCGCCTTTCGATCTGGGGTTGAATTCTTTTTTATTCTATATCCAGTATAGCACAATCACAGTCCAAAAAAACGGACTGTGATTGTGCTATAGGGGTGTTTTTTGTACAATTTCGCTTTCTTCCGCTGGCCGCCGCTTTGCGAAAAATTCGTAGAAAAAAGTCTTTACAAGCGCTGATATTTGCGTTATAATCTTAAAGAATTATCATGGGGGAGAAGGCGGTTTTTCGCTTGGTTTTCTCCAATGCAGTTCCTGCCATTCCTCTGTTCTTCGCGGGAGGCGAGGCGCTGCGTCAGCGCGACGCGGCCTTTCCGGCAGGACGATATGGCAGGACTGTTTTTTCATATAGCTATTGGGGGCGATCGAACATCATGAAAAAGGGAAAGAAAATCACCATACTGGGGACCGGCAACGTCGGGGCCACCATCGCCTACACGCTGGCGATCGACGGCATGGCTTCCGAGATTCTTCTCATCGACATCAATGAGAAGAAAGCGAAGGGCGAAGCCATGGATATTCTCCAAGGCACGCCGTTCTGCGCGCCGACGAACATTTACGCCGGCAACTATGAGGACGCGGTGCAATCCGACATTGTGATCGTCACGGTCGGCCTGGCGCGTAAGCCGGGTCAGTCCCGCATCGATCTCGCGCAGGCCAACGTGGACATCATCAAGTCCGTCATGCCGCAGATCACCAAGTTCGCGCCCGACGCGGTCTATGTCGTTGTCAGCAACCCGGTGGATATCATCACCTACGCCATTCTGAAAACCACACAGCTGTCGGAATGCCAGGTGTTCGGTTCCGGCACGATGCTCGACTCCGCCCGCCTGCGCTCCCGTCTCGCGGAGCACGTCGGGCTCAACCCCAAGAATGTGCACGCCTATGTTTTCGGCGAGCACGGCGACACTTCCATGATCCCGTGGTCGCTGACAACCATCGCCGGCATGGAGATGAGCAAATACTGCGCGTATATCTGCGACGAGCACAACCGCTGCGGCAAGGAGGAGCTCAAGAGCATCGAGGACGACGTGCGCACGGCCGGCGCCAAGGTCATTGCGCTCAAGGGCGCCACGTTCTATGCCGTCGCCCTGTCGGTCCGCCGGATCTGCGAATGCATCCTGCGCGATACGGATTCCGTGATGACGGTCTCCGCCATGATCCACAATCAGTACGGTATCAACGACGTGTGCCTGAGCCTCCCCTTCGTGGTGGGCGCGCAGGGACTGCGCCGTCCGATCATTCCCCCGTTGACCCAAGAGGAGGAAGCGCTGCTGCATAAGAGCGCCGACGCCCTCAAGGAAGTTATTTCTCAGCTGAAAATTTAATTTTGGAAAGGACTGGAGCATAATGGATTACGCTGCTGAATCTCTCAAGAAGCACAAGGAATGGAAAGGCAAGATCGAGGTGATCTGCCGCGCGCCGCTGGAAACGCGGGACGACCTGTCGCTGGCTTATACCCCAGGCGTCGCGCAGCCCTGCCTGGAGATCCAGAAGGACGTCAACCTCAGCTATGATCTGACCCGCCGCTCGAACCTCGTCGCCGTGGTCACAGACGGCACCGCCGTGCTGGGTCTGGGCGACATCGGTCCGGAAGCCGGCATGCCGGTCATGGAGGGCAAATGCGCCCTGTTCAAGGCGTTTGGCGACGTGGACGCCATCCCGCTGTGCGTGCGTTCGAAGAACGTCGACGATATTGTCAACACCGTGCGGCTGCTGGCCGGCAGCTTCGGCGGCGTCAACCTGGAGGATATTTCCGCACCCCGCTGCTTCGAGATCGAGCGGCGGCTGAAGGAATGCTGCGACATTCCGATCTTCCATGACGACCAGCACGGCACCGCCGTCGTAACCCTGGCCGCCATGCTCAACGCCCTCAAGCTGACGGGCAAGAAGCTCGACGAAATCCGCGTCGTCACCAGCGGCGCCGGCGCGGCGGGCATCGCCATCATCCGGCTGCTCATCGCTATGGGCCTCAAGGACGTAGTGCTGTGCGACCGGCAGGGCGCGATTTATCAGGGCCGCGAGAATCTCAACGCCGAGAAGGCGGAGATGGCCGCCATCACCAACCAGGAGCATCGCAAGGGATCGCTGGCCGATGTGCTCAAAGGCGCCGACGTGTTCATCGGCGTGTCCGCGCCCGGCTGCGTCACGCCGGAAATGGTCAAGTCCATGGCGCCCAACCCCATCCTCTTCCCGATGGCCAACCCCGTGCCGGAAATCATGCCGGATCTCGCCAAAGAGGCCGGCGCGGCCGTGGTGGGTACCGGACGCAGCGACTTCCCCAATCAGATCAATAACGTCCTGGCTTTCCCGGGCATCTTCCGCGGGGCGCTGGACGTGCGTGCCAGCGACATCAACGACGAGATGAAGATCGCGGCGGCCAAGGCCATCGCTTCTTTCGTCACGGACGACAAGCTGTGCGCGGATTATATCATCCCCAGCGCGCTCGACCGCAGCGTCGCGAAGGCGGTCGCCGAAGCGGTCGCCGAGGCCGCGCGCAAGACGGGCGTCGCCCGCATCTGACGCGCCAGCTTCCCCCGCCAACGTATCAGGCGAGACGGGCGCGCATAAATCACAGCCGCTTCGAAACGGGAACCAGCCAATGCGCTGGTTCCCGTTTTTTTGCCGGCAGCGGCATGACGTGCAGTCCTACCACGATGGCCCCTTCAGGGGCAAGCGCGACCTATCGACCCGGCCGCACCTTCTCTTTCCTTATGACGCATGCTTCCTCATGCCAGCGAACAAGCTGCAAAAGCAGCTTTCCGCCCAAGCAAGCCGCCGCAAAACCCGCGAGGGATAAGCCGCCGGGAGCCCGGCAGCCTGCAAAAACACAATTCTCCCTTTCCATGAGCAAACAACCGCAAGGAAAAACGCGGTCTTTGCGCCGTGAAAGGGCGGCCGCAGTTTTTCTTTCCCGCGGAAGAGCGCCCGGCCAGCTGTACCGGCTACCCGTTTCCCTCTCGGGAAACGCCTCGAACCCGGCAGTGGGAGGGAGCCGGAACGCGCCAAGCCGTACCAGGCGCGCCCCGCTTGGCGCGGCTGCACCGCCCGCGGTCATTCCAGCGGCCGCCAGACGCGTCGCCCTTCCTACAGCTGAAAATCGAGCCGGCCATATCCGGAAGCCACTTAAAATTCTTGATGTTCTGCATACGCTTCGTCGCTTAAATTGGATCGCGCGTTCGCCTCCTAAGGCCGTGTTAGCGCAATCGCCTAACTTGCTTCGCCTGGCTGCGTTTTATGTGAAAATTGCATACTGCCCCGGCGCCTCAACCGGATAGAGGGGGCCGTTCCCGAGAGGGAAAGACGGCAAAGAGCCGGAAGCAGCGTTTTCCCGCTGCCCCGGCTCTTTGTATTGCGGTATATCGTTTTCCGGTGTCTCTTCGGACCGGCCGCCGCGCCCGCGCATTTCCTCCGGCGCAAAACGCCGGCGCACGCACAGGGCCTGCTGCATCCGAGCATGGACGGACGGATACTGCGGGGATTCGAATTGGTTCTTCCCCTGCGCCGCGCGCAAATGCGCAACGGAGCCTGCCGCAGCTCGCGGGAATCCCCCGCCGCCCCAACGGCGCGATCCTCCGGGACGGGGCATCCGCCCTGCAGGCCGCCGCGCCGTCCGCCTCTCCTGTTCCTTTCCTGCATAAAGGGAAGCGCCCCGCTCTCGGTTCTCGCTTTCCGCCGCTCACGCGTGCGACAGCAACGGGAAGCGCAGCGCCGCCGAAGCGAACGGCGCGCGCCCATGCAGGACAAACAGCCGGTCGTCCTCGTCGTCGAGCGTCTCCCCCTGGCTGGGAACTGACGGCCGCGGCGCAAAGCCGAGCGCGGCTTCCTTCGTTCCCGGAGCGGATACGGCCGCGAGCAGCCCCGGCAGCGAAAATTTCTCCCCGCCGAACACATCCCAGCATAGCAGGCGCTCTCCCTCCTGCTGCGCGATAACAGCAGCGTCCGCCTCCTCCACCAGAAACACGCAGTCCGCCAAAATCGACCCGCAGTAAAACAGCACAAGGCCCCAATTGTCCCGCATGGAAAACGCCGAGAAGGGATTCCCCCGGTCATACAGCCGCCGCAGCAGCGCGCGGTCGCTCTCCACGCCGAGATCCAGCCGACGCGTGCGGCCAGGCGCAGGGCGCAGCGGCAGCACGCACTGCCGTTCCTGCCACGGTATAAACCCGAATTTCGGGTAAAACTCCAGCACCGTGCGGTTGGCAAACAAATAGATCCCCTCGCAGCGGGGCGCGCACTCGTCGATCACGGTTTCCAGCAGCCGGCGGGCAAGGCCTCGCCCGCGCCAGTCGGGATGCGTCATCACAGTGCCCAGCTGCGCGAGCCGGTGCCGCCGCGTCGGGCCCTCGAACTCCATCCAGTTGACAGAGACGTTGGCCACCACCTCCCCCTGCCGCGCCAAAGCATAGGGCTGATACCGCGGCGTCCATCCGCCCGCCTGATACCACGGGGCGAAGGACAAACCGAACACCTGCCGCGCCAGGGCGAAAAAGCTCTCCCGCAAAGCCGGGTCATCGCGCACCTGTTTCTCCAACGTCAGCTTCATACAAATCCCTTTCCCGGCCGGGCGACGTGGACCGCTTCCGCCGCGGCTTATTCAGCCCCGTCCGCCTGCTCCTGCGCCGCGCGCACCGCCCGGGCCAGCTGATCGGGGCAGGAAGTCCCTTTCCCGCCGCAGTTGATGCCAGCAAACAGCGCCTGCAGCTCCTCCACTGTCTTCCCCTCCGCCGCGCGGCTGATCCCCTGCAGGTTGCCGTTGCAGCCGCCGCGGAACGCGACGTGGTAAACCCGGCCGTCCTCCAGATCGAACGAAATCCGCGAGGAGCACGTACCCCGCGTGGTATATTCAAAATGCTGCATATCGTCTTGCTCCTTTCTCCGCCCATCCGGCCGCACAGGTTGTCCGAATGAGACTTCGCTCTGTCTTTCCTCCGCTCGCACCGGCCCGGCTCGCCGCTGTAGGCCGCATACCCGGGCCGACGCATTTTTCTGTCCGCATGGACCCAGTTTGCGGTACACATAAGCGCCGCCAGAGAAGATCTTTTCTCTGGCCGTATGAAGGCAGCGCTGCAAAATGCCCGTCTTATGACGGACTTTTTCTCGGCCCGCACGGGCCGCGGCTCTTACCGATCCGCTTGCCGCCGCGCATTGCACATATCCACAGGAAACAAAAAACGGTTCAGCCGAAGCTCAACCGTTTTTTTGCGCGAATTCTTCCGGCCGGGGCGAACAAACGCCGCCGCACCTGCGATTATATCGCTCTGGTCACCTTCCCGGAGCGGAGACAACGGGTGCAGGCGTAAATATGGCTGGGAGAGCCGTTGACAATCGCCTTGACGCGCTTCACATTGGGCTTCCAAGTCCTATTCGAACGTCTGTGTGAGTGAGACACCTTAATGCCAAACGTAACACCCTTACCGCAGATATCGCATTTTGCCATAGTCTGCACCTCCTTTTTCATCTGTAATTTGCACGCATCGGAATGCGCCTAATTATTTTAGCAAATCGCGGGACAAAATGCAAGCCTTTTTTCAAATTTATTTTCCACGTGCAGAAAATGCGGGCTTTTTCCTGTCGAATGCAACAATTCTGTCAAATCCACGACCTGCCGCTTGACGTCAGGACCGTTCTGCCCATATACTAAAGTAGTTAACAGTAAAGTGCTTAATATTTTCCCAAGATCGGGACAAAGGAGGAATTTCGTATGCATATGGGACCGCCGCCGATGGGCGGGCCGCGCGGAATGCGCCACGGACCGCTCACAGAGGAAGAGAAAAACGCGCGCCCGCGCATGTCCGGCGCGCTGCTGCGGCGCATCTTCTCGTATCTCGCTCCCTACCGCTTCAAGCTCGCGATCGTCGTGGTGACGATCCTGGTTTCCGCCGTGCTGGGCCTGCTGCCGTCCATCCTCACCGGCAAGATCATCGACGAGGGCCTGATCGGGCAGGATCTCGGCCTGCTGATCTATTACATCGTTCTCTCGCTGATCGTGGCGCTCGTCTCCAACGGGATCGGCCTGCTGGAAGGCTACCTCAACGTCTGGATCGCGCAGCATATCACCTATGACATGCGCAACCAGATGTACCAGCATCTGCAAACGCTGCCGCAGAAATTTTTCACCAACCAGCGGCAGGGCGATATTCTCACCCGCATGACCAGCGACATCAGCGGCGTGCAGACGGTCATCGCCAATTCCATGACCAACGTGCTGCGCAACGTCGCCGTGCTGGCGACCTCTGTGATCGCGCTTTTCAGCACCAACTGGATCCTCGCGCTGGTTGGCATCGCGCTGCTGCCGCTGTTCATCCTGCCGACGAAGCTCGTGGGCAAGCTGCGCTGGAAGATCGCGCGGCAGACGCAGGAGAAATATGACGAGCAGAACCAGATGCTCAACGAGACGCTCAGCGTGAGCGGACAGATGCTCGTCAAGCTCTTCGGCCGCGAGCAATACGAATGCGACCGTTTCGACGAAGTCAACCGCGAGACGACGCGCCTGACCATCCGGGAGAACATGGCGGGCCGGTGGTTTCGCATGGGCATCGACATTTTCATCAGCATCGCGCCGATGCTGCTATATCTGGTGGGCGGCATCCTGATGCTGCGTTACGGCAACACGGATCTGACGGTAGGCGGCATCGGCGTCATGGTATCGCTGCTGTCGCGCATGTTCATGCCGGTGGATTCCCTGCTCAATCTCAGCGTCGATTTCACACGCTCCATGGCGCTGTTCATCCGCATTTTTGAATACTATGACCTGCCGGCGGAGATCGTCAGCAAGCCCGACGCCATCGTGCCGCAGAACGTGCGGGGCGACCTGGAATTTCACGACGTGCAGTTTTCCTATGACGGAGGGCGGCCGGTGCTCGCAGGCGTGAGCTTCCGCGTCGACAGCGGCAAAATGGTGGCCGTCGTGGGCGAATCGGGCGCGGGGAAATCCACGCTCATCCATCTGATCCCCCGGTTTTACGACGTGACGGGCGGCAGCATCACGCTCGACGGCGTCGACCTGCGCGACCTAGACCTCGCGGCGCTGCGCCGGCAGATCGGCATGGTCACGCAGGACACCTATCTGTTTAATTCCACCATCCGGGAGAACCTCCTTTACGCCAAGCCGGACGCGACCCAGGAGGAGCTGGAGGAAGCCTGCCGCAAAGCCAATATCGCGGACTTCATCCACGCGCTGCCCGACGGCTACGAGACGATGGTCGGCAACCGCGGGCTGCGTCTCTCCGGCGGGGAAAAGCAGCGCATCTCCATCGCGCGCGTCATCCTCAAGGATCCGAAGATCCTGGTGCTCGACGAGGCGACCTCCTCGCTGGATTCCATCGCGGAAAGCCATATTCAGGACGCCATCGAACCGCTTCTGCACAACCGCACCGCCATCGTCATCGCGCACCGGCTGTCCACGATCCTGTCCGCGGATGAGATCCTCGTGCTGCAGGACGGAAAAATCCACGAGCGCGGGACGCACGCCGAGCTGCTCGGCACGAGCGAGAAGTACCGTGAGCTTTACGAGACGCAGTTCGCGCGCGCACTGGAGGAGGAACGCGCCCGCGCGGCCGAACAGGCAGCCGCGCCCGGCGGCGCGCCGGGCGGTTCGGCGCCGGGCGGCGCCGTGGGCGCGCTCTCGTAATATCCCTGTGCCGGCCCTATCGGGCCGGCCATCGGCTTCGCTCGGCATGCCCGTGTGCAGGCAGGGATAGAGGCAGATTCCCGCCGGTGCAGACGGGGAGAGCCAGACGTGCTCCCGCAGGCCTGGGAGCCGGTTACACCTGCGCGGATTCTGTTGAGTTCGGGTATGCCCCCGCAGACAGGGATACGCGCAGTGCATACGACGGTGTCGGTCCAGGCCCGTGACGCACGTCCCGCAGGCCGGGGATGGGCGTTTCTGGCGATATGGGTGTATGGACCGCCATGGGGTGTGCCCCCACAGGCTGGGATAAGCCAGGTCGCCCATGAACTGACACCGCCTTTGGCGAGATCTGCCCTGCAAGCTAAGGCTCGCGTGTATGCTCTATGAATGCAAGCTGGTATGTCCAAGCCAGGGATGGATCTTTCTCGTGGCGGCCGGCGGCTTCCTATGGTGCCCCCACAGATAGGGGTAGAAATTTCGTGATCCTCTGCATTAAGCGTTTGAAAGTGCGTGCGCCACGCAGGCTCGACGTGGCCTCGACGCCGTGAGAAGCACGCCCGGGACGAGCGCATCCCGCAGACCGGATAGGCGGATGCCCTGCACCCCGTCCTTTGCACGGCGCTCCGTCTCTTTCTCTGCCTTTGAAACAAACCCGCGGCCGGCAAACAAGCCGGCCGCGGGTTTGTGTATATGGATCGCCGATCTCCCGGATGCGCTTCAAATCCCCTCTGCCAAAGCCGAAGCGGGGGCCGCCTGATCCTGCACAATGCGGCCGTCCGCCATGACGATCTTGCGCCGGCAATAATCGCTCACCAGCTTGCTGTGGGTCACGGTCACGACGGTGATCCCCCGCGCAGCGTTGATCTTCGTGAGCAGCTCGAGGATCTGCCGTGAGGTCTGAGAATCCAGCGCGCCGGTCGGCTCGTCAGCGAGGATCAGCGCCGGCTCAATGATCAGCGCGCGGGCAATGGCTACGCGCTGCCGCTGGCCGCCGGAAAGCTGGTTGACCCGCTTGCCCGCCTGCTCGGCGATCCCCACCTGTTCCAGCGCATCCAACGCCCGTTTTCTCATTCCGCGCAGCGGCGTTTTGGAGAACAGCAACGGCAGCATAACATTGAAAAGCACCGTCTTATGCGGGATAAGAGCGAAGTCCTGCATAACAAACCCGATTCTCCGATTGCGCAGTGCAGACGCCTTCGCGTCCCCCATGCGCCGCACATCCGTTCCCTCGAACCAGTATTCGCCGCTGTCAAACGTATCCAGCAGCCCCAGCACATGCAGCAGCGTGGACTTTCCCGCGCCGGACTCCCCCTCGATGGAAATGAATTCGCCCTTGCCGATTTCCAGATCAATGTCCGCCAGCGCCTGAAAATTCGTCTTTCCAACGGGATAAAATTTGTTGACGTTTGTGAGCTTGATCATATATTTCTTCCTTTCTTGTCCGCTTAAAACAGGCTGCATGTCAATCGCGCGACTCGCGCAGGAACACCACAGCCGATTTGCCGCGCAGCACCAGCGCGCTGGCGAGCATGGTCAGCAGGAACATACCGCCGACGAGCAGCAGCAACATTCCGTCCGCCTCCGCCCCGAAATAGCAGGCGCCTACCACCGCTTCGATCTTGCCGGCGGCGACCATCGAGGAATAGACGTGCAAATAAGCAAAGTTCACCGCGCCGGCCACGAGCGCGATCAAGCCCGCGCGCCAGGCCATGTCCGCGAGGATACGGCGTTTGCTGTAGCCCAGCAGATAGTAGACGGAGAAGGTTTTCAGCCGCTTGAACACGTACAGCAGCGAAATACTCACCAGCAGAACAAACGCGATCACAACGTAAAAGATCGGACGAACCATGACCTGCTTAAAGGTCGTTGCGTTAAAGGCCCGCGTGTCCCGCAGAATGTCTTCAAGCGTCTGGTAGCCACCCAAGCGCGTAAGGGCTTCCTGCGCGGAATCGATCGTTTCCTGTGAAGCATTTTGGTCAAAATCGATAAAAAACTGACTCGAGATGCGTTCTATATCCTCCGTAAAAAGGGTGTCAAACGCATCTTCTCCGATGAGCAGGCCGCTTTCGCTTTTGAAAAAAGTCGACGTCAGCACCTGCGATCCATAACCGCCAAACGACGGCACAACCGCCGGGATGGAGAGCACCCCGCAGACGCGCAGCGTGTAAGGCTTGCGCTCCGGCCCGATCTGCACCGGGATTTCGTCGCCGATCTGCGCGTCGTTGAATTGCTTGCCGGCAACCACGACGTTGACGCTGCCGTCCGCGTTGATCCCTTCCTCGAACCATTTTCCCCGGTCCGGCGCGGGCGTCATCCGACGCAGGCTCTCCGTGCTGGCCGTCACCTTCACCGGCATATCTCCACAAGCGGCCGTCCCCCACCGATCAATCAGCACTTCTTGCACACCGGGGAGCGCTTCGACCTCGCTTTTGATCGCACGCAGCTGCTCTTCCGTTTCCATATTGTCCATATCCACCGAAGGGCAAAAATACACCGCGCGCGCATGCAGGCCGGCTTTCTGCGTCAGATCATACGTCATCGTGATATACCGATACATCCCATACGCGTCCATGAACACAAACAGCGCGACCGTCAGCACCGCCAGCACCAGCAGGTCGGCCAGCAGCGACTCCCGCAGGGAAGAAAAAAATAAATAAATCCGTTTCACAGCCTTTCCTCCCTCACTGATACTTGTTTTTCTCGACCAGAATAGAATTGCGCCAGATTCCAATCAGGAACGGAATGCAGACCACAGCCGACACCAGCAGCGACAGGGCCGCGACAAAGACGTAATCCCGCAGGCGGTATTCCAGTCCCGCATACACGTTGATTTTGTCAAACAGCACGTCAAACAGCGCCGCATGAAATACCGACGCCGCGACGGCAGCCAGCAGCGTCAGCGCCAGCACCTCAAGCGGGCACAGCAGCGTCACCGTTTCCCGCGAGGCGCCGACCAGTCGGTAGACCACATCCTCGCCGCGCGACAGGTCAAACAGATATTTGACCAGGAACATGAAGACGAAAAACGCGATAGCCAGCAACACGGACGCCATGCGCAGCGCGTCCGCCCGCTGCTGCTCCTCCCCGGCGAGATATTGCGAATACGTCGCGTAGGGGCTTTGCACCTGCGCCTGGGGGAACATCTCCTGCAGCTGCGCAGCGAATGTGTCGCCCTCCGCCTGCGTCAGCAGCGCCGGCACGATGATCTCCAGCCGGTCGACCGTCAGACGGTTCGCGGCAAAGAGCGCATACGGAATGCAAGATTCGTAGCCATAATCATGCACGCCCAGCACACGGTAGGACACGCCGTCGAGGCAGACCACCGGGTTGGGCTCCGTGCGCAGCACATCCATATTGGGCCTTGCGCTAAGGGAGATTTCCCCCAGCACAATGCAGTTGTCCTCCAGCGGGTCCGGGAACTCAACGCTGCCGAATTTCGCGCCATAAGGGTATGTATCGTCAGAACGGGCCTGCACAGTATACTGCGAGCCGGGCTGCATCACCGTCTCTTCTCCCGTCTGGCTGTCGGTAACGATGATTTCTTCCTCTTCCAGAATAAGCACATTGGTGCGTTCCGGATCGACCTGCGCATCGTGATAGACCACGAGGACATTTTCCGCCCCCAGCGCCGCCAGCCGTCCGGCGTCCGGCGCAATGCCCTCCGGGAACGAGACCGAATAGGTGCGCAGCTGTTCCCCATATAGGTTCGCGAAGCGGTCCGCCACGGCAAAGTTGCCAAAATAATATAAAAAGAAAAGGATGCTCGCAAACAGGCCCAGCAAATACAGCAGCAGGATAACGCTGTGATTGCGCAGATGGTCCCGGATACGGTGCGCAGTGAGAATCAGATAATGCATGCTGTTTCCTCCATGATGAAAATGCCGGGTGCGAATGGAACGCTGCTTCAACGGTCAGGAGACATGGACCGTCCACGCATGGAGTCTCTGTCCGTTGTATTCCCGCCTAGCATAGTGCTTAACCTGCTTGGCGTACGGCACACCCATGAACACTGCCGGTGTTTTCTAGCAAAATATTTCATCGAAATACGCGTGTTTCTTGATTTTGAGAAAATCGCAACGATTCGATCGAAGCCGCTCGCTCATTGTAACAAATTTCCAACTGTACCATGGAAATACAATACCAAATAGTGGGATTTCTTTCCTTTTTCTCTCCTTGACAGAAAAAATCTCATGTCAAAAGAAGAAATTTTCGCTTGTCCAAAATTCCCTCTTGACAAATGGTCGGGAAATGAGTAAAATATACTGCGCAGGACACGGGGGCGTAGCTCATCTGGGAGAGCGCTACATTCGCATTGTAGAGGTAGTGAGTTCGAGTCTCATCGTCTCCACCACGTCGGAGCAAAGCGGACTTTGCTCCGACGTCTTTTTATGCTCAGGACAAAAAAGACGTCATCCGCCCGCTCCCTTGCTTCTCCTTTCCAACCGCGACCCGCCGCACTGGGTTTGCAGTTGATGAGCCGCCTTGCGGGCGGCATTTTTCTCCATTAAGAAATATGATTTTTAACCGCCCCATCCAGCTCGTCGCAAGCGGCATATCGCTTGCGACGAGCTTTTTCATTTCATTGCAAAAGCGCATCGCGCACTCACTCCAGCTGTCTCTCGGGTCCAAGCCGCCCCCAGTAAGCAGCCTGGAAATAAGCAATTAGATTCTGAAACAAAAAACATGGAGCTTAACCATTTTTCCTTTCCTGCAGCGCGGGCAATTCCTCTTTCGGCCGTGAAGGACAGGCTGGAAACGCGGTTTCTCCCCGGTGGCGCGGGCATTTCTCCCTGCCGACGGGCACGCCGTCGCAGCATTCGCCGGTTTTTTCTCCCGGCGGCGTGGATATCCCATTGTCCGCGTTGCCGTTTTTGGGGAGACAACCTCTGGCGCCGGACCGCAGATTCCCGTTCTTTTCGTTCATGCAATTTTGCAGCTTCTCGTTTTCCTTTAAGGCCTCGCGCCGCGCGCATTTTTGAAAATGCATCGAGAGCATTCGTGAGATAAAGCGAGAAAACAAGAGAAAATCGAAGATAATTTCCTTGCAAATTAAAAATTCGAGAAAAGTGGTTGACAACAGGCGGGCGATTGACTATAATATACCGTGCATCTTGAAGTGAAAACAAAGGAAACCTGAGTTTCAAGGAGGAAAAAGCAATGTCATCCTACATTCCCAAAGCGGAGACAATGACCCGCAAGTGGTTCATCCTCGACGCCGCTGGAAAACCTCTGGGCAGAGTCGCCTCCACGGCTGCGGTCCTGCTGCGCGGCAAGCATAAGCCCGAATTCATGCCGCATGTCGATTGCGGCGACCATGTCATCATCCTCAACGCGGAGAAAGCCGTTCTGACCGGCCGCAAGCTGGAGCAGAAGAAGTATATCCGTCACACCGGCTATATCGGCGGTCTGAAGGAAGTGCAGTACAAGACGCTGATGAAGTCCAAGCCGGAGAAGGCGTTCATGCTCGCCGTCAAAGGCATGCTTCCGTCCAACACCCTCGGAGCCAAGGCGCTGACCCGCCTGCGCGTTTATCGCGGCGCGGAGCACGACAACGCAGCGCAGAAGCCCGAAGTCTACACGTTCTGAGAAGGAGGCAGCAATGATGTATAACGCGAAACCGTTCTTTTACGGCACCGGCCGCAGAAAGCAGTCGATCGCCCGCGTGCGGATGTATCCGGGCAGCGGCATGATCACCATTAATAAAAGAGACATTGACGACTACTTTGGTCTCGAGACCCTGAAGCTGATCGTTCGCCAGCCGCTCGCGCTGACGGATAATCTCGACAAGTACGACATCGTGTGCACCGTCGTGGGCGGCGGCGTTTCCGGCCAGGCCGGCGCCATCCGTCACGGCATTGCCCGCGCGCTGCTGCAGGTGGGCGATGAGCTGCGCCCGACCCTCAAGAAGGCCGGCCTGCTCACCCGCGACCCGAGAATGAAAGAGAGAAAGAAGTACGGTCTCAAGGCCGCCCGTCGCGCGCCGCAGTTCTCCAAGCGCTGACCTTCTCTTGTTTGGCACAAGTATTTTCACCAGGGCCTCCCGAAACTACGGTTTCGGGAGGCTTTTTCTTTCCCGCGTCCCGCGCAGAGCTGCCCCTCGAGGCCCTTCCGTCCCAGGCGCATCGTATGCCCCTTCCCCATCGCCGTGCGCGGGGCACGGGCGCGGCGGGCACATCGCCGCTTATGCATAAGTCCACAATGCCAGCGCCTTTGTTGCGGCGTGCTGCGATTCCCGTGGTCAAAAACAAGGCGATCGCACTAACACAAGAAATGACGAGAGGAGCTTTCTTATGATCGAAATCCTGCCGTTTCAACCCGCAGACGCCGAGCACGTGATCTCGCTCGTGCTGGAATGTCAAAACGATGGGACCCGGCCGCTCGTCACGGTCGCCGATCAGCCGGATCTGCTCGACATCGAGACCAGTTACCGCCGCAGCGGCGGCAATTTCTGGGTGGCGAAAGAAAGCGGCCGGCTCATCGGCACGATCGGCCTCATACCGCAGACCAAGGAGCTCGCTCTGCTTCGGAAATTCTTCGTACACGCGTCCTATCGCGTCGCGCCGCATCATCTGGGGCAGCGGTTGTTTTCCGTTCTTCTCGCGTTTGCCCGACAGGCAGGGTATAAAACTCTGCTGCTTGACACGCCGAAGAACACCGAGCGCGCCCATCGTTTTTACGAAAAAGCCGGGTTCACCAAAATTGACGCGTCCGCCCTGCCCATTCACTATGCGCATCCGTACGCCGAGAGCGATTTTTTCCTGCTTTCTTTGTAATTGGTGAAGGTAGGGCGGTCAGGTCCCGCCCGCAATTGCTGCTCGCGGGGCTGGGCGAAAAGCGTTCTTGACCCAACCGATCTGACGAGCGGGGATGTCAGTTCCAGCAGCGGCGGAAACGCGATCGGACTGCGAAACGAACCGCAAACCGCCGCGTCTTTGCCACGCAATGTTAAGTGATGAATTGAAAAGGGACGAAAGAATCCCCCCTCCATAAAGGAGAAGGGATTTATTCGTCAATATTTAATCAAATATCTTTTGACAAGTCGGGCAGTACACGCTGCTCCTGCCGCCGATCACAGTTCGGCAGAGCGTTTCTCCACAGGCTGGACAAGGTTCGCCGCCGTGTCCATAGACCTGCAAAAACGGCGTGTTGCGGTAATCCTGGCCCTTTGCCGCCAGATATTCCTCCGGTGTGGTCTTGTTCTTTTCGGCAAAGAAAGCCAGCCGCTCCGGAATCACCGAAGCGAGACGGTTCCATTCTTCTGTTGTCAGCGTGCTGGCGGGCCGTGCCGGGTGGACGCGGGCGGCAAACAGGATTTCATCGGAATAGATATTGCCGATCCCGGCGATCACGCTCTGCTCCAGCAGACATTCCTTGATAGCTTTCTTCCGCTTTCCCAGGCGTGTGGACAGGTATTCCCCGGAAAAGCCGGGATCAAAGGGTTCTGCGCCCAGCTTTTCCATCCCGGTGTATGTATCTGCTTCTCCCTGCCGCAGCAGCCAGAAGCGCCCAAATCGGCGTGTGTCGGAGAAACGCAGCTCCCTGCCGCCGGACAGATGGAAAACAAGGTGGGTATGCTTTTCTTCCGGGTAATCTGCCGGTGTCACAAGCAGGCAGCCGGTCATCCGCAGGTGAAGGACTACTTTGTCCCCGCTGCTGAGGCAGAGAATCAGGAATTTCCCTCTGCGGTCTATTTCGGTGAAAAACTGACCGGTAATTCGAGTACAGAATTCATCAGCAGATGGGTGCGCAAGCACTTCCGGGCGGTTGACAGTGACCTGTTCAATGGCAAGCCCTTGTATCTGCGGCTCGATCACCCGTTTGATCGCTTCTATTTCCGGGAACTCAGGCATGGCTGTCCTCCCCTTTCCTGGCAGACCTTTTAATCTGCTCATGATAAAAATAGTTCACGATGACCGGCGGCGCGTCAAAGGGCCGTTTCATGCTGTCGTCGCCCCGCACATAGTCCAGCCCGACCTCGGCGGCATAGCGTTTCAGTTCCCTGTCCAGAAGCTCCCAATAGGCGCGGTTTCCTTTTTGGTAAATCTCCTGGTACAGCGGCACAAGCTGCGGATGCCTTTCCCGGATGTAGCCGAGGATGACCGCTTTGTAGCTGCCTCGCAGGTTGAGGTTTTCCAGCCAGATCAGGTTGCACTGCCCCTTCGCCCGGTGGATGATGGCTTTTACATCCGTAATACCTGGAAAAATGGGGGAGACAAAGCAGGTGGTGCGGATGCCGGCGTCGTGAAACGCCTTCATGGCGGCCAGCCGCCGCTCGATGCTGACGGCACTGTCCATATCGTTTTTGAAGCCCTCGTCCAGCGTATTGACAGACCAGGAGACCCGGGCGTCCGGGAAGGTTTTGATTAGGTCCAGATCCCGCAGCACCAGGTCGCTTTTGGTGGCGATACTGAGCCTGACCCCACTGCCCGCAAACTGCTCCAGCAGCGCACGGGTGCGCCCGAAGGCCTCTTCCTGGGGCAGATAGGGGTCGGTAACCGAGCCGATGAACAGCTCCTTCCCGGCATACCGCTCCGGGTGGCATATCTCCGGCCAGTGTTTGACATCCAAAAATGTCCCCCAGGGCTCCGGGTGGCCGGTAAACCGCTTCATGAAGGAAGCGTAACAGTACCGGCAGGCGTGGGTGCAGCCTACATAGGGATTCACCGAATAATCGCTCACTGGTAGATTGGATTTGGTAAGTACGCTTTTGACTTGTATTTCTTGAATGATCGGTTCCATTGCAGCATTCCTTAAACTTACATTTATTTCCATCCGCCATAGTGCAGCTGTTTATCAAGATCGGCGACATTTTGCTCCAATACCATCTCGTTCGGATC
>CAJFTT010000065.1 GCA_904420005.1 Candidatus Tabaqchalia intestinavium | reverse complement strand
TACTCATGACGCGCCTTTAGGCGCTGCTGGTATCATGCCCTTTTAGGGCTATCCTTCATGCCACGTCCTTTGGGCGTGGTCATGACTAGTGTCTTTAGGCAGTTGAGCCGAAGGCGAAACAAAGAGCCACCCGCATAGCGGGTGGCTCTTGATTACCTCCCCTTGCTTTTCAAGGCGCTGGGCCTTTTGCGCTGTTTTGCCCGGCGGGAATCCTGCTGCTTAGAAAGCGGGGCTATAAACGCAATGTACTCGTCGGTGGCAAAGGCAGCGGAATGGATACGGACGGCGCTGCACATGCCTGCGCCAACCGCCGCCGGACCTGCAGGGTTGAAAAACGGACAGCGGTAGAACCGACGAAACAGCCAGCCGTGCATCCACGGGCGAGGAAAATGCGCAACTTCCCGGGCCGATCAAGTGGGATTATATATTGCGCGCCCGCCGGCGAGAGATCGCCCAGCCGGCGCCTGTTTGCTATCGAAAAAAGTCCTCCATGTCCAGGCGTTATGAACAAAGGCATGCACGGACGCAGGGCACCGACGCGGCGCGGCCCGGACGGACTTGCGTTTCGTGCGCCGCGCAAATTGCCTCTTGTGCGCGCGGGCGATAATGCGTATAATGGAACACGGCAAACCGGCACGCGGCCGGGAGAAGCTGCCGGGCGTGGACAAGCGCCGGCGGTGGGGAAGGGGACGTGAAACATGGCTGTTATGGTGCGGGACAGAGGATTTTACCGTCGGTTTTTCACGCTGACGCTGCTCATCGCGATGCAGAATCTTGTGGTGTACAGCGTCAATTTGGCGGATAACGTTATGCTTGGGTTTTACCGCGAATCGGCCATGTCGGGCGTGACGCTGGTCAATCAGATTCAGTTTTTGCTGCAAATGCTCGTCATGGGGATCGGGGAGGGCATCCTTGTGCTGGCTTCGCGCAGCTGGGGTGAGAAGGACGTCGGTGCGATCCGGCGTGTCGCCAGCATCGGTATGCGCATCGCGCTGGGCGTGGCGGTGTTGATGGGGGTGATCGTGTTTTGCTTCCCGGAGGACTGCCTGCGTCTGATGAGCGCGGATGAGACGATCGTGCAGGAAGGCGCCGGGTATCTGCGCATTATCTGTTTTTCCTATGTATTTTTTGCCATGACCAACATTCTCATCATTGTCATGCGCAGCGTGGAGACCGTCAAGATTGCTTTCCTCGTGTCCGTTTCGACGCTGTGCATCAACGTCGCGCTCAATTCCCTGCTCATTTACGGCAATTGGGGCTTCCCGGAGCTGGGGGCCCGCGGCGCGGCGATTGCCACGCTGACTTCCCGCGTGGTGGAGTTTCTCATCATGTGCGTTTACCTGAAAAGATTCGACCGTAAGGTGCGGCTGCGTTTGCGCGATTTCCTGCGGTTTGACTGGACGCTGTTTCGCCGGTTCCTGCGCGTCGGGATGCCGGTGGTCGCTTCCAACGGCCTGTGGGGCGCAGCGATGTTTTTGCAGATGGCGGTGCTGGGACATATGCCGGCGGCGGATGTCGCCATCGGCGCGAACAGCATCGCCAACACGGCTTACCAGATTTCCTCCGTGGTGCTGTTCGGTTCGGCGTCGGCGACGTCCGTCATCATCGGCAAAGCCATGGGCGAGCGGCGGCAGGATCTCGTGCGGCAATATGCCAAAACCCTGCAGGTGCTCTACCTGTGCATCGGCGCGGCGACGTCGTTGCTTCTGTTTTTTTCCAAGGATCTGCTCATCCAGTTCTATGCTGTATCGGATGCGACGCGGCAGACGGCGCTGCAGTTCATGACGGTGCTGTCCGTCACAGCCTTCGGTTCGGCCTACCAGATGCCTTGCCTGACGGGCATCGTGCGCGCCGGCGGCGATACGAAATTCGTCATGTTCAACGACCTGATTTTCTGCTGGGCCGTGACGCTTCCCATCTCGGCGGTGGCGGCTTATGGGCTGCATCTTTCGCCGGTGGCGGTGTTTTTCTGCCTCAAGGCGGATCAGCTCATCAAATGCGCCGTCGCCGTGGTCAAGGTTAATCGGTTCCGCTGGCTGCGGACGTTCGACCCGGAGGAGCCGGCGCCTACCGCCGTGGAGCCGGTATGAGGCGACCGAAAAGAAAAGGAGAGAAAGGAGAGAGCGCGCATGCAGGCGCCGGGCGTCAACAGCGCGAAAAAGGGGATCCATGACGGTCTTCCCATCGCGCTGGGATATTTGTCCGTTTCGTTCACTTTCGGCATGATGGCCGTGGCCGCCGGTCTGCCCGTGTGGGTTGCGGTGCTCATCTCCATGACCAACCTGACTTCTGCCGGGCAGTTTGCCGGCCTGTCGCTCATCACGGCCGGTGCGTCGATGGTGGAGATGGCGCTGACGCAGCTGACCATCAATATCCGCTATTCGCTCATGTCGCTTTCCCTATCGCAGAAGCTCGACCGCGCTGTCTCGCTGCCGCACCGGCTGGCGCTGTCGTTTGGCATCACGGACGAAATTTTCGCCGTGGCGATGGGGCAGACCGGCACGGTGGGCAAGCGGTATTTTTACGGCCTGATGCTCATGCCGTATCTCGGCTGGTCGCTGGGGACGCTGGCCGGCGCGCTGGCCGGCTCGGTGCTGCCGCAGTGGGTGGTGGGCGCGCTTGGCATTGCGATTTACGGCATGTTCGTCGCGATCATCCTGCCGCCCGCGCGGCACAGCCCCGCCATCCGTGTGGTGCTGCTGACGGCGGTGGCGCTCAGCTGCCTGCTGCATTTCGCCCCGGTGCTCAATCAGATTTCCTCTGGCTTCGCGATCATCCTGTGCACGCTCGCCGCGGCGGCGCTCGGCGCGCTGCTGTTCCCGCTGCGGGAGGAGAAGCCGCCGGCCGGAACGGACGCCGGCCAGGACGGCCCGCGCGACGAAACGGAGAATTAGAAGGAAGGGGGAAGCGCGATGCCGGAACGGCTGCCGCAATATCTGCTCGTTATGGCGACTGTGACCTATCTGGTGCGTATGGCGCCGCTGGCGTTTTTCCGCCGGGAGATCCGCAGCGTGTTTTTACGCTCGTTTTTGTATTATGTGCAGTTCGCGATGCTGGGGGCCATGACGTTCCCCGCGATCTTTTTCTCCACGAATTCCGTACTTTCGGCAGTGGTGGGCACGCTTGTCGCCGTGGCGCTGGCCTGGCGGGAGAAGGGGCTGCTCACGGTGGCGCTGTCCGCCTGCGGGGCGGTTTTCGTGGTGGAAATTCTGCAAAGGATTGTCAAATTTCCCTGATTGTGCTATGATAACTATAGAAAAACGCCGCCTGACCTCCGCTGCGGGCGGCGTTGCTTTTTTCTTGCGGCGGAACACAGCGAACGGAGGCAGGACGACATGCGCGACAAAATGGTGGGCATCCTGGGCGGCGTGGGGCCGCTGGCGACGGTGTATTTCATGGAGATGCTGGTGCGTATGACCGACGCGCGCGCCGATCAGGAGCATATTGACGCTGTCGTGTTCCAGCACGCCTCCATTCCTGACCGCACGAAATATATCCTCGGACAGAGCGGGGAGAACCCGCTGGACAAAATGACGGCCGACGCGCAGAAGCTCGAGGCGATGGGCGCGTCGTTTTTGGTGCTGCCCTGCAATACCGCGCATTATTTTTTCGATTCCATCCAGCAGAGCGTCTCCATCCCCATGCTCAACATCGTCGAGGAGGCGGTGCGGTATGCCGCCGCGCTGCACCCGGGCCTGCGCCGGGTGGGGATTCTCGCGACTGACGGCACCATCGCCACGCACACCTATCAGGCGGTCTGTGCGAAGAACGGGCTGGAAGCCGTGGCGCCGGAGCGGGAGGATCAGCGGACCGTCATGGAGATCATCTATTCGCAGGTCAAGGCGGGCGCGCCGGTGGATATGGATGCGTTTCACGCCGTGGCGGCGCGGCTGCGCCGGCGCGGCTGCGGCGCGGTCATCCTGGGGTGCACAGAGCTTTCCGTGCTCTATCGGGATTTTCAGCTGGACAGCCGGTTTTTCGTCGATTCGCTGGAAGTGCTGGCCAAACGCACGATCTATCTCTGTGGCAGGCGCATCAAAAGCCCGCGCAATGCGCAGCGGGAGCGCGCGGCTTTGCCGGAGGATCGGGTGTGATGGGGCGGCCTCGGCTCGCGGGCTGGCCCGCCGCAGTCCTATTGTGGCAGAGCGGATGTCAGCTGCAGGGATAGGGACGCGATATTTGACGCGTGTCCGCACAGGAACTTCCAAAACGCTGGCTGCGACCTGGATTGTGTCGCCGTCGGCGTTTTTTATTTCCGGGTTTGTGACAGGCGCGGCACAATGCGTCCGTTGACTTTTTACTGCCGCTCGGCTATAATGGCATTATGCATGATAAAAGGGGGAGAAGCATGTTTGGCTATATCAAAACCAATAAGCCGGAGCTTCTCATCAAGGATTTTGAGCTGTACCGCTCGGTATATTGCGGCCTATGCAAATCCCTGGGTCGGCATTATACCATCCTGTCCCGTTTCTCGCTCAACTACGACTTCACGGTGTTCGCCATTTTGAAGATCGCCCTGGATGAAAATGAGCCGTGCATCAAGCCGGGGCGCTGCATGTTTAACCCCCTGGCCCGGCGCGCCTGCTGCGTCGGCAACGCGAATGTGGACTTCGCCGCCGATGCGCTGATTCTGTCTACCTATCATAAGCTGCGCGACGATGTGAAAGATTCTGGCTTCTGGGGAAAGATCGGCAAAGGGCTGTTGCTGCTGCCGTACCGCTGCTTTGCGAAAAAGGCGGCGCGGCGATCGCCGGAAGCGGCCGAGATCATGCAGCGCTATATCGAGGCGCAGGACGCGCTGGAGCGTGAGCAGTGCGCGCATCTTGACCGCATTACCCAGCCCACTTCGCAGATGCTCATTTCGCTTTTCACACTGCACGTGGAGGACACAGCGCTGCGCGAAGCGCTCACGAAGCTGGCGGATAATCTTGGAAAATGGATTTATCTCATCGATGCGGTGGACGACCTGCAAAAAGACTGCGAAAAAGGGGAATATAATCCCATCGCGCTGGCGTATTCGCTCTCGCCGGACGAGCCCGCCGCGCAGGAAGCCGCCGTGCGGCAGGTGGAGCTGTTGCTGAATCTCTCTATTACAGAGGCGGTGCGCGCGTTGGAAACGTTGCCGATGCGCCGGTTTGACATGATTTTGCGCAACATCCTTTACATGGGCATGCCGCTCGTGCAGAAAAGGGTGCTGGGAAAATATCGGAAGGAAGCGACTGCTGAATCCTGAGCGGCGCTTGAGACAAAGCAGGCCCTGCCGGGTCGGATAGGACAAAGAAAGGAAGAATGGAAAGAATGGATCCGTATCGCGTTTTGGGGATCTCATCCAATGCGACCGAAGAGGAGATCAAAGCGGCGTATCGGGAGCGCAGCCGGGAATACCTGCCGGAGAATTTCAACGGCCAGATGCCGGAGGACGCGCTGGAGAAAATGAAAGAAATCAACGCGGCCTATGACGAAGCCATGCGCCGCCTCAAATCCAGCGCGGCGAACAACGGCGCGGCGCAGGCGCAGACCGAGTCGGCAGAGTCTGCGCCCGCGGCAGATTACCTGCAGATTCGCGGCGATATTAACAACAATCGCCTGGACAACGCCGATGCGGCGCTCGATTACGTTCCGGAGAACCAGCGCGGCGCGGAGTGGTATTTCCTCAAGGGCAGCGTCATGTATAAGCGCGGCTGGTACAGCGAGGCGCTGCGTTATTTCTCCACGGCGCACACGATGGAGCCGAAGAATCGCGAATATAAGGCGGCGTTTGACAATGCGCAGCGCCAGCCGAATCAGAACGGCTACAATCCGTATGCCGGCAAATACAATAACGGCCCTTACACCGGCAACCGCAACGTAAACGGCGGCGGCTGCTCGGCGTGCGATATGTGCCAGGGACTCATCTGCGCCGACTGCTGCTGTGAGTGCATGGGCGGCGACCTGATTTCCTGCTGCTGAGGCGCGGAGGGGACCGGGATGAAACGAGACGATGGACACAGCCGGCGCGTCGCGGTCGGCGGCCTTTTTGCCGCGCTGATTGTGGTGGTGCTGTTGCTCAATAATTTGCTTCCCTTTGCGACGCTTGCGCTGGTGGGGATTGCCGCTGTCTTGCTGCTGCTGTTTGTGTTGGAATTCGGCTGGCGGTGGGCGGCGCTGGTGTTTGTGGCGTCGGGGGTTCTCTGCTTTTTCGTGGTGGCGGACCGAAAGGTGTTTCTGCTGTATGTACTGGTGTTCGGCCTGTACGCGCTGCTGAAGCCCCTGATGGACCACATCGGCAATCCCGTGCTGCGCTGGGGTGTCAAGATTGTGTTCGGCGTGGCGGCGGGCGGCGGGTATTACCTGCTGTTTACCACGCTGTTCGGCGTGCCGGAGATCATGAACAAGGTGGCTCTCCCGCTGGTCGCGGCGCTGGCGCTGGCGGTATATATTTTGTTTGATTGGGTTGTCACGCGCGCTTTAGAGGAGTATTATAATAGAATTAGAAAAAAATTCAGCCGGTTCCTCGATTGACGGAACGGCTGACGCAGGGGTGGACGAATATGTGCGGCATTGTGGGATACATCGGAGAAAAAGATACGACTGAGGTGCTTCTGACGGGCCTGAAGAATCTGGAATACCGGGGTTATGATTCCGCAGGTATCGCGGTTTATGAAAACGGCGACATCCAGGTGCTCAAGACCAAAGGCCGGCTCAGGGATCTGGAGAAGAAAATCGAGGAAGGGCATAAGCCTGCCGGCCCGTGCGGCATCGGGCACACGCGCTGGGCGACGCACGGCGAGCCGTCGGACATCAATTCGCATCCGCATTCCGGAGAGCATCTGACGCTCGTGCATAACGGCATCATCGAAAATTACATGGAGCTCAAAGAGAAGCTCGAGAGCAAGGGCGTGCACTTCGATTCCGAGACGGACACCGAAGTGGCGGCCAAGCTGCTGGATTATTATTACAAAGGCGACCCGCTCAAGGCCATTACGCGTCTGATCGTCGCGATGCGCGGTTCTTATGCGCTGGCGATCCTGTTCAAGGATTTCCCCGACCGGCTTTACGCCGTGCGCAAGGACAGCCCGCTCATTGTGGGCCTGGGTGAAGACGATAATTATATCGCCTCCGACGTTCCCGCGATCCTGAAATATACGCGGGACTATTACCTGCTGGAAGAGAACGAGATCGCCGAGGTCAAGAAAGAGAGCGTGAAGGTCTTCACGCTGGAAGGAGAAGAAGTCAAAAAGGAGCGCCAGACGGCGACCTGGGATGTGGAGGCCGCGGAAAAAGGCGGCTACCCGCATTTCATGCTCAAGGAGATTTTCGAGCAGCCCAAGGCCATCCGCAACACAGTTTCTCCGCGCGTCAAAGATGGGCTGCCCGCGTTTGAAGATCCCAAGCTTACCGACGCGCTGCTTTCTGGTGTGAAAAAGATCCATATCGTCGCCTGCGGCTCGGCCATGCACGCCGGGGTGGTGGGGCGCTACGCGATCGAGAAGCTCGCGCGCATCCCCGTCGAGGTGGACATCGCGTCGGAATTCCGCTATCGCGATCCCATCATGGACGCAGGTGATCTGGTGGTCATCATTTCCCAGTCGGGGGAGACGGCCGACACGCTCGCGGCGCTGCGCCTGGCGAAAAGCCGCGGCGCGCACACGCTCGCGGTGGTCAACGTTGTGGGATCTTCCATCGCGCGTGAGGCGGACAGCGTGATTTATACCTGGGCGGGTCCCGAGATCGCCGTCGCGACAACCAAGGGCTACTCTGTGCAGCTGAGTGTGATGTACCTGCTGGCCATCAAGCTCGCTTTGCTCGGCGGAAAAATTGACGAGACGCAGGCAGCGCAGCTCACGCAGGAGCTGCAGGCGCTGCCTGACATGATGGAGCAGATGCTGCAGCACACCGAGAAATGCCAGTATTTTGCCTCGTTGTACCAAAACGCCAAGAGCCTGTTTTTCATCGGCCGGGGCATGGACTATGCGCTGTCGCTGGAGGGCGCGCTCAAGCTCAAGGAGATTTCCTATATCCATGCGGAGGCGTATGCCGCGGGTGAGCTCAAGCACGGCACGATCTCGCTGATCTTCGAAGATACGCCGGTGGTGGCCTGCGCGACCCAGAGCGACTTGCTTGAGAAAACGGTGAGCAACGTCAAAGAGGTCAAGGCGCGCGGCGGGCATGTGCTGCTGCTGTGCAAGCAGGGGACAGGAGAAGAGAATCTGGCCACCGTGGCGGATCATGTGTTTGTGCTGCCGCCGGCGCGGGATTTCTTCATGCCGATCCTCGCGGCGGTGCCGCTGCAGCTGTTTGCGTATTATACAGCGGTGCTGCGCGGATGCGACGTCGATAAGCCGCGGAACCTCGCGAAATCCGTCACGGTCGAATAAACGGACGAGCTGCGCATCAGCTTGCAGGAGGGAACCGCCGTCGTGTGCCCAAACGGCAGAGACTGTTTAACTGTTGCCCTAATTACATCGACTTGATGAAAACTGTATCTATCGGAAACGACAAGGGTTCGCGCTGCCGACTGTTCGACAGCGCGAACCCTTTCCTGATTTTATGCGCTTTATAATTTATAATATGTTGTCCACGACTAGGGGAAAGTTCTTACACGGAAAGCGAAGAGACGTCTTTTCCGATTCGCGCCGCCTTAAGAGATTATAGCAAAAATTTTCTGGAATTGGGAACACTCTGCATTCGCGGCCGGCTGTTTTGGCACCATTCCGGCTTCAATTTTATGGATTGTTTTGGAGCGGATCGATAGTTACACTGCGGGTCAGAATGGGGCGTGAGAGATTTTGGGCAATTTCGATAATTTATAGTTCAATATTACAATAATTAGTCACATTTACAACGAAATCAAATTGACAAGCGCAAAATGACATGATACAATATATTCATAATCAGGAAGGAATCAAATTCCTTTTTTGCAAAACTTGGCATTTGGGAGGCAAAAATCATGAAAAAAGTTGTGGCAATGTTAAGCGCATTGACCCTGACGCTTGCGATGGGGGTAACCGCGTTTGCGGCCGATGAGAACATCGCTCTTGGCAAGACGCCGATGGTCAATATTACCAATGTCAAAACGGCGGACGGAAACGGCAGCTATGAGACGACGAACGCGCTGGACGGGAATACGGACACTCGCTGGAGCCTGTCGCAGAATGACACCAAGGTCAGCCAGGAGGACGGCTCCTATGGCGTAGAAATCTGGTTCGGCGTGGATCTGCGGGCACGGGCGGAATTCAACAGCGTCACGATCGTGTGGGATACGGCGGGCGCGGACCATTCGGAAGAAGGGTACACGCTGCAGTATTGCGAGGAAGATCCCGACACGGAGGGCAACTGGAAGGATATTGACATTACGGATGCGACCTATGATGAGGAGACCAAGAATTCCACCAGCACGGGTTACATCGACACGCTGCACTTTGATACGGTTGAGGCCCGCTATGTGCGCATTGTGCTGCATAAGGCTGCATATAAGAACAACGAATACAAAGCGGAGCCGTCAATCTGGGAGTTTGAGGTGTACGGCACAATGCTCGAAGAGCCGGAGGAGCCGGTTTCTTCTGCGGCGCCGGAAGTTTCTTCCGCGGCAGACACCTCCTCCGAGAATGCTTCTTCCGCGGCAGGGACTTCTTCCTGGGAGCCCAGCACAGTCAGCCGGAACACGACGCCCGCCGGTACGTCCTCGGCCTCTCAGGCTGATACCGATAACAGCGGTGTGATTATCGGCATAGTGCTCGGCGTGGTCGCGGCTGTGGTTGTGGTGGCCGTCATTGTGGTGATTGTTATTAAGAACAAAAAGAAAGCGGCGTAATTTCTTTCTATAGGCAGCAAGCGTCCCGGCCTGGAGTATCCCAGACCGGGACGCTTTTCTGTCGATTTGGAAGAAAAAAGGGACAGTCTTCGGGAGAGGAGCAACGCGCTGTGACGCACGCTAGGCGCATCGGGCGATGTGCGGTGCCGGCGAATTAGGCGCGCAGGCGGCGCGCGTTGCACCACAGCAGCAGTATGCAGGCGCTCTGCGTCAGGATGGGGACCATCAGTGGCAGCGGTGCGGCGGCCAGAGGCGGCAGAAACAGGACCACCACGAGAAGATCCAACACAGTTGAACCGACGGCCAGGTGCAAGCTGCCTTTTGCGACGGCGCGCGCCTGGCTTTGCCGCCGCGAAATTGCGTTGACGTTTCTGCCGGCGGCGATTGTTTTATGCGCGCGCTGGGAGGGCGCTGCGGTGCATCCTGCCAGCGCGGCTGCCGCATCTGTGTGCGGGAGGGCTGAGGCTGTCAAGGCCTGCTGCTTTGACGAGGATGGCTCCGTTCTGTCGGGAGCGGCGTAGCGCTGCACCAGGGGACGCACAAACAACAGCGCGCAGGGATTGGCCGCTGCAAAGACGCTCACGATGGCCTCCAGCGCGAGGGAAATTTGACCGCTGCACACCAGCCATAGCGTTCCCGCGGCGACGGCGGCCGTTATCGCCAGAATGCATGCCAGCTGCAGCAGGATTGTTTTTTCACCCGACAAGACCCGCACGCCGCGCAACGTCCCGGCCGCGTTGCGTAATGAGCACGGCACGGAATGGGAGCGTGTTTGGCGGGGGAAAATTCCCCATGCGGCCGGCCGCACTGACGGAAGGACGCACACCTGTACGGCAGTCTCACGCCGCTTTTTGCCCCGCGTGCTGTTTTGCGCCTGCCTTACAGGGGCGGGCGGTGGCGTTTCATTTTCCGGAACGGGCGGCCGCGGCGCCGGAAAATTGGGAGCCGGGAACTGGCGCTGCTCGAGCTGGCGAGCTGCGAGGGACAGGAGCAGCGCCAGACAGATGGCCGCAAAGGACCGGTGCGGCGGCGCTCCGCCGGTTAGGCAGAATTGCCATGTCTGGATCAAGGCCGACACCAGCGGCACGCCGATGGACAGTACCAGCAGCGTATCTAGGCCGGGGTGGAGACGCAGCAGGCGGCGAATTCCAACGGAGAATAACGGGCGCGCCATCCCCACAAGTATCAGCGTTGCGAACGCTTGCGCCAGAAGCAGCATCGCCGGCAGCTGCCCGCGAGAGAAAATATGTGGCCAACCCCATGGCAGCACAGAAAGGCCTAGAACACAGATGGTGACCGCTGCGGCGACGCCAAGGCTGCGGCGCGGCAGCGGCGGCGAAGGCGATGGCGAAGCGGGGAGCAGTCGAAAGCCTTGCGTCGCCATGGCACGCGCGACCGCGGGCCAGTCTCCGGTAAGGCGGCATAAATATCCTTCGTCCCGGCGTGCGAAGGAAGTAATGGCTGGGCAGCTGTGTAAAAAACGCCGCAATTTGTGCCGGCCGTGAACAGACGCTTTTCCTTCCACTTGCATCAGTATCTGCATAATGATCCCTCCAAACAGCGTCTCGGCGTGCGTATGGTGGCTTTTTCGGCCTTGCGGCGCGGCCGATGAACGGACGCTGCGTCGAGGCGGATAGGAATAGTATTTCCAGAAAACGGCAATCAATCGCGCCGGAACGGCAAGAATGCAGTTTTATCTGCAAAAACCAATCTTACCCTCGGTGAACAAGGGGTAACGCGCCCAGAGGTGGCTGGAACGGACACGGATATGCATTCGGCGGGCGTCTCGTTTTGTAAAAAATGGAATGGCGCATTCTGGCGCGCCCGCGCACTCGGCGGGCGTCAGCCCGCCGTCCTGCTGCGGCTTTGTCTGTCCCCCTTCCACCCTG
>CAJFTT010000064.1 GCA_904420005.1 Candidatus Tabaqchalia intestinavium | reverse complement strand
TACTCATGACGCGCCTTTAGGCGCTGCTGGTATCATGCCCTTTTAGGGCTATCCTTCATGCCACGTCCTTTGGGCGTGGTCATGACTTATAGCGAAAGCGGACCGATCGATTTGCACCGTCCCTTCCGGTCGAGCGCCTCGAAGCGTAAGTTGCGTTTTGGGCTTTTTTCTTTCTTTGCGGCGTGGCGCTCGCATTTGCCGTGGGCATACAAAAGCCTTGGCAATCAATTAGCGGAAAGCCGCAGAACAGCAAAACAAAGAGCCGGCTCCCGCAAAGGGGGGATTCCCCCGGGGGGCAACAGGGCACACGGTTCTTCGGGGCCAAGTCAGCGGCCGGCCGCGGTCCCCTCGCCTGCGGGAGGGCGCCCGGCGGCCTCGTTGACCCGGGCCCGCCCCCCGTTCCCCCAAAAAAGCCGCCGTGGACCCGGCGGGGAGAGCGGAGGAGGCGCAGGCGGCAGGGTTTCTCTTGCCGCGCCTTTCATCCGCGCGAGGCCGGTCATTGCAGCGCCCCCTCCTGGGGCACCGTATCGCCGCCCTCGGTGCTGGCGAAATAGGCGTCGAGCACGTCGCGCCCAATCGGCACGACCTTGCTGCTGCTGCCCGCGTGCTCGAGATAGACGCAGACGGCGACCTCCGGCTGCTCATAGGGCGCGAAGGCCACGAAGGTGCTGTGCGACGAGCCGGAGGACGTCTCCGGCGTGCCGGTCTTGGAGCCGAGGTCATAGCCCGCGTCGCGGAACACGCGCGCGGTGGTGGTGTTGTAATTTTGCGCCGAGCTGGAATGCATGCCCTCGAGGATGATGTTCCAATTCTCCTCCTTGTGCTCGATGACCGTCGCCACCTCCGAGCCGGAGGTCAGCACCACACGGCTGAAATCATGCTCCATCACGCTGTCCACCACCGTCAGCTCATAGCGCGTGCCGCCGTTGGCCAGGGTTGCGACGTAATTGCACAGCTGGACGGGCGTCATCTGGTTATCCGCCTGGCCGATGGCGGTCATGATGATGTTGCTGGTGGAAACGTGCCCCGCCGACTCGGCGATCTCCAGCCCCGTTTTCTGCCCGAAGCCGAACAGCGCCGCATAGGTGGCAAACGGCGTGAAGCCCATACGCAGCCCTACTTCGTAAAAATAAATGTTGCAGGAGCGGCCGATGGCCTCCACCAGCCCGATATTGCCATGGCGGTGCAGGCACTTGGAGGGATGGTCGGGATTGACCTTGGTGAAGGTACCGGTGCAGTTAAATTGCGTGTTGGTCTGGATATTGCCCGTTTCCAGCGCGGCGATCCCGGAAAGCATCTTGAAGGTCGAGCCCGGGGGATAGGCGCCCTGGGTCGCATGGTTAAACAGCGCGCCGCTCGCGCTGTTGGCGGAATAATCCTCAAAATAGGTGGAAAGATCGTAGGAAGGATAGGTCGCCATGGCGAGCACCGCGCCGGTGTTGACGTCGGTGACGACGATAGAGCCGGCTTCGCAGTCGTAGCCGGTCTTGATTTCCGACTCGGGCGTGCCCTTGCGGCGCTCTTCCTCGGCCTCGATTTGTCCCTCGGTCTGGATCTTGGTGACGTAATATTCCAGGATGTCCTGCATCTGCTTTTGCAGCTCGGAATCAATGGACAGCACGACGGTATTGCCCGGGACGGGCTCTTTGGTCACGCGGGAGGAAATCACCTGCCCGCGCGCGTTCCGCGTGATTTCACGCTCGCCCGGCTCGCCGCGCAGATAGAGCTCCATGCTCTGCTCCACGCCGAAGATGCCGATCTTGTCGTTGATCGAATAGCCCATCTCCAGGTATTCCTCGACATCTTCGGCCGGGATGGCGCCCACCGTGCCGATGATATGCGGGGCGATGGTGCCGGAGACATATTCCCGGATGGATTCGGTGATGATGTCGATGCCGGGCAGCTCGGGCGACATCTCGCGGATGGCGGTGACGGCGGTGATGTCGATGTCCTGCACCATGACGTAGGGGTTCTTGACGCTCGTGCCGCGCTGCGTCATGTCGTAGCGCAGGCCGACGACGCGCCGCAGCTGACTGTCCGTGAAATCCTCCGGCACGCCGTACTGCTCGCCCAGCGCGCGCAGCGTGGCTTCCGCATCGCCGGGAAGCTGGTTGTCCGTGAACATCTTGGCCAGGCGGTTGAGCGGGATATCCTCGTCGAGGAAGGCATACGGCGCGGTGGCGGAAATCGGCAGGGAATCGGCATAGGAGATGCCCAGCGATTCCAGCAGATCCAGCAGGCGCAGCAGCACCTGATTGCGTTCGTCGGACGGCAGATACGCCAGGTCGATCTGCACGCTGTAGCAGGTGCGGTTGACCGCGAGCGCGCGGCCGTATTTGTCGACGATCTCGCCCCGCGGCGCGGCGATGGCGACGGTGCTCACCGTCGTGCTCTGCGCTGCCTCGAGGTAGCTCTCCCCGTCGACCAGCTGCAGCTTCATCAGCCGCAGCAGATACAGCGAGATGAAGACGAGCACCAGCAGGATCGAGACGACGATCCTGCGTTTGGAGGCGCGTTCCATGGCGGATTCTCCTTTCTGTCCGTGCATTGTGTCCGTGCGTTATATCGATCGACCGGTCGGGCCGGCCGCCCGGGCGGCGGTCAACCCCATGGCGGCCGCGCGTTCATGCCGCCGGCTCCAGCCGCCGGTCGATCCAGCGCACGAGGAAATACAGCGGCGCCGCCGCGATCGTCGCGTAGAGCACCTGCAGCGGCACGACGCGCAGGTACAGCAGCTCTTCCCCCGCGTGCCACAGCCCGTAGAGGAAAAACCAGCGCACCGTCGAGAACAAAAACATCCCCGCGGCGCAAAACAGCAGGCTCAGCCAAAAATTCACCCGCAGCGGCAGCACAGCCAGCCCCGCCGCGCCGCCCAGCACCAGCAGCAGCATCCCCGAGAAGCCCAGCGCGCTGGTCATCCCGACGTCCATCAGGAAACCGGCCACCGCGCCAAAGGCGGCCCCGGCGTAGGGCCCGCAATGCATGCCGATCAGCACGGTGAAGGGCGCGAGGCAGCAGATCGACACGCCGAACACCGGCGGCAGCAGCGCCGACTCCACGAGGTAGAGCAGCAGCGTCAGCAGCCCGAAGGCGCACCATTTCCAAGCGCGGCGTTTCACTCCCATCTCAATTCACCTCGTCCTCCACGTCGTCGGCCGTGACCGCCTGGCCGCGGAAGCTCGTCACCACAAACACGTCCCGCAGATCGGGAATGTCCGCAAAGGGACGAATATACGCGATGGTCGTCAGTCCGTCGCTCGACTGCTCGCTGCTCTCCACCGTGCCGATGAGCAGCCCTTTGGGGAAGCGCGCGGAGCCCGAAGTGATGGCCGTCTCCCCGCGCGGCACGCTGTGGTCGCCGGGGAGATAGAGCATACGGCACAAGCCTTCGGAGGCTGTCTCGAGCGAATTTTCCACGGTGCCGACGTCGCGCGTGGAGCTGAGCGTCGCGCCGACGGCGATGCTGGAATCAAACAGCGTTACCACCGTCGCCCACGTCGGCCCGACCTTGCAGACGTAACCGACCAGATAGGATTCCTTCG
The DNA here is from genome assembly GCA_904420005.1 of Candidatus Tabaqchalia intestinavium. GTDB lineage: Bacteria > Bacillota > Clostridia > Oscillospirales > CAJFTT01 > Tabaqchalia > Tabaqchalia intestinavium. The sequence goes on along the minus strand of CAJFTT010000064.1, from coordinate 21,910 downwards.
TGATGACGGGGTCATAGAGCGCCACGCCGTCGAGCGAGCCGCGGTCGATGGTGAATTTCGACGACCAGCCGTCGGTGCTGCGCGCCGTCACCTCCGCCATCTGGAAGGTCATGTCCTGGTTGGCTTCCTTCAGCTCCAGCAGCGCCTGCATCTGCTCGTTCTCGCGCTTGAGCTGGTCGTAATCCGTCACGCGCCCGCGCAGGTCGGCCAGCTCCTGCTCAAGGGCCTCGATCTGCTGCTGCAGCTCATCCTTCGAGGAGAAGCGAGAGAAGAAATCCCCCGCGAAGTTCTTCACGGCGGTGGCGGCCTTCTGCAGCGGCGTCACCACGATGCCCACCACGCCGTCGACCGTGCCCGACACGCCGTACTGCACGACGGAATGAATCAGGATGCCGAACAGCAGCAGGAACACCACCACCAGCACCTTGAAACCGCGGCTTTTGAAAAAATTCTTCATCGCGCAGACACACCTCCGGAAAATCGGGCTTCCCGCCGGACGGCGCAGGGACCGGCGCCCCATGCCGCCCGGCGGCCTGCACCGCCCGTCGCCTCATCCAAAAATGGCAAAAAGCCGTCGGGGCAGAAAGCAGCCCCGGCGGCGCACAGCCGGTCCGCGGCAACGCCGGGGACGCCGGAACGCGGCGGCCTCATTCGGCGTTGAGCAGAACGCTCCCATATTGATGCAGGTCGTTGAGCACGATCTCGGTCCCGTGCACGACGCAGTTGAGCGGATCCTCCGCGACGCAGACGGGGATCCCCGTCTCCTCGCTGACCAGCCGGTCCAGCCCGCGCAGCAGCGCGCCGCCGCCCGCCAGCATGATGCCGCGGTCGATGATGTCCGCCGCGAGCTCCGGCGGCGTTTTCTCCAGCGTGGAGCGGATGGCGTCGATGACCTGATAGAGATTGTCGCTGAGCGCCTCGCGCACTTCCGCCGCCGTCAGCCGGAGGTTGGCCGGCAGGCCGTCGACGAGGTTGCGCCCGCGGATGTCCATGGCGCCCTCGTCGGGATACGGATACGCCGAGCCGATCTCGATCTTGATCTCCTCCGCCGTGCGTTCGCCGATGAGGAGATTATATTTCTTCTTGACATACGCGATGATGGCGGCGTCCAGCGCGTCGCCCGCGATGCGCACGCTCTTGGAGGTGACGATGCCCTCCATCGCGATGACCGCCACCTCGCTCGTGCCGCCGCCGATGTCGACGATCATGCTGCCGGTCGGCTCGAGCACGGGCAGCCCCGCGCCGATCGCCGCGGCCATCGGCTCCTCGATGATATACACTTCCTTCGCCCCGGCGGTGCGGGCAGCGTTGTTGACCGCGCGGCGCTCGACCTCCGTCACGCCCCATGGAATGCAGATGATGACGCGCACCTTGGAGAAGATGCTGTTGCCCCGCACCTTGCGGATGAATTTCTTGAGCATTTCGCTGGTGATGCCGTAGTCGGCGATCACGCCGTCGCGCAGCGGCCGCAGCGCCCGGATATTGCCGGCGGTGCGCCCGATCATTTCCTTCGCCTCGTGGCCCACGGCCAGCACCTCGTCCGTGCGCTCGTTGATGGCGACGACGGACGGCTCGACGAGCACCACGCCGCGCCCTTTCGCGCAGATGAGCGTATTGGCGGTGCCGAGATCGATCCCGATGTCTCTTGCAAACATAGCAGCCTGCCCCTCCAGTGTCGTTTTGATTGTATTGGTTCTGCGCGCGGCCAGCCCGGCCGCCGCGCGGCAAATGGCGGTTTCTTCCTGCCGGAACGAGGGCGCCGCACGCCGTGCCGGCGGCCTTTCCGATAATAACGCAATATTAGCTTACCATATTCTCCTCAAAAAACAAGCGCCTGCCCCGCAAAAATTCGTTTTGTCGGAAAATATTTACAAAATCGAGACGCCGAAGGCACCAAGCTCGCGCCGCAGCGCGCACAGCGGCAGGCCGACGACGCTGTAATAGTCCCCGCACACGCGCTCCACCAGCGCGCCGCCCAGCCCCTGGATGCCGTACGCGCCGGCCTTGTCCATCGGCTCCCCGGTGCGCACATAGGCGCGCGCCGTCTGCTCGCCGAAAGCGGCGAAGCGCACCGCCGCCCCGCTGGAAAAGACGCGCTCGGCCGTCGGGGAAACGAGCGCCACGCCCGTGTAAACCTCGTGCTCGCGCCCCGCGAGGCGCAGCAGCATCGCGACGGCGTCGTCCTCGTCGCGCGGCTTGCCGAGGATCTCCCCCTCCAGCGCGACGACGGTGTCCGCCGCGAGGATGAGCGTCTCCTCCCCTGGCAGCATCGCCTGCACGGCCAGCGCCTTGCGCCGCGCCAGCTGCTCGGCCTGCGCCGCGGGGGTGAGGCCGGGGAGCAGGGTTTCCTCCGCCTTTGAAGGGACGATGCGCACCGTCAGCCCCAGCTGCCGCAGCAGCGCGGCGCGCCGGGGGGAAGCCGAGGCGAGGATCAGCGCCGGCCCGTTCATTTGATCTTCCTCGCGATGGCGGCGTAGCCCAGCAGCGACAGCACGATGCCGATGATCTGCGCGACGGTCACCTTGAACTGCACGCCCAGCGCGATCTTGACGATGATCAGGTCGAGCACCAGCGCGCCGCTGCCGTCGGCGTTCATGCCCAGCGCGACCGACTCGCCGTAGGACAGCCAGCCCAGCCAGGACACGCCCTCCGCGAGCTTGGCGATCAGCCCGCCGAGGATGATGCCGCTGAGCACGAAGAACACCAGCAGCAGTGTATTGCGCAGTTTCATGATGTCATTCCTCCCTTGTTGGGTTGCGTTCCCTGCCATACCGGCGCGGCAGGGCAGCTTGCGCCCGGACCCGGCTTGCGGGGCGCGCCAATATAAACCCGGCTGGATCGCTTGTCCGCCGCCCGCCATGCCGGCGCGGCAGCGCGCGGGGTCGGGCCTCGCCCTTCGCCGGGAAAACGTTTGTATCTTGCCGCCCGACCCCTCGATGCGCCGGGCCGCGCCGGAGTCGCCTTTGCCCTCAGTCGCGCAGCGCCGGCTCCTTTTCGTCCGCGGGGGCCTGCGCCGCCGTCGGCGCTCCCTGCAGCGCCCCGCCGCGGTAATATTGCACGGCGTCGAAGAACATCTGCTCCATCTTGTCCGCGCAGGCGTCGATGGCGAACTGCCGGCCGTACTCGACATACCGCTCGCCGAGCGCGGCTTTCTCCTGCGGGCGCGCGATCCAGTAGTCGATCTGATCGGCCAGGCTCTGCGCATCCCCGCAGCGGAAGAGGTTGTGCTCCGTCAGGGCGAACTGGTTGGTAGCCGAACGGTCGCTGTCGGAAATGACCGGCACCAGCCCGCAGGAAAAGGCTTCGATGCAGCTGATCGCCTCGATCTCCGCGTCGGAGGCGTGCACATAAAGGTCAGAATAATTGATCACGTCGCACAGCTCCTCTTCCGAGAACAGGCGAAGGATCGGCGGATGCGGCAGCTTGGCGCCCGCCTCGATGAGCTGGTTGCGGCGCGGGCCGTTGCCGGCGAAGATGAGCTGGATGCGGTCGCGGTAGCGGCTGCGGTTGGCCGCCTCGATGAGCAGATCGTGCCGCTTTTCCATGACGTAGCGCGCGGTGAACAGGATGCAGATGCGCCCGCGCAGCGCCTCCGGCCGCTCGGCCGGACGGCGGTGGAACGTCGGCACCACGCCGTTGGAGATGACCCGCAGGTCGTTTTCGTACCCGTGCTCGCGCAGCTGGCGCGCGATGAATTCGCTCGGGCAATGCACGAAATGCACATGCTTATAAAACCGGTCCCAGAACATTTTGTAGCACAGGTCGTTGGGCAGCTTGGCATGCAGCAGGAATAGATGGCTGGTGATATTTTCCGGCTGGCAGTGGAAGGCCGAGGTATACGGCACGCGCAGCTCGCGTGCGATGCGCAGCCCAGCCCGCGAAAGGCCGAACGGCAGCAGCAAATGCACCACGTCGCTGTCGGCGATGACGGCGCGCAGCCGGGTTTCGTCGGGCGCGCAGAAGCTCACGCCGTTGCGCTCGATATAGTCGTTGAAAATCGGGAAACGGCGGCGGGGCATGGAGACGTAGCCCGGCTCGTCGCACTGATAGGGCGAGACCACCGTGACATGGTGACCGCGCGCTTTCATGTTCTCGACCAGGCGGCTGGCCGTGATGGAAGTGCCGTTGTTGTGCTCGCCGAAGACGTCGGCAATCAACGAGATCCTCATGTTCAAACCCTTTCCTCCCGCCGCGGCCGGTGCGCGGCGCGCGGCTTTCTCTCCCCGGCGGCGGCGCCTCTCCGGGGTCGGCGCGCGAAGGGCCGGCGCGGCCCTGGTCCGGCGGCGGACGCCGGCCGTTTCGGGGCTTTGTGTCCCTGCCTTCACGCAGCGTTCATTTTCTCTTTAGTGTACCATAATCCCGAGCAGGTTGCAACCTTTGTTTTGTGCGGCGGGGACGCTCGCTTCATAGAGAATACAGATAGATATGAGACAAAGGAAGTAAAAAGGGAAGAAGGAAAGAGGTCCTGTCTTCCTTTTTAGTAAAGACGATTAAAAGCGGTATTTCTTTGCGATAAGACAAAATCGCTCCGCGAGGCGGGCACACCAACTGCGAGCCCAGCGCGGCGGGTTCGGTTTGGAAGCGAGGATAGAAGAATAAGCGCGCGATGCGTTGGAAGGGAGATAAATGAAATTCCCTATATTTTCCTATTAAATTTGAACCCTCGCGCAACTCGCAAAAAGTTGGTAGCGACAGCGAGCCGTCGTGAGGACGCTTGCAACCGAACAGGCGCGCCGAGCGTGGCTTTTTGCGAAAAAGGCGGCGCAAGGGAGCGGGCGGATGGCGTCTTTTTTGCCGCAGGCATAAAAAGACGTCGGAGCAAAGCGAACTTTGCTCCGACGTGGCACCCCCGGCGAGAATCGAACTCACAACTAACCCTTAGGAGGGGCTTGTTATATCCATTTAACTACGGGGGCGGGTTTTTCTGGCCCATAGGACAGCGCGGCGGCCGGCGCCCGCCTGCAAAGCGGCGCCGCCTGCCACAGCGGAAATCTTTCTGTCGCACGGTTCGCCTTTATCATACAATATTTTTCCTTCGTTTGTCAATCTGCCCATGCCCTCATATTGCAGGCAAATCCACATAAAATGAAAAAAGAAGCGCATCTTTCCCGCAGCGCGGCCCAAATGCAGGCGGCGCCGCACTGCCCGATCCCCGCGCCGGCCCACCGCGGCGTGCTGCGCCGCGGGAATCGAGCCGCATTCTGTCCCGGATGAAAAGCAGCCCGGCGCACCGGGCCGCACCGCTGCGGTCCGCCGCCCCTGCAAAAGCCGGCCGCGCGAAAACGCGCCGCGGAAAATTCATGCGCAAAACGCAGAAAACGGCACGCTCCGGCCCGCCGCGGGTATGAACGGGCCGCCGGCTGCGCAAAATAAGCATACCGAGGTGACTTCCATGAAAAAAAAAATGGCATTGCTGACCGGCATCGTGGCCGTGACGTTTCTGCTCCTCGGCCTTGCGGCGTTCCTGCCGCGGCTGGGCGGCGTCACCCGCACGACGCCGCAGGACGACGGGGGAAATAGCTTCTTCCTGGAGGAGCCGGAGGACGCCGGAGACGGTTTTATGCGGGTGACGGGCTGTGTCACCGCCTCGGAGCTCAGCGGGCTGCTGGCGGAGAATTTTGCGGGTATTCTGGACGACGTGTCCGTCGAGATGGGGGAAGAAAGCCTGACGGTGTCCGCCAAGGTGGCGGCCGACGCGGAGACGATCGTGCAGAAATTCCCCTCCACCGAGGGCGTGCTGCCGCTGCTGCAGCTGGCGCACGGCGCGCCGGTCACGCTGACGGCGCACATGGCTTACGACACGGAAACAGGCTTCTCCATCTCGCTGTCTGACGCCGAGCTGCTGGGCGTGCCGCTGCCGGCGGAGTCGCTCGACGGCATGTTCGCGCAGGTGGCCTCGCAGCTCAACGCGCGTATCCAGAACGTGGAAACCATCCAAGTGCACGAATGGGAGATCCGCACCGGCGGGCTGTATTATTCCGCGACGCTGCCGGCCGGCGTGGATAAGAAGATCCTCTACCCCGTGCTGTCTTATTAACCAAATCCCGAGAATGAAAAACCGATCAGGAGGAAGAAAAAGTGCAACAGAACGTCGAAAACACAACGACCGCGCCGGTGGTGCCGGCGCCGCGCGGCGGCAAGCCGGTCTTTCGCAGCCGCCGGATGCGCATCCGGTTTTATTCGTATATCATCGCGATTTTCGCCGTGGTGGCAGGCTTCGCCGCCATGGGCTGGTATCAGGCCTACGCCATGCGCATGCGCATCGAATACTCCTACCAGCGTGCGCTCAACGACCTGGAATTATACGTCGGCAACATCGACGTCGCGCTGCAGAAAAGCCTTTACGCCGGCACGCCGGAGCAGGCCGTGACCATGTCGGCCAAGGTCTGGCGCGAAGCGGGCGCGGCCAAGGCGTGCCTCGCGTCGCTGCCCTACACCGACACGCGGCTGAGCAACACGCAGAAATTCCTCTCCCAGGTGGGCGAATTCGCCTACAGCCTCTCCCGCCGCGCCGCGTCTGGGGAAGCCGCCGACGCCATCACCGAGGAGGAGCGCAATACCCTCAAGCAGCTTTCCGGCTACGCCAACACCCTGACCGAGGAGCTGGCGCAGATGATGAACGAGGTGGCGGCGGAGGATTATTCCATGGGCGCCATCAACGATGAGTTGCAGGGCGCCTATGAGCCGGACGACACGGACGGTCCCTTCGCCAAGCTCGACGGGACGTTCGAGGAATACCCGATGCTCATTTACGACGGACCGTTCTCCGACCATCTGGAGACGGGCGAGGCGCTCGTGCTCAAGGACAAGCCCGAGGTGAGCCAGGAGCAGGCGCTGCAGGCCGCGGCGGATTTCCTCGGCCTGCCGGCGGACAAGCTGCAATTCGCGGGCATGCAGGAGGGCCGGCTGCCCTGCTATGAATTCACCGGCGAGGGCTACAGCATCAGTATCACCAAACAGGGCGGCTATGTGGACAACATGAACCTGCAGCATCCGGTGAGCGAAAGCAACTATGGCGTGCAGCAGGCGCTCGACGCCGCGGCCGCGTTCCTCGCCTCGAAGGGCCTGCCCGGCATGAAAGAAACGTATTACCTGGAAGCGCAGGGCCAGCTGATCATCAACTATGCCTGGGTGCAGGACGGCGCGGTGTGTTATACGGACCTTGTGAAGGTGTCCGTCGCCATGGACGACCTGTCCATCATCGGGTACGAGGGCCGGGGCTTCCTGATGATGCACAAGGACCGCGAGATCCCGGAGGAGATCCTGACGCCCGAGCAGGCGTTGGAGAGCGTCAGCCGGTATCTCACCGTGCAAAACGGGCAGATGGCCTTCATCTCTCCCGGCGGCCTGACGGAATATTACGTCTATGAATTCCAGTGCGTGGCGGAGGACGGACAGCAGGTGCTGGTCTACGTCGACGCGAAAAACGGGCGCGAGGTGGACATTCTGCTGCTGCTCGACACGCCGGGTGGGACGCTGACGATGTGACGCCGCCCGCGGCAGGAGGCCGGCGGCCGCCCGGACAAAGCTGCCGGCCCGGCGGCGCGCGCAGCGCAGTCACCTCCCCGCCGGGTGGGGGAGGCGGCATCTTGATCCCGTTCGATGCGCCGCGAAACAAACGCGCGGACACGAACCGCAGACGGAAGGAGACGGATCGCAATGGCGAAGGGAAAACACGCGGCCCCGCGCGGCGCAGCGCGGCGCAGGCTGGCAAACGACAGCGCCGCCCGGCGGAATACCCGGGCCGGCAGGCGGGAAACCGACTGGCTCGGGCCGCTGCCGCCGGGCGCCGCCGACTGGACCTCGCGCCCGCGGCGCGGCGGACGCCCCACAGCGGAAATGGACTGGCAGCGCGAGGAACCGACCGTCGCGCTGTCCTCCGCCCAGCTGCGCCGCGTCGCGCAGGCTGCCCAGACCGCGCGGGCACTCGGCGGCGAAACGCGCCCCCTCGCGCTGCCGCCGGACGCCCGGGGCCCCGCGGCGCGGCGCCGGGATCGGGTGGAATGCCCGCCGCCCCGGCATTCCAGCGCCTATTATTTCACCTGCACGCTGCTGGCCTGTCTGGCGGTGTTCGGCATGTTGGCCGCTATGCTGACGGTCGACGTGCGCGGGCGCTTCCTGGCCACGGGCGAGTCGGACACCGCGCTGGCGTTCTCCAGCGACAGCGAGGGACTGGCCAGCGTGTCGCTGCTGGGCCGGGAATTTACGCTGGATTATTCCTTCGCCCTGCCGTTGCTGCAAGCGGCGGAGAACGGCGCGCGCTTCGTCGAGAGCCGCACCCCGGCGCTGCTGCGCGCCGGGGTGGACGCTGTGGACGACGCCTATTGGCAGATCTGCGCCTGGAGCGCGCGGCTGATCGGCTGGGTGCAGGGGCTGCTGACCTGAGCGCCGGTGGACGCAGCGGGCTGCCCTCCGTTCGCCCCAGCCCGACAGCCGGCCTGCACAGGCGTAGCGGAGGCCCGCCGGGTATGACCTGCGGGCCTCCGTCCTGCTTTTCTGCCCCGGCGTCGTCAGGGCGAGCCGCGGCAGCAACCACGACGGCGATCCATCGTTCGGCCGCCTGCGCGAACAGGGTGAGCCGTAGCCGTGCAGCTGCCATCGATGTGTCCGCGATCCTTTCGCGCTGCGGAAACGCAGGCCCACAGACGCGGCACCGGCCATGGCTCTCGCCGCGGCGGACTGCGCAAGGGACAAGCGAGGGCAGCCAATGCTTCCCGCTTCTCTCACGCCACATCTTTTTCGCCCCGCGGCCCGGCGGCGACCTTCCTCCTCCGTTTGCCCTCCCCACGGGCGCGCCTGCTCCCGGCGCGGCGGAGGCGGGAACGTGTCGGGAATGAAATAATTTTTGCCAAAGGATGGACAAACCCGCCGCGATCCGATATAATAAGGAAGAATCTCCGCGTGGCCGGAGAGGACGCGCGCCGGGGAGAGCTTCCCGCCGGCGGGGCGCCGCCCGTATCTGACGGGACGGCGCGACATTTTTTCAGGGTCCGCAGGACCTTTAGGAGGGCAATACTTATGTCTTGGATCAAGAAGCTGGCTGCCAGTGTGCTGGCGGCGGCGACCGTGCTGGCGCTCGGCGCGTGCAACACGTCCAACACCCGGGTCGCCATGACGGTGGGGAAGACGGAGATCCCCGCCGGCGTATATATCTACTACCTCAACACGGCGATGGGCGAGGTGTCTGAGAAAGCGGAAGGCACCGAATTTGAGAACAACATCTGGGGCCAGACCATCGACGGCGTTTCCGCCAAGGAATGGGCGGAGGACCGCGCGGTGGATTACTGCCTGCAGCTGATCGCGGTCGAGCGGGAATTCAGCCGCCGCGGCCTGTCCTTCACCGCGACCGAGCAGTCCAATCTCGACAGCAATCTCAGCTATTACTGGTCCTATCTGGGCGAGTCGATGGAGGAGGCCGGCATTTCCCAGTCGTCCTATGAGCGCGTACAGAAGCAGGGCCTGATGGGGCAGAAGATCCTGCTGGATATTTACGGCGAGGGCGGCGAGCAGGAGATCCCTGAGCAGGAGCTCAAGGACTACATGAGCGAGAATTATATGCGCCTGAACCATATCCTCATCTCCAACAAGGACGACGACGGCAACGCCCTGACGGAGGACGCGCTGACGGAGGCAGAGAACAAGGCCAACGAGCTGCTCAACCAGATGAAGGAGGCCTCGGAGGAGGACTTCATCAAGACGCTCAAGGAAGAAAGCGCCGACTATAACGAGGAGCGCGACACGGACGAAGTGCTCAAGGAGGGCATGATCTCTCCCATCGAGGACAGCGGCTACGTCGAGGAATTCGAGACGGCGGCCAAGGCGCTCAAGGCCGGCGAGGTCGGCCTGGCGGAGAGCGAATACGGCTGGCATATCATCAAGCGTTACGCCATGTGGGACGACGGCGTGGTGGACCTCAAGGATTACCGTACGGAGGTCATCATCGACATGAAGGGCGAGGACTACGAGGCGGAGCTGGAGAACTGGGGCGATGCGCTGCGCAGCGAGCTGACGCTCAACGAAAAGGCCGTCGAGCGCTACGACGTGACCAAGATGTGAGCGGGATCCTCCCCGGGCAATCCGTGGATTTTTGCATAGAACCCACAACCGGCATGGCGGACGCCATGCCGGTTGTTTTCTTTTCCTGGATGGGAAAAAGGTTCAAAAGGCCGCCCGCATTCTTCCGAAAAGCGGGCGCGGGCGGTGGAGGAGCACGGGCAAGGCCGCGGCAGGATGCCGCCCTGCCGCCCGATGGGTGGCAGAACGCTGCCCGCGTCCCTTCCAACCACCTGCCCAACCGAGGGGAGATCCAAAAGGAATTGCTTTCCGTCGGCAGACGGCCTCACGGGATCTGTATAGTTACTTGCGTGCCAACCGAGCGGCCGAACCCGGCGCTGGGTTTGGCTGCTTTGCAGCATCCGCTGAAAAAATTTCCACTGCCGCTGCATTTTAATAAGACGCAAACAATTCGCAATCATTTCCCAAACACGCGGCGGGTAGAATAAGGCCAACACGCAAGAGAACAAACAAGGAAAACGGAGGTTATGGAAGATGCAAAAGAAAGATTTTGTCACGCTGATTTTGAGCACGGTGGGCGGTATCCTGTTCGCCCTGGGTATGTGCATGGCGCTGCTGCCGGAATGGGATGCGATGGTGCCAGGCGTCGTCCTCGGCGCGCTCGGCGCGGTGATCCTGCTGGCGATGATCCTCGTCCGCCGGAAAATGGACGGCAAGCCGGCGATGGTGTTCAACGGCAGGGCCATCGGGATCACGCTGCTCGGCGTGTTCGGCGCCATTGTGCTGGGCGTCGGCATGTGCATGACCATGCTGTGGGATATGATGATCGCCGGCATCCTCGTGGGCATCGTCGGGATCGTGGCGCTGCTCTGCCTGATCCCCGCGATCAAAGGCTTGAAATGAGCCGGAAGGAAAAAGGAGGCGATCCCATCATGAAAGGCATCCTGATGATCACGGCCGGCGCGGCGGCGCTGGCGGGGCTTGTGACGGCGGCCATTTGCCTGGCGCGCCGGCTGGACAGAGGTTTTTGAGGAAAGGAGCATCCGATCATGGCAAAGTCCAAATTGGTAGCGGCGAATGAAAAAATTGCCGAGCACGTTGTGCACGGGTATCAGAAAATCGAACAGGGCGTGGTGGACGGCTATAAAAAGATGGAAGAAGGCGTTGTCGGCGGCTTCACGAAAATGGAGGAAGGGATCGTGGACGGCTTCACCAAGCTGACCGACAAATTCGTGGACGCGTTTCTGACCCGGGACGGGGAAACGGTGGAGGAGGCCAAGCGGCGGCTGGCGCAGGCGCAGGCCGTGCCGAGCGGCGCTGCGCAGACCCCGGAAAGCGCCGCGCAGCCGGCCGGGGAAGCAGCACCGCCGACCGAGGATGTAGCGCAGCTGGCCGAGGATACAGCGCAACAGCCGGCGCAGGGCGGGGGGCAGGACGCCGGGGACGAAAGGTGAACCCCGCCGCCCGGCCAGGCCGGGACCGGGCCTGCGCGCAGACGCTGCGTTCAGGCCCGATTTTTTGCCGCCGGAACAAAAACGCGGACAACCGCATCATTTTGTGTTATACTATCCTCAGCGGATAACGGGCAAGGCCGCGGTGACGCGGCGGCGGACAGCGGATGCGTCTGTTCCGGCCGCCGGGTGCGTCGCGCCTTGTCCGAGAGGATCGTTATGCGGAAAAGAAACCGGCAGGGGAGGCATGCTGCATGTTCAAAATATTGGTGGTGGAGGACGACCGGGAGCTGAATAAAACGGTGTGCTCCTACCTCACGCAAAACGGCTATGACGCGCAGGGGTGCCTCGACGCCCGCGCGGCCTACGACGCCATGTACGGCGGGACCCTGTTCGACCTGATCCTCTCCGACATCATGATGCCGGGGGTGGACGGCTTTGAATTCGCGGCGACCGTGCGGGAACTCAATCAGGAGATCCCGATCCTGTTCATGACGGCGCGGGATGATTTCGCAGCCAAGCAGCGGGGATTCCGGGCGGGGATCGACGATTACATGGTCAAGCCCATCGACCTCGACGAGCTGCTGCTGCGCATCGAGGCTCTGCTGCGCCGGGCCAGGATCGCCGCCAGCAAAAAGCTCACGGTCGGCAGCCTGACGCTCGACGCCGAGGAGCATACCGCCTACCTGCGCGGGGAGGAGATCCCCCTCACGGTGCGGGAATTCAATCTGATCTACAAGCTGCTGTCCTATCCAAAAAAGACGTTCACCCGCACGCAGCTGATGGACGAATTCTGGGACAGCGCTTCTTCCTCCGGCCCCAGGACGGTGGATGTATATATCACCAAGCTGCGGGACAAATTCTCCGACTGCGCGGATTTTGAGATTGTGACGGTCCACGGGCTGGGCTATAAGGCGGTATTGAAATGAGCGGGAAGGAAACGACGGGCAGAGGCGTGCGGTGGCTGTTCGCGCTGCGGCGGTATCTCACCTTTTTTCTGCTGATGGCCTTCGTCATCAGCTGCTGCATGATCCTGTTTCTCAACAGGATGACCAGCGCGACGGGGATGGAGCTCACGCAGGCGCATATCGAACAGGCCGCCAAGCTGACGTTCCTCAACGTGGTGCTGCTGAGCCTGCTGTGCACCGTCATCGACGGGATCCGGCGCAGGTTCATGGTGGACCGCCCGGTGAAAAAGATCGTCAGGGCGGCCGAGCGGATCATGAAAGGGGATTTTTCCGCCCGGATCCCGCCGATGGGCGCGATGGAGACGATGAGCGGCTTCGGCGCGATCGCGGAATGCTTCAACAAAATGGCGGAGGAGCTTTCCGGCACCGAGACCCTGCGCACGGATTTCATCGCCAACGTCTCCCACGAGCTGAAAACCCCGCTCGCGGTGATGCACAATTACGGCACCATGCTGCAGCAGCCCGATCTGCCGCAGGACAAGCGGCTGGAATACGCCAAGGCTGTCGCCGACGCTTCCCGCCGGCTGGCCAATCTGATCACCAATATCCTCAAGCTCAACAAGCTGGAAAACCAGCAGATCTATCCCAAGGCGGAAACCTATGATCTGGGGGAGCAGCTGTGCGAATGCCTGCTCGCGTTCGAGGGCGCTTGGGAGGACAAAGCGCTGGAGATCGAGACGGAGGTGCAGCCCGACGTGCTGGTGGACACAGACGCGGAGCTGCTTTCGCTGGTGTGGAACAATCTGTTTTCCAACGCCGTCAAGTTCACGCCGCCGCACGGCCGCGTCTCCCTTTCGCTGAAAACGGAGGGTGCGCTGGCCGTCGTGGCGGTGTCGGACACCGGCTGCGGGATCCCGCCGGAGGTCGGCAGGCATATCTTTGAGAAATTTTATCAGGGCGACACGTCCCACACCACGCAGGGTAACGGGCTGGGCCTGGCGCTGGTCAAGCGCGTGATCGACATCGTCGGCGGGGATATTTCCGTCGCCAGCGAGGTGGGTAAGGGCAGCACCTTCACCGTCAGGCTCAGGAGGAAACCGGATGAAACGCCTTAAAGCTATCTTGAAGAAGCTGTTTTTCCTTCCGCCGCTGCCGACGGTGCTCATCGCCGTGCCGTCGTTTATTTTCGTTTTTATTATGCTGGGCCGCGGGGACCATACCGTTTTGTCCTATGTGGCGTATGGTCTCTCGGCCTATGCGCTGGTCATCACCGTGACGGGGATCGCGGGCGTGGTGGAGGCGCTGCGCAGCGGCATAGACGGGCTGCCGCTGGTGCGGAAAATCCGCAGCACGCCGCTGGGCAGCCGCCTGCTGGGGGACGCCGTCTTTCGCTCGGAAATCACGCTGCGCGGCGGGCTGCTCGTCAACCTGCTGTATGTCGCGCTCAACCTCTTCTCCGGCCTGCGGTACCGTTCGACCTGGTTTGTCGCCCTCGCGTTTTATTACGCGCTGCTTTCGGTCATGCGCGCGGTGCTGGTCCGGTATGTCCATCGCCGGCCCCTGGGGCGCGACCGCTTCGCCGAGTTCCAGCGTTACCGCGCCTGCGGCGTCATCCTGCTGCTCATGAACCAGGCGCTGGTCGGCATCATCGTCTATATGGTGACGCAGAACCGGGGCTTTTCCTATCCGGGCGTCCTGATCTATGCGATGGCGCTGTACGCCTTTTATATCGTCATCGTGGCGATCATCAACGTGGTCAAATACCGCAAACGCGGCAGCCCCGTCATGTCGGCCGCCAAGGTCATCAACCTGACCGCCGCGCTGGTCTCCATGCTCTCGCTGGAAACCGCCATGCTCTCACAGTTCGGCAGTGACCAGCCGGACTTCCGCCGCGTGATGCTCGGCGCTTCCGGGGGCGTTGTGTGCGCCGTCGTGGTGACGATGGCGATCTATATGATCGTCCGCTCCACCCGGCAGCTGAAGAAATTGCAACCGACGCCTTGCGAGCCATGAAGGATTTCTCCCGCGGCGCCGGCCCTCCCCGGGCGGCGTCACGAGCCATAAACGCAACAGAAAGGGTGTGCGAACATTGGATAACCGCAGAGACACTTTCACGTATACTTACTCTGCCCAACAGCAGCAGGAAATCGAGAATATCCGCAAGAAATACCTTCCCCAGCAGGAGGACAAAATGGCGCAGCTGCGCCGGCTGGACCGGAGCGCCACGAAGAAGGGCACCGTCGTCTCCGTCCTGGTCGGCGTGCTGGGCTGCCTGCTGCTGGGCGTGGGCATGTGCTGCACGATGGTGTGGGTGGAGGAGAGCCTCTTCCTGCCCGGCGTGGTCATCGGCATCGTCGGGATCGCGGCGGTGGCTGTGGCGTTCCCGCTGTATACCCGCATCACCAAGAGGGAGCGGGAGAGGCTGGCGCCGCAGATCCTCAAGCTGACGGAGGAGCTGTCCGGGCCGGAGGGATAAACGCCGGCCAGATATTTCCGCGGCCGGCCGCGCGCCGCCCCGGCTCCGCCCGGCCGCGTCGCGGGCTTGATCTTTCTCCACAGCTCCGGCCCTCGGCGGCCAAAGGGGGCTGCGGTTTTTCGGGCCAGGCAGACGGCCAGCCGCGTTTTCCCCTGCCCGCGTTCTCGCGCCCGGCTGCCTCGTCAGCGGGGCCCGCGCCCGTTTTCTCCGAAAAAAGCGAGCAGGAGGAAATGGGCCCGGACAAGGCCGCCGCAGGGCGGGCGACCTGCCATTCGCAGCGACGCGTGCGCGTCGGCCCCAACCGCCGCGTGCGGGAACCGACGCCCGTCGCCATTCCTGCCGCCGGCCGCGCCAGGGTTTCATATTTCTCAAACATCTCTCAAGCAATTTTCAAACAACGCCGCGGTAAAATTCTCCCAGAATCCATCGGAAAAGGGAGAGAAACCACATGCATACTGCGGCTACCTGGCTTCATCGGGCGCTCGCCGCCCCGGAAAGGACCGCCGCCAGCCCGTCTGTCCGGTATTCCACGCTGTTTTGGCTGTTCCTGCTCGGCAGCGTCGCGGGTTTCGTGCTGGAGGGGATCTGGTGCATCCTGACGAAAGGGCATTGGGAGCATCATTCCGCCACGGTATGGGGACCGTTCTGCATCATTTACGGTGTGGGCGCGGTGGCGGTATACCTGCTGTCGACGCGCCTGCGGCGCCGCCCGTTGCCGGCCCAGTTTATGGCCTTCACCTGCGCGGGCGCCGCGGTGGAATACTGCGGCAGCCTGTTCCAGGAGCTGTGCTTCGGCTCCGTTTCCTGGGACTATAGCGCGCACAGCTTCAACCTCGGCGGGCGCGTCAGCCTGAAAATGGCGCTGCTGTGGGGCGTGCTGGGGATTTTGTTCATGCGGCTGGCGTTTCCGCTTGTCGGCCGCCTGCTTGCAAAGATGCAGGGCAACGCCTGGCGGATCGCCTGCATCGGGATGACGGTGTTCATGGCGGTCAATCTGCTCGTCACGGCCGCCGCGGTGACGCGGTGGCGGGCGCGGACGCAGGGCGTCGGAAATACGGACGCCGTCGCGCAGTGGCTCGACGATGCGTATGACGACCAAACTATGGAGCGGCTGTTTCCCAATCTGCGTTTCACAGCGCAGTGACCGCAAAGGCATGGATGCCGCGCGCGGCGGCATCCCAACCAGCTTCTGAGGAGGGGCAACTATGGACGACAGAAAAGACAGGGCAGAGCTTGATGCGGAAACGATGGACCGCCTTCTGCAGGACGCGATGGACGGCGTGCTCTCGACCGAGCTCGCGCCCTGGGCCGACGCGGCGGTCAGCCAGATGATGGCACGGACCAAAATGCTCATGGGGACGGTCGTGGATTACAAGGAGCTCATGATGCGCTACGCCTGCGCCATCAAAGAGGTGCGCACGAAATTCGACGTGCTCAACACGGAATTCAAAACCCGGTATCAGCGCAACCCCATCAGCTCCATCAGCACCCGGCTCAAGCGCACCGCCAGCATCACGCAAAAGCTGGCGCGGCGCGGCCTTTCTTTCTCGCTGGAGAGCATCGAGCAGCATGTCAACGACGTGGCGGGCCTGCGGGTCATCTGCTCGTATATCGACGATATTTACACCATTGCGGACGCGCTGCTGCGGCAGGACGACATCACGCTCGTCACCAAAAAGGATTATATCGCCAACCCCAAGCCCAACGGGTACCGCAGCTTGCACCTGATCGTCAGCGTGCCGGTCTTTTTTGCCGACCGGAAAAAGGAAATGAAGGTGGAGGTGCAGATCCGCACCATCGCCATGGACTTCTGGGCCAGCCTGGAGCATCAGCTGAAATATAAGCAGGAGATCCCCAACCAGCAGGAGATCATCGCCCAGCTCAAGGCGTGCGCCGAGGTGATCAACGCCACGGATGAAAAGATGCTCGCGATCCGGCGGGAGATCGAGGAAATGGCCGACACGCCGACCGAAGAGGACGTCCTGCTCGATAAGCTCAGCCGGCTGGATCTCAACGTGGACATGTGAGCCGGGCGTGGCGGAGCTGCAGCGATGGCACAAGCAGACGCCGGGCGCGAGGGTTTTCGCTTGCGCCCGGCGTCTGCCTGCCGGTTTTTTCCGGTATGCAACTTTTTGCCTGCCGGAGAGCCCCGCGGTGCGCAGAGCGGCCGCTCTTGCCGGCGGCGGGAAGGGATGCGGGCGGCGCAGCCGCCCTCGGCGGTCGTCAGCCCGCCGGCGTGTTGACGACCGTACCTTGCGTCTATTGGCGCCCGCCGCCGGAGCTGCACGATTTTTCGGGCGGGAGATGGGCGGCCGGCGAGGATGGCGGGACAACCGGGCACGCGCGCCTGACGATAGGGCAGGCGCGGCCGGCTGCCTGTTGAGCCGCGAAAACCGTGCGTTCGTTTGTCCACCAAGGGTGGGCAGGTCGCATAAATTTTGGATGCGAATTCCGCAAAAATTGGCGAAAAAATGCATCCGCGACCGTTTCCGCAAACAAAAGACAAAAGCCTATTGACTTATCCCTGCGGAACTCTTATACTAGTCAATGCTGGAATCAATGGTGGTCTGTCATGGGGCGCGCGGGTTGCTGCGGACGGCGGCGACGGCGGCCCGTCTCACGCGTGAAGCACGATGCAGGTTCCGCATGAGAGCAGGGGCAGGACTTCGGATGGGGATTCCTGGCCCGTTTTTTTGCGGCGCTGGCGCTCCGGTGTGGGCGGCCGGCTGCGGCAGGAGGAGCTTTCCGCGCCGTGCGCGCGATATAAAACAAAGGCGGCGGCCTTGCAGGACCGCCGGGAACATAGATGGGGTAAATTACGCAAAGGAAAGGATGGGAACTGCCGGCGCACGCAAGCCATTCTGGCCGGCCACAGCGAAGTGAAGCATATTATTTTTTTCATCAAGAGACAGCCGCCGGGACGGCTCATCGTCCTGGGCTTTGCCCTCGTCATTTTGCTTGGCACGGGGCTGCTCCTGCTGCCCATCTCGGTGCGGGACGGCGTGCAGGTGAGCTTTGTTGACGCGCTGTTTACTTCCACCAGCGCGGTATGCGTCACCGGCCTGATCGCGATCGACGTGTTCGATCATTTCACGGCCTTTGGCCAGACGATCGTCGCGGTGCTCATCCAGATCGGCGGCCTGGGCGTGACGTCGATCGGCGTGGGGCTGATCCTCGCGGCCGGCAAGCGGGTCGGGATCAAGGGGCGCGTGCTGGTCAAAGAGGCGCTCAATGTCGACGGCTTCAAGGGCATGGTCCGGCTGGTCAAGTCGGTTTTGCTCATGACCCTGTGCTTCGAGCTGGTGGGCATGGTGCTGAGCTTCATCGTGTTCATCCAGGATTACCCGTTTCTGCGGGCGCTGGGGATCAGCGCTTTCCATTCCATCGCCGCGTTTAATAACTCCGGTTTCGACATCCTCGGCGGGATGCGCAACCTGATTCCCTACCAGTCGGATATTCTGCTCAACCTGACCACCGCCGGGCTGATCATTTTCGGGGGTTTGGGCTTCCTGGTCATCCTGGATATTGTCAAAAAACGTTCATTTCGCAAGCTGTCCCTGCATTCCAAGGTCGTCCTGACGACGACGGCGATTCTGCTGGTTGCGGGGACGCTGCTGCTCAAAGCCACGGAGGACGTTTCGTGGATGGGCGCTTTTTTCCAGAGCGTTTCGGCGCGCACGGCGGGCTTCTCCACCTATTCGATCGGGGAATTCACCAACGCCGGCCTCTTTACGCTGATCGTCCTGATGTTCATCGGCGCCTCGCCCGGCTCCACCGGCGGCGGTATCAAGACCAGCACGTTCTTCGTCCTGATGCAGCAGGTGCGCAGCCTGTTTAATAAAAAGCATATCGGCGCATTCCGGCGCAGCATTTCTTCGGAGACGCTGTCCAAGGCTTCGATCATCGCGCTGCTGTCGCTGCTGCTGGTTTGTATCGGCACATTTTTGCTGTGCGTGCTGGAGCCGGAATGCAGCTTCGTCCAGCTGCTGTTTGAGGAAGTGTCCGCGTTCGGCACGGTGGGACTTTCCACCGGCATCACGCCGACGCTGTCGGATGGCAGCAAGCTCATCCTGATCTTCACGATGTTCGCCGGCCGGGTCGGGGCCTTCACGCTGCTGTCTATCTGGATTGAACGGCCCGCGCCCAACGCCCATTATACGGAAGAATCGATCACAGTCGGATAACGCATAGGAGGAAATTCAGATGAAAAAGAAGGGTTCGTCCGCTTCCTTTGGGGTCATCGGTCTGGGCCGGTTCGGCTCGGCGCTGGTCGAGTGCCTCGCGAAGTCGGAGAAGGAAGTCATCGCCATCGACAAAGACGAGAGCCGGGTGAAGGAAGCGCGGAAATATACCGACTTCGCCATGGTGGTGGGGGCGCTGGACCAGGAGTCGCTGGAGGAAGTCGGGATACAAAACTGCGATACGGTGGTCATCTGCATCGGCGAGCAGACGGACGTCAGCATCCTCACGACCATGACCGTCCTCAAGCTCAACGTCCCGAATGTCATCGCCAAAGCCAACAGCCTCATTCATGGCGAGGTGCTCAAGCAGCTGGGCGCGCGCGTCGTATATCCGGAGCGGGACATGGCCATCCGCGTGGGGAAGGGCCTGATCCACAACAGTTTCCTCGATTCCGTCACGATGGAAGGGGATGTGGAGATCCGCTGGATCCAGGTCACCCAGCCGCTGGTCGGCTCGACCATCCGCGAGGCGGACCTCCGCGGGAAATATAATCTCAATATTATCGCCATCGAGCACAATCACCGCACCGATGTGGATTTCCCGGCCAATTATCGGTTCCAGGCAGGGGACGTCGTCTGCGTGATCGGGCAGACGACGAATGTGGAGCGGTTTGAGAAGGATATTCAGTGACGCCGCGCATGAAAGAGGAAAGACAACCGGCCCCCGCGAACGCCAGGCGCGCGTTCGCGGGGGCCGATCCATTTGTCGGGCGGCGTTCAGCGGCGCGACGCGTAAGGCAGCGTCTGATAGCACCGCCGGACGACGTCGTCGCACTGCTGGCTGTAGTAGGCCAGATACGCCTTTTTGCGCTGTTCGCGGCGCTGGTTTTCCTTGGCGATCAGAGGCCAGCGGGCGCAGGACTTGTGACAGCCCAGCCGGTAATTGGAGCAGCGGGATTGACAGGGCAGCATGAGAAGCACTCCTTTCCTTTGCAAAGCGCGCCGTGCGGGAGACGGGTGCGCGGCACGCTTTGCCCGGCCGCGCCGCTCCGCCCTTTTATGGACCGGACGGCAAAAAAGCAGCCGGCGTCCGACGGGAACGACGCGCAGCGCGCATCGTCCTGTCGGCAACCGGCTGCCTGACGGCCGTTTGTCGTTTCCTTTGGATACCGCGCCAACCGGCGCGGCCGTAAAAAGCGCGCGATCGAGACCATCGCCACACACTCCCGGGGAAAATCTTCTCTCCAATCGTACCACAGAGCGCCGCCTGCCTGCCGCCCTGTCTGTGAGAAATTTGCGTAAAATTTCCGGTGGCGGCCCAACCGGTCCGCCTGCCGCAAGACGGCGCGGAACGGCTGGTGTAACTATTGACATTACACCTGGCTTCCATTATACTAGGAAGCAGAGACCAGAGAAAGGAAGGCGGTTTTTTGCAGATTTCCAGCCGTTTCACGATCGCGATTCATATTTTTGCCTGCATCGATACGTTTGGACCGACGCAGAAGATCACGAGCGAATTTCTGGCTGCCAGTGTGCAGGTCAATCCCGTGGTCATCCGCAGGCTGCTGCAGCAGCTCAAGGCGGCCGGGCTGATTTCCGTGCAGCGGGGCAGCGGCGGCGCGTCTATCGCCAAGCCGCTCGAGGAGATCACCCTGCTCGACGTCTACCGGGCGGTGGAGTGCGTGGATAAGGGGGAGCTGTTCCATTTTCACCCCCATCCCAACCCGCAGTGCCCCGTCGGCCGGAACATGCACAATGCGCTGGACGATAAGCTTCAGCGGATCCAATCCGCCATGGAGCGGGAAATGGAGAAAATCACCATCGCCGACGTGCTCCGCGATACCCGGCGCTGCATAGAGGCCGACGCCCGATGACCTGCGGCGCTGAGAAAGAAGCCGGGGACTCTGATGACAGAGTCCCCGGCTTCTTTGCGCCTTGCATCGAAAAAAAATTTATTGTAACTATTGACATTACAACAAAGGCATGTTATACTCTTGCTGTAATCAATAAGGTTACAACGATATTTGCAACAGGATTCTAGGAGGGATCACTATGAAAATGGCAGTGATTGGCGCGAACGGGAAAGCCGGCCGGTGCATCGTGAAAGAGGCGGTGGACAGAGGGATCGACGTGACGGCCGTCGTGCGCGGGGACAACCAGACGGCGGCGCCGCATACGCTGCGCAAGGATCTGTTCGATCTGACTGCGCAGGATCTCAAAGGGTTCGACGTCGTTGTCGATGCGTTCGGCGCGTGGACAGAGGAGACGCTGCCGCAGCACAGCACCACGCTTGCGCATCTGTGCGACGCGCTGTCGGGCACAGCCACACGGCTGCTGGTGGTCGGCGGGGCCGGCAGCCTGTATGTCGATCCGTCGCACACGGCCTGCCTGGCGGACAGCCCGGACTTCCCCGACGCGTTCAAGCCGCTCGCCGCGGCGATGGCGAAAGCGCTCGCGGCGCTGCGCACGCGGGACGATGTGCGGTGGACGTATCTCAGCCCGGCCGCGGATTTCCGTGCGGACGGGGAACGCACCGGCGCGTATATGCTGGGCGGCGAGGAGCTGACGTGCAACAGCCGCGGCGAGAGCGTCATCAGCTATGCCGACTATGCCATCGCGATGGTGGACGAAGCGACCCGGGGCCAGCATATCCGGCAGCGCATCAGCGTCGTTTCCAAGTGAGAAAAAGAAATTTGAAAGGAGAATGCGTCAGGCCAATTATCCTCTTATTGCAGCTTGGGCAATTAAGACGAAATAAGACACGGAAAGCCCGTGCCTTGCCCGCAAATCTATAATACCCTCGGTGGACAAAGGGGAAACGTGGTTTTTCGCGGTGAAACGAGCGTCGGGCTGTGTTCTCCTCATTGCCGGGCGCGAGCC
>CAJFTT010000063.1 GCA_904420005.1 Candidatus Tabaqchalia intestinavium | reverse complement strand
TCTTTTGTAAATCCAAACTTTTCTCCAATCTCTCGGCAGCTATGTCCTTCCTGATGCATCTGCTCCATTTTTTCATAGTACTGTTGGATATGGGTATAGCTTCTTGCCATATTCAAATTCACCCCCGTTGTAGTTCTATCCTACTCCGGAGGTGGTTTCTTTGCAACTGTCCTCTAATCCCGGAACAGTTCAAGAACAGGGGTAAAGAAAAAAGCCTTGGCAAATAAAACCTCGGTGCTACAATCGAGACGGTTTGGCAGCCGCATCACGAAAGAGCAAGGAGGTTTCACGCAGGATGAAAAATGAAGTAAAACACACAGCACATTCCAATTACTGGTGTAAATACCACATCGTATTCGCTATTACCGCATAAGTGAAATATGTATATAGCAGATTGCACCATATTTGATAATTGATCGATTTACATTCATAAATAGAAATTGGCAGGCATGTTTGCCTGCCAACCGGAACTCGTTTACCCATACAGTACAATCGCGTAAAAATGTCAGGTTCCCCTCCGGGTTAATCCTCCAGCAGCTTCTGCTGCTGGCCGAAGTCGGCTGCCTGCGGGACGGCGCCTGCGCCGGGCAGCGCCTTAACCCTGTGCCGGTGCGGTGCGGAAAGATCGCCTTCGACGTAGGGCGCGACCGATACCACTTTCTGTCCGCGCTTGAGCGTCATGCAGGCGACGCCTTGGGTATTCTTGGTGGATTTCGCGGCGATCGCGCCGGTGTGTACCAGCAGTACGCGTCCGGAGGAAGCGGTGATGCGGTACTCTCCATCCTCCGCAAGCTGCACGGCGGCCGCTAACGGGAATTTGTCGCAATAGGCGCCGAGCAGCTTTTTGCGGTTGGTTTTGGTGGCGTAGGAGGCGAGCTCCACCTTGGCGGCTTTGCCGTTTTCAAAAACGAACAGCAGATATCCTGCATAGTCGCGCGTCACCGCCACGAACACGACGGTTTCGTCCTTATCCATGCCGAGCTTGGCCGGCAGGAAATCGCCCAGGACGCTGGCCTTGGTGTCGTCAAATTCGCTGAGCTTGGCTTTGTAGCACTGCTGCCGGTTGGTGAAAACCAGCACGTCCATCGCATTGGTGCATTCGATATGCCGCGCGATGCTGTCTCCCTCTTTGAGCTTCTGCTCAGAGGACATACGCAGCGACTGCGGCGTGATCTTTTTGAAATATCCTTCCTTCGTCACGAAGACATGCACGGGATAATCGGCGACGGGCGCCTCCTCCTCGTCCGCCGCGGTTTCAAAGGAATAGAGCACTTCGGTACGGCGCGGCTGGGCGTATTTCTGGATGACGGTCTGCAGCTCGTCGATGATGATGCCGCGGATTTTCTCCGGGGATTTGACAATCCCCTCCATCTCTGCCGCCGCGCGGGTCAGCTCTTCGATCTCCTGCGTGCGTTTGAGAATGTATTCCCGGTTGAGGTGGCGCAGCTTGATTTCCGCGACGTATTCCGCCTGCACCTGATCGATGCCGAACCCGATCATAAGGTTGGGGACGACCTCGCTCTCTTCCTCTGTTTCCCGCACAATGCGGATGGCCTTGTCAATGTCAAGCAGGATCTTTTCCAGCCCCTGCAGGCGGTGCAGCTTTTCCTTCGTGCGCGTCAGATCGAACCAGACGCGCCGGCGCACACATTCCTGCCGGAACGCGGTCCATTCTTCCAGGATCTCGCCCACGCCCAGCACCACAGGCCGTCCGCCGACGAGAATGTTGAAGTTGCAGGAGAACGTATCTTCCAGCGGCGTGAGCTTGAACAGCCGCTGCATGAGCCGGTCAGGATCTGTGCCGCGCTTGACGTCGATGGAAATGCGCAGGCCGGACAGGTCGGTCAGGTCCTTGACGTTCGTGATCTCGCGGATTTTGCCGGCCTTGACCAGCTCGACGATCTTGTCGATAATGGCCTCGGCCGTGGTGGTGGGCGGAATTTCTGTCACGACGATCGCGCCGGTTTTCTCCTCGACGCGGTAACGCGCGCGCACCTTGAAACCGCCGAGTCCGGTGCGGTAAATTTTCTGCAGCTCGTCGGCGTTATACAGCAGCTGCCCGCCGCCGCAAAAGTCCGGGGCGATGAGCGTGGAGGAAATGTCGTGCCCAGGATCGCGCAGCAGCGCGATGGTCGTCTCGCAGACCTCCTTGAGGTTGAACGAACAAATATTGCTCGCCATGCCGACGGCGATGCCGAGGTTGATATTGACGAGGATGGTCGGGAACGTGACGGGCAGCAGCGTCGGTTCCGTGGTGGAATTGTCGTAGTTGGGGACGAAATCCACCGTGTCCTTGTTGATGTCGGAAAACAGCTCGTTGCAGATTTTCTCCAGCCGCACTTCGGTATAACGGGGGGCGGCATAATCCATATCGCGCGAATAGGCTTTGCCGAAGTTGCCTTTGCTGTCGACATAAGGGTGCAGCAGCGTCTCGTTGCCGCGCGCCAGACGTACCATCGTCTCATAGATGGCGGCGTCGCCGTGCGGGTTGAGGTGCATCGTGCTGCCCACGACGTTGGCCGATTTCGTGCGCGCCCCCTCGAGCAGGCCATCTTTATACATCGTATACAGCAGCTTGCGGTGCGAGGGCTTGAAGCCGTCGATCTCAGGGATGGCGCGCGAGACGATGACGCTCATCGCGTAGGGCATATAGTTGGTTTCCAGCGTATCCAGGATGGATTGCTGCTCCACCACGCCGGAGGATTTGAAATTCGCGACTTTCGACGCGCCGGGTTTTTTCGCCATAATGAGGATTTCCTGCCTTTCGATTTAATGGAAGCTGCAAATAGAGAATGGCTCCAGGAGCGGTATGCCGAACGGGGAAGCGGCCGCACATTTTACAGATTACAGAAACGGCCTGCGTTCTCATCGCTTCCGGCCGACGCGCTTCTTGCGCCGTGGAACGCTTGCACGACTGCCTGAAAAGGGGAACTGCTTTCCGGATGAATTTTGCAGCTTTGCGCCGCCGCGCGGGGCAGCGTTTTGTCGTCTCTATGCCGTCAAAAATACCAAAACGGGCGGGCCTGCCATGACCCATTTGGAAAAGCCTGTTGCCGGCCCGCGGCGTGTATTCAGCTCAGGTCGAGCATGTCGAGGTAGTAGCTGCCGCGCTCAGCGATATAATCCTTGCGGCCCTGCAGGTTGTTCCCCAGCAGCAGATCGAACATATCGCTGGTTTTCTGCGCGTCGTCAGGATTGACGCGGATGAGCCGGCGCGTTGCAGGATTCATGGTTGTCAGGGACATCATGTCCGCGTCGTTCTCGCCGAGACCTTTGGAGCGTTGCACCGTGTATTTCGCATTGCCGAATTTCTCTGTGATTTCCGCTTTTTCCTTCTCGCTGTAGGCGAAATATGTCTCGCCCTTGCAGGTGATTTCAAACAGGGGGGATTCCGCGATATAGACGAAGCCTTCGTTGATGAGCGTCGGCGCGAGACGGTAGAACATCGTCAGGATGAGCGTGCGGATCTGAAAGCCGTCGACATCGGCATCGGTGCAGATGATGATTTTGTTCCAGCGCAGGCGGCTGAGATCGAAAGCATTGAGGTCCTTGTTGGCCTTGTGAGAGACTTCCACGCCGCAGCCGAGCACCTTGATGATGTCCGTGATGATGTCGCTTTTGAAGATTTTATCGTATTCCGCCTTGAGGCAGTTGAGGATCTTGCCGCGCACGGGAATGACAGCCTGGAAATCGGAATTGCGCGCGGTTTTGCACGAACCGAGGGCCGACTTGCCTTCCACAATGTAAAGCTCGCTCACTTCCGGGTCGTGGTATTGGCAATCCGCCAGGTTTTCGATGCGGTTGGTGATGTCGAGCGTCGTGGCCAGCCGCTTTTTCGACGCGACGCGGTGCTTTTCCGCGTCCTCGCGCGACTGTTTGTTGACCAGTACCTGGCCGCAGATTTTCTCCGCCTCCATCGGGTTCTCGATGAAGTATACTTCCAATTGGTGCTTGAGGAAATCCGTCATGGCCTCCTGGATGAACTTGTTTGTGATGGCCTTTTTGGTCTGGTTTTCATAAGAGGTCTGGGTGGAAAAGCTGCTGATGACGATCAGCAGGCTTTCCTCCACATCCGCGAAGGTGATCTTGCTCTCGTTTTTCTTATATTTGCCGTTCTGCCGCAGAAAGGCGTCGATCTGGCTGACAAAAGCGCTGCGCACGGCCTTCTCCGGCGCGCCGCCGTATTCCAGCCAGCTGGAGTTGTGATAATATTCGCACCGCGCGGCGCTGTTGGTGAAGCACATAGCCGCCTGCATTTTCACCTTGTATTCGGGCTTGTCCTCGCGGTCGCGCCCCTGCCGCTGCGTCTGCCAATATTGCACCGACGACAGGGTGTCCTCCCCGGCCAGCTCCGCAACGTAGTCTGCGATCCCGTTGGGGTAAAGAAACTCGGTCGTCTCAAAGCCGCGGTTATTTTGGTCGCGGAAAATGAATTTGATGCCGGGGTTGACCACTGCCTGCCGTTTGATGGCGTCGAGAAAGTATTCCTTGGAGATGTCAATGTCCGTGAAAACTTCAAGGTCGGGCAGCCAGTGAAATTTCGAGCCGGTGGCGCGCCGGTCGGAAGGTTCCTTCTGCAGGCCGCCGACGTTTTCCCCTTTTTCGAAATGCAGACGGTAACACATGCCGTCACGGTGGATCTCCGCGTCCATCCAGGCGGAGGCGTATTGTGTTGCGCACAGGCCCAGACCGTTGAGGCCGAGGGAAAATTCATAGTTACCGCCGTCGTTGTTGTTATATTTGCCGCCGGAATACAGCTCGCAAAACACAAGCTCCCAGTTGAAGCGCTCCTCCTTGGGATTATAGTCCACCGGGCAGCCGCGGCCAAAGTCCTCAACCTCAAGGGAGCGGTCTAAGTAGCGCGTGATGATGATTTTGCTGCCGTGTCCTTCGCGCGCCTCGTCGATAGAGTTGGACAGGATCTCAAAGAAAGCGTGTTGACATCCCTCGATCCCGTCAGAGCCGAAAATGACGGCCGGACGTTTGCGGACGCGGTCCGCGCCTTTGAGCGAGGAAATGCTTTCATTTCCGTATTCGGGCGTTTTCTTGGATGGCATAGTGTTCTCTCCTGACTTCTGGGTTCGGCGAACCGGCGGCGGAAACGCTCCGATCGCCTGCTTTTGCGGCAGGCGATGCGAAGCGGCTCCGCTGCGTACCGATTCTCACATATAAAATTAGAATACACTATATCTCGTAGTTTTGTCAAGCGCCGCCGCAACGCAGTGGGGCGGCGCTTTGTAGAGCTACAATACATATTGGACAGCAGGGCAAGAAAAAGCGGATAAAAAGTAGAAGGACAGAGCCTTATAGGGTATAGTTTAAGTCGCAACACCAAACAACCCAAAAAAGGAGCTCTGTCCCTCATGAGTA
>CAJFTT010000062.1 GCA_904420005.1 Candidatus Tabaqchalia intestinavium | reverse complement strand
GGGTCCGGCTCCCCGCCTTCTCTCGCTGCGCTGCGCGGCCTCAGACGCCGTGCGCCACGCCGAAGAACAGCGGCAGCTGCGTCGCGTTGTCGACGACGGCGTAGACAAACGGCCGATCCAGCCGCACTTCCGGCCGCTCGGTGAAAGCGGCGCCGTCCCGCATCTCGATCTCCGTCGCGGCGCCGGCGCTGGTGCCGCGCTCGTCGACGGTCAGCGTCGCCTTCTGCACGATCTTGCCGATATACAGCGGCTCGGGGCTCATCCCGCCGAACTGCGCCAGCGTCGTGAAGGCGCGCTGCACGCCCATCGATTGCAGCAGCGCGCCGCAATCCATCTGCGTCTGCGCCTCCCATTTCGGCAGCGCGATGTCCGCCGACCGGCCGCTGTCCTGCTCGAGCAGGGAGAAATATTCCTCCGCCGTCAGCGTCGAGAGCAGCTGCGTCACGTCCAGCCCCTCCGCCGGCAGGAACGCAACGAAGCTGTAATCTCCGCCGGCGTAATATTTGCGGAAGCCGGAGACGCGCTCGTTTGCGAAATATTCCTCCTGCGACAGCAGGAATTCGGCTTCCTGATCGCCGGCCGTCCCGTGGAAGGTGCCGGGCACGACGCTGCCCTGAGAAAAGGGCGTCTGCCATTCGGCGTCGAAGGACAGGGCGCCCAGCAGCAGCATCCGGGCATCCTCCGGCAGCGGCTCGTCGAGCATTCGGTCGATCTTGCCGCGCGTGTGTTCCTCGACCCAGCGGTTGGCGTCGCGCACAGTGGACGCGGCCGTGAGATCGGTGCAGAACACCTGCGCGTCGAAATAATCCGCCATGGTCTGCAAAAATGCCTCCTCGACGGACAGGTTCGGGGCGAGCCAGAGGGAATTGGCCGCGTGGACGGCGACGTCCTCCCGTTCGGGGAACGCAGACGCATAGGCGGCGAGAGACTCGAGCAGCGCCTCGGTGGAAAGGCCGAGGGCGGCCTCCATCTCGGCGCGGGTCTCTCCCTCGGCGCCGGCCTGCGCCATGGCGAGGACGGACAGCAGGGACGCGGGCGAGACGACGGCGCTGCCGTTTTCCGCCTCGGCGGCCCGCAGCTGCGCGAGCGCGAGCTTCATCGCGCCCTCGCGGAAGCCGTCGCGGATCGCCGCGCGCTCCACGGCCTGCGGCTGGATCTGCCGGGTCAGCTCCTGCGCCCGTATGCCGCAGCCGGCGAAGCCGACGAGGGCGAGACTGCCGGCGAGCAGCAGCGCACCGAGGCGAAGGGGACGCTTTCTTTGACGGGGGTTCATACGTTGCACCATCCTTTCTTTGCGCGTATGGGCTTTTCCGGCGGGCAAGGGCATCCTCCGCCTGCCGCCGGAAAAAGCACCTCTGCCGGACCGCGGCCGGGTTGGCCATCTGACCAGCGACGGACGGGAAGATTCGCCGCGCGAACGATGCGCTTCCTGGCCGTTTGCTTTCCTCGGCGGACAAAGGGAAGCCGGTTTTTTCGTAATCAGGCAGGCGCTCGTCCGCATTTTCCTCGTGCGTGGACGCCAGCCCGGCTGTCTCGGCCTCAGGATTCACGCCCGTTCTCTCTTCTTGAAAAACGCTGTGGCGCCAGCGATAGAGGGGAATGCGTATGGATACGCCCGCCAAGCGTGAGAACGTCTCCCGTGGCCGTTCCCGTCCCACCGCCCTTATCCAAGCCTTGCATTCCCGCGCACTGTCTGGGCAGACATCCGCCGGCGATGCGGAAAAAGGGCAGGCTGCGGCCGGGTTGCTGTTTCAGGCGGCTTTGCTATCCTAACACCGGCGCGGCGGCTGCGGTCACGCAGCGGAAAAATTCCCGTCAAAAGAACCAGCCTGTGGGCCGGTTCTGCTGTGGGCCGGCCTTGCCCCCGGGCGGAAAATATAGTATAATGCAGGAAATGCCGGCCGGCGTGGCCGGCGCGTTGCAAATTTGCAGGAAAAAGGAGGCGCGCACGGTGCTGCTTTCCGTGGAACATCTGACCAAAGGCTTCGGCAGCCGCACGGTGCTGTCGGACATCAACCTCACCGTCTCGGCCGGAGACAAGATCGGCCTCATCGGCCCCAACGGCATGGGCAAAACCACGCTGCTGGACCTGATCTGCGGCGTGCAGCAGCCCGACGAAGGGCAGATCAGCCGCGCGGCCGGGGTGCGCATCGGCTACCTGCGGCAAAACAGCATCCCCGACGCGGCGGGGACGGTGTGGGAGGAGGCGGAGCGCGTTTTCGCCCCGCTGCGGGAGATCGAGCGGCGCATGCGCGAGACCGAGCGGCGCATGGCCGGGGCGCAGGGAGAGGCCTACGCCGCGCTGGAGAAAGAATACGCCGCGCTGTCCGACGCTTTCACCGCGGGGGACGGCTATTCGATCGACGTGCGCATCCGCACGGTGCTCGGCGGCATGGGCTTTTCCGGGAAGGAAGAGCAGAGCGCGCGCTCGCTCTCCGGCGGGGAGAAAACGCGCCTCGCGCTGGCGCGCCTGCTGCTCGACGACCCCGACCTGCTGGTGCTCGACGAGCCGACCAACCACCTTGATTTCCGCACGCTGGGCTGGCTGGAGGATTACCTCGCCTCCTTCCGCGGCGCGCTGCTGACCGTCTCGCACGACCGCTATTTCCTCGACCAGCGCACGGAGCGGATCTGGGAGCTGGAGGACTGCCGCGTGCATGCGTTCCGCGGCAATTACAGCCGGTATAAGGAGCAGAAGGCGCAGCTGGTGCTCACGCAGACGCGCGAATACGAAAAGCAGATGGCCCGCATCGTGTCGATGCAGGATTACGCCCAGCGCAACATCGCGCGCGCTTCGACCGCCGGCATGGCCAAGAGCCGCCTGCATCAGCTGGAGCATATCGAGCTGCCGGACAAGCCGCGCGCCGCGCCGCCGGTGCCGGCCTTTTCCTTCCGGGCTGCGTCCCAGCCGGTGCAGGAGGTGCTGGCGGTCGAGGACCTGACCCTCGCGGTCGGCGAGGGCGCGGAGCGCCGCACGCTGGCTGCCGGTCTGACCTTTACTGTCCGCCGGGGCGAGCGCCTGGCCCTGCTCGGGCCCAACGGCGCGGGCAAGACGACGCTGCTGCGCGCGCTGCTGGCCGCGCGCGGCGAGGGCCGGCAGATCCGCTGGGGCCGCGGCGTGCAGATCGGGTATTTCAGCCAGGAGCACGAGGAGCTCTCCCCGCAGCGCACCGCCATGCAGGAGATGGAGCGCCGCTTTCCCGCCCTGCCGCAGCAGACGCTGCGCGCCCGCCTGGGGGCCCATCTTTTCTCCGGGGAGGACGCCTTCAAGCCGGTCAGCGTGCTGTCGGGCGGGGAGCGGGCGCGCCTGGCGTTCGCCATCCTGTCGCAGCAGGCGCCGAATTTCCTGGTGCTCGACGAGCCGACCAACCACCTCGACCTGCCGGCGCGCGAGGCGCTGGAGGCCGCGGTGCGGGACTATGACGGCACGCTGCTGTTCGTCTCGCACGACCGTTATTTCATCAACGCCCTCGCCACCGGTGTGCTGGAGCTGGAGGGCGGCGCGCTCACGCGCTATGCCGGCAATTACGACGCCTATCTCGAGCAAAAGCGGGGGCTGGCCGCAGCGGCGCCGGCGAGCCGGCCCGCGGAGAAGAAATCGGCCGGCGGCGCGCAGTATTACCGCTCCAAGCAGCAGCGCAGCGAGGAGGTCAAGCGCAAAAAGCGCATCGCCGCGCTGGAAGCCGCCATCGAGCGCAACGACCGCGACCGCGCGGCGCTCGAGGCGCAGCTGGCCGATCCCGCCGTCGCCTGCGATTACACCGCCGTGCAGGCGCTGACCGAGCAGCTCGCGGCGCTGGCGGCCGCGCACGAGCGGGATTTCGACGAATGGGCGGCGCTGGCGGAGCTGGAGGAGGAATGAAGCCGCGCGGCGGCTTTGCGGCCTTCCGCCGTCTGCGCGGCCTCGCCGGGCCGGTACAGCGTTGTTTTGCGGCGTCCCGCCGCGTCTGCCGCGCAGCGGGACGCACGGCTTTCGTTCAACCAAACGGCTTCCCCCGCGGTTTCCCCATCCGCGAGGGAAGCCATTTGTGTTTCTATCTCAACCGAGTCAGATGAAAACGGTTTCCCCACCCGCGGGGGAAAGCGGTGGTTCGCGAGGCATACAAGAGAGGGCTTGGGCGATTTTTCCACCTGCGAGGCATCCCCGGCGGTCGTCGTCGGCGCGTAGGGCGACACGGGCGGCCCCCGCGCGCGGGAAAATCTCTGCCGGTGTGGCCTTGCCGGCCGGGATTTGCAGGCGGTCCCTCACTCTCGGGGAAATCCCCCAAATCGACCAAATTGTGCTGAGAAAGGATTCGGCGGCCCCCTCGCCCGCGGGGAAATCCCAGATAATCCGAAATCGTCGCCAACGGCATGAAAGCGGCCCCTTCGCCCGCGGGGAAATCCCTCGAACTGTGCGAAACGGCGGGCCACGCCTTCGGCAGCTCCCTCGCCCGCGAGGAAATGCCTTTCCCTTGCGGACGCGGGCCGGCTGGGCGCGTCGCTTTTAGAAATTAGAGAGATGGCGATGCGGCGGTCCCCGAAGTGGTTTTTATCGCACCGCCACTTTTGGGGCGTCGTTTTAGAAAAGCAGAGAGGGGCGGCGTCAGCCGTCCCTCAAAATTTCTTGCTTTTGCCGCCCTTTTCTGCCGCCGGCGTTTGCTCCGCCGCATCCGGCGGGCCGCGGCAGGGCAGCGCGGCGCCATTTTTATTTTTTCAGCTTGAGGCTGGGGTTGAAGGCATAGAAATTCTTGCTGTCCAGCCGCTGCTGCGTGCGCGAGAGCGCCTCGCCGAAGCGCTGGAAATGCACAATCTCCCGCTCCCGCAGGAACCGGATGACGTCCTTGACGTCCGGATCGTCTGCCAGCGTGAGGATGTTGTCGTACGTCACCCGGGCTTTCTGCTCGGCACCCATATCCTCCACGAGGTCGGCGATGATGTCGCCCTTGACGCCGATGGTGGCGGCGGTCCAGGGCGTGCCGGACGCGAACTGCGGGAAAACGCCGATGCCGTGATCGACGAAATACGCGTCAAACCCGCTTTTTTTGATTTCCTCCTCCGACAGGCAGCGCGTGAGCTGATGCACGATCGCGCCGACCATTTCCATGTGCCCCAATTCTTCCGTCCCGATGTCGTTGAGCATGCCCTTGACGTCGTCGTAGGGCATGGAATACCGCTGGCTGAGATAGCGCATGGAGGCGCCCAGCTCGCCGTCCGGCCCGCCGAACTGGCTGATGATGATCTTGGCCATCTGCGGGTTGGGATTCTTGATCTTCACGGGATATTGCAGGGTCTTTTCATAATTCCACATTTATTTGTCATCCTCCTTATACTCCCACGGCCACGGTCCGTCGATCCAGTTCCAGTGTTCCGTGCTGGTCACGTCCTCGCGCACCAGCGGGCCGACCTCGCGGACATACTGCGCCTTGCAGCTGTTGTAATTCTCCTTGCACTGCTGGAACTGCGTGAGCGCCGCCTGATCGTGCGGATGGCTGTCGAGGTAGAGCCCCAGCTCCTGCAGGCAGAATTTGTAGCTCAGCAGCTGCATCTGAAGTTCGTTTTTATCCATCGCAGCGCTTCACCCCTTTCCAGGGCAGGTCGAGCTGCTTGAAGATGGTCCCGCGCGGCAGGCCGTCCTGCGGGGAATACATCGGATAGATGGATTGCTGCATCGGCACATACGCCATGCCCAGCGGCTTGTCGTCGACGGAAGCTGCCGCCGGCTGCGGGTCGCAGCAGATGGGCTCGGCGGAGGTCATGACGGCCTTGGCGGGCTGGGACGCGGCGCGGGTGATCTCCAGGCTCGACAGGCTGGGGATCAGGTGCGCGCCGGATGCGTCGTATTGGTACTTTTCCAAATTCATTCTCCTTTCACGTATGCGGGACAGCGCGTCCCTATCAGCATTGTATGACGGCAAAAGCGGACAGGTTCCGCCTGTCCCGCCTCGCTGCGAAAAAAAGATGGAAAATCCAGGGGCGTGGTGGTATAATAACTATAACTTTACCGCTTTGCTCCCCGCCGCCGCGGCCGCGCGCCGGGCGGAAACGGAAAGAAAACGAGGTGTTTCGCTTGAATAAAATCCGGCATATTCCCATTGCGGACGGCGTGACGCTGCATGCCGTCCCTGCGCCGCGGTTTAAGAATAACCGCATTTCTGTCAATATCCTGCTGCCGCTCTCGCGGGAGACGGCGGCGGAGAACGCGCTGCTGCCGTTCCTGCTGCGCCGCGGGTCGAGGCAGTTCTCCAGCATGCAGAAGCTGCAGGAGATGCTGTGCGAGCTGTACGGCGCGCGCCTGGGCGTGAACGTCGCCAAGCGCGGCGACCGGCAGGTGCTGACCCTGTCGCTGCAATGTATCGCCAGCCGGTACACCCCCGACGGGGAGGACGTCACGGCGCGCTGCGCGGCGCTGCTGGGCGATCTGCTGCTTTCCCCGGCGCTGCAGGACGGCGCGTTCGACGCGCAGGCAGTGGAGATTGAGAAGAATAATCTCGTCGATCTCATCGAGAGCAACATCAACGACAAGCGCCTTTACGCCATGGAGCGGCTGGTGGAGGAGATGTGCCGCGACGAGGCCTACGGCGTATGCGAATACGGCACGGTGGAGGCGGCGCGCGCCATCACGCCGCAGGGCGCGGCGCAGGCCTGGCGGCGGGCCGTCGAGACCGGCCGGATGGAGATCTTCGCCACCGGGTCGCTGGACCCTGCGCCGGTGGCGGCGGCGCTGCAGGCCGCCTTCGCCCCGGTGCGCCGCGCGCCGGATCCGGTCCCGGCCGCCGCGCAGCCCAGGCCTGCGCCCGCGCAGGTGCGCGAGGTGACGGATACGCTGCCCGTCGAGCAGGCCAAGCTCGTGCTGGGGCTGCGCACGCAGGTGGCCGCCCCGGCCGATACGCTGCCGCTCCAGCTGGGCAACACGATCTTCGGCGCGAGCCCGCATTCCAAGCTGTTCGTCAACGTGCGCGAGCGGCTGCATCTGTGTTATTACTGCTCGGCCTCCATTGAGAAATATAAGGGCCTGATGTTCATCCAGTGCGGCGTGGAGGAGAAAAACAAGGACGCCGCGGTGCAGGAGATCCTCTCGCAGCTCGAGCGCACCAAGCAGGGAGACTTCACCGACGAGGAGCTGCGTGCCGCCAAGCTCTCGCTCTCCAACAGCTACCGCACCATCGACGACGCGCTCGTCACGCTGGAGAGCTGGTATCTCGGCCAGCTGCTGTGCGGGACCGAGGAAGCCCCGCGGGAGACGGCGGCCCGCCTCGAGGCGCTGACGCGCGAGGACGTGGTGGCCGCGATGGCCGCCGTCGCGCCCGATACCATCTATCTGCTCAAAGGAGGGGACGCCAAATGACGCTGCAAAAAGTGGAAAACCAGCGACTGGGAGAATGCTATTATTTCGCGCGGCACGCGAGCGGCCTGCGCGTGTTCCTGCTGCCCAAGCCCGGCGCCGCCTCGTCTTACGCCATTTTCGGCACGAAATGCGGCTCCATCGACTCCACCTTCCGCATCGAGGGGGAGGCGGATTTCACCACCGTGCCCGAGGGCATCGCGCATTTTCTTGAGCATAAGCTCTTCGAGAGCGAGGAGGGCGACGCCTTCACGCGTTACGCCGCGACCGGCGCGTCGGCCAACGCCTATACCGGCTTTGACAAGACCTGCTACCTGTTTTCCTGCACGGACAATTTCTATCCCTCGCTGGAGATCCTGCTGGACTTCGTGCAGCACCCGTATTTCACCGAGGAGACGGTGCAGAAGGAGCAGGGCATCATCGGGCAGGAGATCAAGATGTACGAGGACGATCCCGACTGGCGCGCGCTGTTTAACCTGCTGGAGGCGCTGTATGAGAAAAATCCCGTGCGCACCGACATCGCCGGCACCGTGGAGAGCATCTCGCACATCACGGCCGAGCTGCTTTACCGGTGCTACTACGCCTTTTACAACCCGGCCAACATGGCGCTGTGCATCTGCGGCGACTTCGACCCGCAGGCCGCCGCGGACTTCATCGACAGCCGCATCCGCGCCGTCGAGCCGAAACCCGTGGAGACCGCGCGCTTCGACGAGCCGGAGACCGCCGTCAAGAAGGAGGCGCGCCAGAAGCTGCCGGTGTCCATTCCGATGTTCCGCCTGGGGTATAAGGACACGCTGCTGCCGCCCGGGCCGGCTGCCGCGCGCCGCCAGCTGACCAGCGAGATCCTGCTGGAGATGCTTTTCGGCCGGGCGTCGGACCTGTATTGCGCGCTGTATGACGAGGGGCTGGTCAATTCCAGCTTCTCGGCGGAATATTTCTGCGGGCGGGGCTTCGCCGCC
This sequence comes from Candidatus Tabaqchalia intestinavium, assembly GCA_904420005.1. GTDB lineage: Bacteria > Bacillota > Clostridia > Oscillospirales > CAJFTT01 > Tabaqchalia > Tabaqchalia intestinavium. The sequence continues at coordinate 21,490 of CAJFTT010000062.1, read as the reverse complement.
GCCATCCTCGGCGGGGAGAGCCGCGCGCCGGAGACGGTCGTGCAGCGCATCCGCGCGGCGATCGCCGATACGCTGCGCGACGGGATCGATGAGAAGAAATTCGAGCGCGCGCGGCGCAAGATTTACGGCCAGATGGTCGCCGGGTTCGACAGCGTCGACGACCTGGCCAATTACGCCATTTCCTGCGCGTTCGAGGATGTGGACGTGTTCACGCAGATCGACGCCGTGCAGCGCATCACCGCCGACGAGGCGGAGACCCGCCTGCGCGAGCTGTTCCGCGAGGAGGCGGCCGCGCTTTCCCTGATCGAGCCGGCCTGACCGGCGGCCGGCGCGGCGGGCCGATCCGGTTGGCCTGCACACCTGCGGCGGCGGAGGCTGCGGGGCGCGCCTTCCTCCTTATGCAGGAGGAGAAGCAGCAGTGAATCCGGCCTGCCCTCTTGAAAGAAGGCCTTCCTCCGCGGGGAGGAGGCCGGTGGCAGCGCTGCCGCTGCGCAAAAACCGGGGGCCGTCGCCGCGGAGCCAGGAGGAGCGGCAAAGAGCAGGGCTCTGCGGCGCCTCCTGCGCAAGGCCGGTTATCGGTTCCGGAGACGGCGGAGTTTGCTTGGATTCCGCTCGCCGTCTCCCGGAAATCCCGGGCGGGGCATGCCGCCCGGCCGTGCGCCGCGGTTTGGCGCGGTTTCACGCAATGTCAAATCCGGCGGCCCGGCTGCCGGGAAACGGAAAGGGGTACATACGCATGTCGCAACTCAACCACATCGGCTTTCCCGGCCTGGGGCTGCAGTTTGAGATCGACCCGGTGGCCATCGAGATCTTCGGCTTTCAGGTCCGCTGGTACGGCATCCTCATCTGCCTGGGCGTCATCGTCGCGACGATCCTCGCCTGGCGGCGGTGCAGGACGGTCGGCATCACCTTCGACGATATCCTCGACATCCTCATTTTCTGTCTGCCTTCTGCCATCATCGGCTGCCGGCTGTATTATGTGCTGTTTTATGATTTTGACTATTACATGCAGCACCCGCTGGAGATCATCACCGGCATCACCGACGGCGGCCTTGCGTTTTACGGCGGCCTGATCGCGGCGGTGCTGGTCGGCCTGATCGTCATGAAGGTCAAGAAGATCAACATCCCCGCGACGCTCGACCTGTGTCTGACGATGTTCCTCATTGCGCAGGCCATCGGCCGCTGGGGCAATTTCGTCAACGGCGAAGCCTTCGGCGGGCCGACGGACCTGCCCTGGCGCATGTCGGTATATACGCCGTACACCGCGCAGACAGGCGTGCATCCGACGTTCCTGTATGAGTCGCTGTGGTGCCTTGTCGGCTTCGTGCTGCTGTATCTGCACCTGTCCCACCGGCGCTTCAACGGCGAGAACGCGCTGCTGTATCTGCTGTGGTACGGGCTGGGCCGCGCTTTCATCGAGGGGCTGCGCACGGACAGCCTGTATATGGATCTGTTCGGGCTGCATCTGCGCGTTTCGCAGGTGTTGTCGGTCTGCATGGTGCTGGTGGCGGCGGTGCTGCTGATCGTCATCCCGCTCGTGCGCAAAAAGCGCGCCGTGGAGGCGGGGCTGGAGTATGTTCCCATTGTGAGCGCAGCGGACACGGAGACCTGGCCGGGCGGGGCCGCGGATGGAGAAGATGCGTCAGAGAAGGACGCGTCGGAAGAGGTCGGCTCGCCAGCGCAGGAGGAGGCCGCGGCCGAGGAAGCGCCGGCGGATCCTGCGCAGACGCCGGGGGAGACAGCGACGGAGCCCGGCGGGCAGCAGGACGCGGGCGACGCGCCTGTGGGGGAAGCCGTTCCCTCGCCGCAGGAAGATGCAGCCGAAGCCGCGCCGGATATGCCCACCGCGCCGGAGGATGGCGCCGCGCCCGAGACGGCGCCCGCGGAGGATGAGAAAGAGAAATAAGCGTCCTTGCTTCACCCTGCGGCAGGAAACCACTGTCGCAGGGCGGAGCGCGGCGTCTGCCGCGCCGCTTTTCTCTTTTTGGCATGCAAACAAGCCAGGCCACGGCCCCGGACGCGCAGACGTCCAGGCCGTGGCCCGGCTATTTTGCAGAAGATGGGAACCCCGCAGCGTCCAAACCGGGGCAGGGAGGGATTGGCGGCGCTTTTTCATCCAGAGGCGCGACAGGGCTTCGGCAGGCTTTCTTTCGCGCCTGATGAAAACGCCGCGCGGCCAAGCGCCGGGTTGGGACTTTGCGGCAGCGCCTGCGCGCCGCAAGGAGGAGAAAGACAACTGCGGCGGCAAGCGGGCTGAGACCCGGCGCGGGGCCGCCGCCCGCTCTGCGCCGCGCGCGCTGCCCTTTGCCTGCTGGGGAGCGACGGTGGAGCAAAGCAGGGGGGAATGGGGAACTTCTGCGCTTTATAGGGAGGACGGAACCTTTTTCCTTTTCGATTTCCCGGCCTGCTTTTCTCCGGTTCATGGAGAAAGGACGCCGCGACGCATCCAAAGAGTTAGAAGAACATGCGAAATCCACCGTTCGGGGAGCCGGTACCTCGGAGAATTTGCGCCCCGGGCGCAAAAAAGCGGAGAGCGGACAAATTGTCCACTCTCCGCTTTTTTGTCTGCGGTTTTGTTTCTCTGGCCGGCGCGCGCCCGCTCTGCGCCGCCTGCGTAGCGGCCTCTCCTGCCGGGGGTTCCCGCTTCCCGCGGGTTACCCGGCAGCGCGGGCGGCTTTGGCTCGTCTGCTTTTTTCACAGGTATGGCTTCGTCCGATGATCCGCTTGCAGGCTGTATGCGCCGTCGTATTGCAGCTCGCGCGCCACCACCAGCAGCGCGATCAGCTTGTGAGACGGACGGGAAGCATACAGCGTGTGCGGGACCCCGTTGATCGGCAGCTCGCATACACTCAGCAGGCGCAACGCGAGAAGATCGTGCAGAACCCGGTCGACGGCGTCGTCCTCCAGCTGGCATTCCCGCGCGAGCACGGCGCGCTCAAAGATGTAATTCTTCTCCTGCCGGTGCAGGTAGAGGATCGCGCGCATCGTCTCGGGAGACGCGAGACAGGCGAAGATGGCGCGCAGCGCCTCACCGTCTGCGAGCACTTCGCCGAAGCCGCCGTCCGGCTCGGGGAACACGGAGAAGAACGGCGCCCGGCCGTTGGAGATGAACGTAAAGCCGTGGTCGTCGACTATATTGGAAGCGTTGTGCATGCCCTGCAGCGCATCGGGCCGGTAAGGCTCATCCAGCTTGAACCAGCAATCGAACAACCCGCGCTCGATCTGCCAGCCGATGTCGCGGGCCAATTGGAACCGCGCTTCGGCCGGGGTTTGCCCGATCAGCTGTATGATCCGGCGCGCGATATCCGCCATGGAAACCGCCGGGTTGCCCAGCAGCGTATCGAGCGAGACGCCCAGCTGGGCGGCGAGCGGGACGAGAAGATCGCCGTCGGGATAGGTTTCGCTGGTTTCCCATTTGGAGACGGCCTGCGGGGATACGCCCAACGCGCCGGCCAGCTGCTCCTGCGTCAGGCCCTTTTCCTGCCGGAACCGTTTGAGATTCGTCGATAAGCTCATTTTCTTTCCCCTCCGATCATTTTGCATCGGCCGTTGTAGTTATAGTTATACGTTTGTTTCCCGCACATGTGCTCATAGGCGAGCGTGATGAGGGTCAGAATTTTCCCGTCGCCGAGGCACTCGTACACATTTATTTCGCCGGTGCGCAGATGCGCGGTTACCTTTGTGCATAGCCCGATCTCGCAGCAGCCGTCGAGCACCTGCGCCACCTTTTCCTCCGGCAGGCCCGCCGCCTTGGCGATGAAATCCGCCGTGAAGCTCTCGGGGCAGGCCGTGCTGTGCAGCACGGCGCAGACGGTCAGCGCGGCGGGATCGCCCAGGAACGCGAACAGCGCCGCGATGCGCGTTTGCTTCTCCGGCTTCCGCAGCCACGCGAATTTGGCCTTGTTGCGCAGGAGCATGACAGCGAGATTCACCTCCTCGGAGGCTACGACCAGGTCGAAGAATTGCGGATCGGTGACGCAGCTTCGGCTGGCGAGTCCCAATTTCGGCGGCAGCAGATCGACCTCGTCGTTGCAGTCGTCCTGTTTATAGGAAAAAGCGTCGTAGCTGGCCGGAAAGATCGCGGCGGTCACGTCAAACGCTTTCAAAATGACCGCTCGCCGGTCCAGTCCTGCGAATGCCCGGCGGATCATGCCGTCAGCTGTCTGGTCTTCTTTCCGCGCCAGCCCGAGCAGCGCGTCGGTGCTCACGGCATAATAATCGGCCAGCGCCGCCAGCATCGCGAGGTCGGGAGCGGAAGCGCCGGTCTCCCATTTGGAAATCGTCCGGTTGGACACGCCCAGCGCCGCTGCTATCTCCTCTTGCGTTACGCCTTTCTCCGTACGAAGGCGGGTCAGGGTTTCGGCCAGTTTCACTTCACACATACAAATCACCTCTCTCAGCAAAATGCAAGTCCGGATCTTGTGTCTTCATTGTATACGAAACCAATGGTGGAGTAAAGCGAGGAAAAATTGGGATTTTCTTCGGTTTGTGGAGAAAATGTATCGGAACGCATCCAAAAAGTTAGAGGAACATGCAAAATCCACCGTTCGGGGAGCCGGTACCTCGGAGAATTTGCGCCCCGGGCGCAAAAAAGCGGAGAGCGGACAATTCGTCCGCTCTCCGCTTTTTTGTCTGCGGTTTTGTTTCTCTGGCCGCTGCGCGCCGCGGCCTTGCTTGCTTTTAGGCCTTCGGCGTGTCGTCATCCTTCGGCTCGGGCAGCACCTGTCCGGCCTCCGGCGTGCCCGATGCGTCGCCGTCCGGCGTCGCCGAGCCTGGCAGCGCGCCGGGCGCACCGTCGCCGCCGTCCGTCCCGCCGTCCTGCGGGTCGGCCTCGTCGGAAGTGCTGCCGTCGAAAATGGACTTCGGCTCGCTGCTCTCGCCGGCGATGATGTCCATGATCTTGCGGCCCTTGAGGATCTCGCGGAATTCGTCGCCCGTGATCTTCTCGCGGATGAGCAGGGCGTTCGCCACGTCATGCAGCTGCTGTATATGCTCGGTGAGGATCTGGGTGGCCTTCTCGTACGCCGCGTCGATGATGGTCTTCATCTCTTCGTCGATCTGCGCGGCGATATTCTCCGAATAATTGCGCGAGGTGGCGAAATCGCGGCCGAGGAACACTTCCTCCTGCCCGGAGCCGAAGGTCATCGGGCCGAGGCTCTCGCTCATGCCGTATTTCGTGATCATGTCGCGCGCGATCTGCGTGGCGCGCTGGATGTCGTTGGACGCGCCGGTGGAAATATCGCCCAGCACGAGCTTCTCCGCCACGCGCCCGCCCAGCAGGTCGCAGATGGTCTCGAACATTTCGTTGCGGGTCTTGAAATAGACGTCCTCCTTCGGCAGCGACAGCGTATAGCCGCCCGCGCCGCCGCGCGGAATGATGGAAACCTCGTGGATCGGGTCCTGCGTCTTGAGGTAATGCCCGACGATGGCGTGACCCGCCTCATGGTAGGCCGTGAGCTTGTTCTCGCGGGGCGTGATCTTGCGGGACTGCTTCTCGGTGCCCATGATGACCTTCATCATGGCCTCCTGCATCTCCGCCTGGTTGATCACGCGCTTGTTGCGCCGGGCGGCCAGCAGCGCCGCCTCGTTGAGCAGGTTCTCCAGGTCTGCGCCGGTGAAGCCGACCGTCACCTTGGCGATATTCTCCAGGGAAACGTCGTCTCCCAGCGGCTTGCCGCGGGCGTGCACCTTCAGCACGGCGACGCGGCCCTTGATGTCCGGGCGGCCGACATGCACCTGCCGGTCGAAACGGCCGGGGCGCAGCAGCGCCGGGTCGAGCACGTCGGGGCGGTTGGTCGCGGCGATGACGATGACGCCCTCGTTCGCGCCGAAGCCGTCCATCTCCACCAGCAGCTGGTTGAGGGTCTGCTCGCGCTCGTCGTGCCCGCCGCCGAGGCCCGCGCCGCGGTGCCGGCCGACGGCGTCGATCTCATCGATGAAGATGATCGACGGCGCGCTCTTCTTCGCCTGGTCGAACAGGTCGCGCACACGCGACGCGCCCACACCGACGAACATCTCCACAAAGTCAGAGCCGGAGATCGAATAAAACGGCACGCCCGCCTCGCCCGCGACCGCGCGCGCCAGCAGCGTCTTGCCGGTGCCCGGAGGGCCGACGAGCAGCACGCCTTTGGGGATCTTGGCGCCGAGCTCGGAATATTTCTTCGGGTTTTTGAGGAAATCGACGAGCTCCTTGAGCTCCTCTTTCTCCTCGTCCGCGCCGGCCACGTCGTCGAAGGTGGTTTTGCGCTTCTCGTCGACGCCGCTCTTGATGCGCGCCTTGCCGAAATTCATCGAGGATTTCGTGCCGCCGCCCATGCGGTTGAGCATGAAATACAGGAAGGCCATCATGGCGATGCCCATGAGAAGATACGGCAGGATCTCCACGAACCAGGGGATCTGCGTGGCGCGTTTCTGGTCGTAGACGATTCTGTCCTCATCGCTGGCCGTCTCGTTATATTCGTCGACCATCGGCTCGATCGTGTCGAGGAAGCGCGTGGCGCTCGGCACGGTGTACGGCTCGAGCTGCCGCCCGTCGCGCAGCACGATGGCGACCCGGTTGTTCGACCAGTCAAACGTGTATTCCTTGACCTGATTGTTCTCGAAATACCCGATGATTTCGGAATATTTTGTCGTAGTGCCGCCCTGGCTGAGCAGGAAGATCGACGCCGCGAGGACCAGCGCCAGGACAATCACGACATAGAGCCCGATTCCTCTGAATTTTTTGCTCAAATCATCAAACCCCTTTGTGCACACGGCGGCGCCGCGCGAAAATCACCAGATATAGTATATCCGGTTTGACCGGGGAAATGTCCGGTCAGGAATAAACCTCCGGCTTGAGAATGCCGACATAGGGAAGATTGCGGTAGCGCTCGGCATAATCCAGCCCATAACCCACGATGAACGCGTCCGGGATCACGAAACCGACATAGTCCGGCTGCACGTCGACGCGCCGGCGCTCCGGCTTGTCAAACAGCGTGCAGATACCAAACGACGCCGGCCCGCGCGAACGGATGATATGGTCGCGCAAAAACGACAGCGTCACGCCGCTGTCGAGAATATCCTCCACCAGCAGCACATCTTTGCCAGCCACGTCGGTGCCCAGATCCTTGATCAGCTGCACCGCGCCGCGCGTGGAAGTCCCCGCGCCGTAGCTGGAAACGCACATGAAATCGATGGCGGCGTTGACCCGGATGGCGCGCATCAGGTCCGCCATGAACACACAGCTGCCCTTGAGCACGCAGACGAGGATGAGATCGCGGTCGCGGTAATCCTCCGTGATCTGCCGCCCCAGCTCCTGCACGCGCTCGCGCAGCTGCGCCTCGCTGTATAGCACCGATTGAATATCCTGCTCCATACGCTCCCTCCGATTCAGCACGGCGGCTCGCCCTGCCAGGCCAGCAGCACGATCGCCTCGTCCTGCGCTGTCGGGCGGCCGCTCTCGCTCCGCCCCGCGCCGGGCACCCACAGAATCTCGCTCCCGCGCGCCAGAACCGGCACGCGGTCCCGGCGCTGCGCCGGAATCCCTTGCTCCTGCATCCAGCGGCGCAGCGGCTTCGTCACGCCGCGGCCAGCCGGCCGTATGCGGTCGCCCGCTGCCCTTGTCCGGAAAAATGTGTTCCCGTCCATTATAGCATAGGCGAAAAAGGCAATATTGGTATATTTATGAATTTTAATACAATTTTCAAAAACTTGCAAGAGGCTGGCGGGAAAAATCCGCGCGTCCACCCATTGTCCGTCCCAGAGCGGGACGCGCCACGCGGCCTGCGCCTGCGCGGCCGCCGCGCCGCACAGCGCGAGCAGCTGCGCGAGCGGCCCGTCCGCCGGCAGGGGTTGCCGCCCCGCACCGTCGGGCGGCGACGGGGGCAGCAGCGGCGCCGGGGCGGGGGCCGCGGCGTCAGGCGGCGCGGCGCTTTTGGTCGGCACGGCAGCCAGCCGCCCCTGCCGCAGCACCGCCGAGACGCCGCCCGGCAGCGCCACAGCGCCCCGCCCAGTGGCGAGCAGGCGGCGCAGCGCCGCGATCTGCGCCGCGTCCGGCTCCCGGCCGCAGAGAGAGCGGGCCGCCGCGGCCGCCGCGCGGCTTTGCAGCGCGCCCGGCAGCGCGGCGAGGGCGGCGGCGTCCGTTTCCCCGCGCTGGTAGCGGTTCCAGGCCGCTTCCGCCTGCGCCTCGAGATAGTCCGCGTCCTCCCGCAGGCTGCGCGCGCAGCGGGCCGCCGCCTCGTCAAAAGCCGGGAAAGCGGCGCGCAGCGGCGGCAGCACCGTGTGGCGCACGAGATTGCGCGTGTAGTGCAGGTCGGCGTTGGTGGAGTCGGTGCAGAAGGACTGCCCCAACGCCGCGAGGTAGGCTTCCACCGCGGCGCGCGGCACGTCCAGCAGCGGGCGTACGATGGCGCCGCGGCGATAGGGGATGCCCGCCAGGCCGCGCAGCCCCGCGCCGCGGCCCAGATGCAGCAGCAGCGTTTCGGCGTTGTCGTCGCGCGTGTGCGCGGTGGCGATTTTCGCGCGGCGCGGGGCGGCGGCCTCCTCGAGGAACTGATAGCGCACCCGGCGCGCGCATTCTTCTAAGCTTTCCCCTGTCTGCGCGGCCAGCGCGGGCACATCGGCCTGCCCCAGCACGAGCGGCACGCCCAGCGCGCTGCACAGCGCTTCGACGTACTGCGCGTCGCGGTCGGCCTCCGCTCCGCGGATGCCGTGCTGCAGGTGCGCGGCCAGCACGGTGTAACGCTCCAGCGCGAGCAGCGCCCGCAGCAGCGCGACTGAATCCGCGCCGCCCGACAGCGCGACGAGCACCGTGTCGCCCGGCTGCAGCAAGTTCTGCTCCCGGATGGTCGTTTGCATGATTTGCGGCAACGCCTGCTGCATGGCTGCTCCTTTCCGCCGCGCGCCGCGGCTTGTGACGGCACCGATCTGCGGCGCTGCCGGTTGCGTGTCGCCCGGCTCGCCCGCGCGGCCGGGCTCTCTTCGCGCGAAACGGAGAAGCGCGCCGCCGACGTTCAGGCTTGTGCGCGCGGCCCCGTTTCGCCCGGGGAGAATAGTTGGCTTTTTTGGAATGCGGCCGGGCGCGTTGACGCGCCTCCGTTCCGCTCGGGGGGATCTTGCGGCCGGTCTGAACCTATCGAAACGAACCTGCTCTGCCTGGGTAGAGACACCGTCTATGCCCTGGCAGCGTTCCGTGCGCGGAGGCGCGCCGCGGTGGGGCAGGTTCCGCCGGCATAAAAACACGCCGTCCCCGGCGCGCGGGCGGAGAGCCCGCCCGGTCCGGGGACGGCACAGCGTTCAGACGCGGGTTTCCAGCACCGTGCAGGCGCCGGCGATCGTGTATTCCCCCAGCCCGGCGGGCAGGAAGAAGGTCTCGCCCCGCGCGAAGGAGACGGCGCCGTCCTGGGTGCGGATCTCTCCCTCGCCCGCGAGGAAAAGCAGCGAAACGAAGGATTCCGCCCCGGCGGTATAGGTCGCGCTGTCGGCGATCTCCAGCTTGCGGGTGGTGAAATACCGGCAGGAAGCCAGCGGCGTGACCGTCACGCCGTTTTCCGTGACGGGCGCGCCCGCCGCGCCCACGGCGGCCGGGCGGGTCAGCGTGGAGACTTCCACCGCCTTGTCGACGTGCAGCTGGCGGGGCTTGCCGTCCGCGCCGAGCCGGCCGTAATCATACACGCGATAGGTGATGTTGGAATTCTGCTGGATCTCGGCGATGAGAATGCCGTGCCCGATGGCGTGCACCATGCCCGACGGGATGAAAAAGACGTCCCCCGCATGCACCGGCACCTGGTTGAGCACGTCCATCAGCTCGTTTTTCTCGATGGCGGCGCGGAACTCCTCCTTCGTCAGGTCGCGGGAGAAGCCATATACCAGCGTCGCGCCCTCGTCGGCGTCCACGACGTACCACATTTCCGTCTTGCCGTATTCGCCCTCGTTCTTCAGCGCATAGGCATCGTCGGGGTGTACCTGGATGGACAGGTCGTTCTTCGCGTCGATGAGCTTGATGAGGATGGGGAAACGGTCGAAGTCCGCGCAGTGCGTGCCGAGGCAGGCTTTGCCCATCGCGTCGATGGCCTCCTGCAGCTTCTTGCCGGCGTATTCGCCGTTGGCCACCACGCTCTGGCTGTCGGGATGGCAGGACAGCTCCCAGCTCTCCGCGACGATGTCGAGATCGGTCTTTTTCCCCCATTCGGTCTTCAGGCGCGTGCCGCCCCAGATGTAATCCTTGCAGGGGGGGATCATTTTCATTGGCACCATGTTTCATCACTCCATCAATGTTGCATTTTCCGCGCGGCGGGCCGGCGCCCGGGCGCACAGGGAATTTCCGCCTTATATTATACCGCAAAACCGCCCGGCCCGTCAACCGGCAGCCGCGCGGCGCGGGTGCCGGCGCAGATCAGAAAGAGGGAAACTTTTGACCGCTGTCCGGTGTTGTTTTAAATAGACGAGGGGGAACACGGTTTCCCAAAATAAATACCCGGCCGCGTTCTCCGCGCTGCCGCAACGTGTTTTTGGCGCAGGCAACGCCGGCACGCCCGGCCGGCGGACCAAGGCGCCTCCGGCCAGGCCGCAGCGCGGGGGCAGGAACGCCGCAAACGATTGCCGGCTGCTACGGGGCTGCCAGGAGAGACATGCGGGAGAGGCGGCTGGTGCGGTGCAGAAGGGGGTGAAAGTCGAAGGGCATGATCGAAAGTCCGGGGAGGATTCGCGAGAAAAATAAAAAGTGCGATTGATGCAGGGAAAGAAGGGAGCTTCCATGAAAAAGAAAGATATTTTGTTTCCATTATTAATAGCAACAGCGCTATGCTTATTTTTGGAGGCATGCAATACGGAACCGAAAAGCGAGGAAAGCGCTTATGTAGAGAGTGTACGACCGCCATATGGTATAACAAGTACACAAAAGCCGTCTGGAGAGATAAGTGAGGTGGAGTCCGATATGGAATATGAACGGCCGACGCCAACACAGCAGGATTTTTTGGAAGCAGAAAAAAGCATGGAAAACCGGCTGCAATATTTGAGAGAAAATGCAGATGCTGTCGAAAGTGTGACGCTTTCCTATTATAAATTCAGCACAGCGGAAACAGTGGAATACATGACGACAGATGCAGATTTGATTGCTCGCTGGGTTGCGTTCTTTGACAAGGTGGAGCTGTCCTATGAGAAATATGACACATCCGTTGGCGCAGACCATGAAATAAAAATGTGTATCCGAGGAGAGATACTCTCTATGGATCGCGCTTGGAATTTGGGTGTGGTATATTTCGGAACAAATGAATTAGTTCGGGCAAAGATCACAAATTTTTACCCGGAATTAAAATTGGAATATGATGCACTGGTCGAGCAGATGGAGCGGGCATAGAAGCGCTGGCTTGATAGAGCCGCCGACAGAAGCGATGGAGCTTTTTTCTACAGTTCGCGATGTGCTGGCCAAAGCGAACCAAAATCCGGGTATACTTAATCCAGGCATACTTTGAGAAGGAGCGTGGACCATGCGGAAATGTGCGATTGGTATGAAAAGTGCAATGTTTGCGCGCCGTTTTCTTCTTGTGGACTGTAAGTGCTATATTTTCCCAATAATCTTTTCTATGGAGTGATTTGATGAAAAGATATTTGTCATTTCTTTTGGCATTATTGCTTCTGCTGCCAGGATGTGGGCCTGGAACAGAAGAGGAAGATCTTTTACCAAACCCAACGCGCAAAGAGATCAAGACATTCCAAAAAGATCTGGAACAGCAATTGCAGTATATTAGCGATCACCGGGATCAAATTGAACGAATGGAGATTATATATCATGAGGATACTCTTCTTAATCCAGACGATTCTGAGCCTGAAACGAAACAAATTACTTTTACGACGACGGATCCACAGTTGCTCTCACAGTGGATTGCATGTTTGCAAAAAGTGGAGTTAGACTATGTGCCGTATGAGCGCTATATGGGGCATCCTCATACTTTGAGTTTTGTTGTTGGGCAGCAAACCGTTGAACTAGGATATGGTTGGGAGAGCGGATGTGTTAAGAAAGCAGGCAATCTCACGGTTATGGCTAAGATCAAGAATGATTCGGAATTTTCTGACGAATATGACGCTTTAATTGAACAAATGCAGAAGACGGAATCTGTGGTTTGAACCTTGCGGTACCATTTTAGTGGGATTTAGTATAACAACTAAAAAGTCAGAACACAAAGAAGACTGTATACAGGTATCAAAAAGTTTTATAAAAGGAGAGCGCATGCAGCTGCATGCGCTCTCCTTTTATAAAAGCAACTAAATAGTTACAATCGGCGGAAATATTTGCGTAAACATTGACAAAAATTGAATGATATATTACACTAAAAACAAGGAAATAACTGGATTCCAGAAGTATACCGAAGCTGCCGGCGAACGCGACAAGATTCATTACCTCCCATAATATTTGAGAAATGCTCAAAAGTCAAATTAACGGAAATGCGCAGGCATTGCCGGCGGGGGTGTCACATTAATTTTATACGTGGTGAATGATATGAAGCTTACGGAAAAATATAGGCGATTATTGTTGCTGGTGATGCTGTTGTTTTTCGCTGGCATTTATCCATTGACAATTGTATTACGGGGCGCTGTTACAGAAGGAACCATTGCGAATATGTACGCGTTGAGCATTGTTTTTTTAATAGCGGCGATTCTCCAGGGGAGCATTTGCTATGCATGCCGGAAAAATCCGCAATTTTTTTGCAGATGGATTCTTTTGTGGATGGGAGCTGTGTCCGCAGTTTATATTTGTTTGAAGCTTGCATATGGTTTGATACTAAAAACAGAACGATGGGCAAGTATGATAACGCTCACAGTTGGCTTTATTGGTTCTGCTTGTTGGATTCTATGGAATTTATTTCATCATCGGGAAAATAGCCTTTGGAAAAAGCGGGGAATCCCATTTTTACTTGTGGCTGCAGTTCAAATCCTGTTTTTGTATTACGTGCAGTTCTATAACATGCAACCCGGCATTTTGCCGAAGGGATTTCTTGATTTCACCGAGCTGGCCTGTTTATTCGTTTTTGTTATTTCCAGCTCTGCGGGGATCGTGAATTATATCGCGCTTCCGGATCTCTATAGCAAACGCTTGCTTGGCATAAATGAGGCGCTGCTGTTTTTGGCAACGATAATCGTGCTCCACATCGGCCGCGCCTGTCCGTTGGGACAATGGTATTTCAGCCCCTGGCTTTGCTTGTATAGGGACGGGCACATCACGCCGTGGTCGTTCAGGTGATTGGCAATCGCCCGGACGGTCATCCCGCTGACGAACATGGAAAATATCTGCTTTACCACTTCGGCGGCTTCTTCGTCCACAAGCAGCGCGTGTTTGTCGTTCGGGTCTTTGATATAGCCGTAGGGAGCGTAGGAACCGATAAATTCCCCGTTGCGCTTTATGTAGTCGAACACCTGCCGGATTTTCTTGCTTGTCTGATAGCAGTATTGATCGTTCATCACGTTGGTGATCGGCACAATGATGTTGGAAACGCTGTCCGGGTTTTTGTAGCTGTCCACGCTCTCGGCCAGACTGATAAACCGTACATTCATCTGCACAAAGAGATTTTCAATCAGCGTTCCCGCGTCGGTGTAGTTTCTGGATAAAAATCCCGCAGATTGATGATTTTCATAGCTTGTCCTCCATTCGATTATTAGTGGGTGAATGTGTAAATCAAATGGAGAGCGGCGGGGAACGGCAGCAGGGTTGAGCCCTCCGCAGGAAAGAAAAAGCGTCTGCAAGGCATAAAGCCATGCAGACGCATGAAAACTGAATTTTATTATGATGTAATCGAAAAATCAGGCGGCCAAGTTTCGTATGTCATGTATCCTGACCTCCTTGAGGAGAGAAAATAATCGCCTTACAGCCTTATCCTCACTTAATTGTTTTTCCGCTTTTTCATCAGAATAGCAACGATAATCCCCCCTGCAATGATAATCGCAGCAATAATCGCAATAATAACCCAAATGGTATTGCCGTTTCGGTTCGGCGTATTAACATCGGTGTCACTTCCTACACCGGCACTGGTAGTGGTATTCGTATTAGGCTCAGACTCCAAACCACTGGTTCCCGATTTGTTAACAACAGCATAAGTGCCCGCTTCCGCCGCTTTTACAGATATAGTGCCGTCTTCATTGAGTTCAAACTGTTTTTCCGTCACCGTACCGTCCGCAGCAATCAGACAAACAAAGATATTTTCTTCCGTCAGATAATCGCTGTTGGGTAAAATCAGGTTGTATTCACCGTTTGGTTTTACCGCAGTGCCGTCTTTAACAAAATCAATCGTGTATGCCTTAAAGTTCGTACCAAAATCGTTCAAAGCGGTTTTTATACTCTCATCCGTGCTCACATCAGAAAAACTCGCTGTTGACCCAGCGGAAAACACGCCCTCATCTGCTTCAATGCGGATGCCGGTCACCTCATCCTTCGCCTGGCAAGGAATAACCTCCTGCGTGGTTTCGCCGCATCGTTTACATTTGCCTTCCATTAGGCCGGTGGAACTGATAGTGGCTTCCTTTACCATAACAGGGTTCTCAAAATCGTGTCCAACCGCCGGAATGTCTCTGGTCTCTTTATGCTGACAAACCGAGCAGGTACGTTCTTCCATTCCATTTTCCGTACAGGTGGCCGCTTTTGCCTGCTTCCATTCTCCGAACTTATGTCCGAGAGCCTCGATCTCCTGCGTCGTTGTCTGGCCGCAGCGGGCACATTTTCCGCTTTCAATACCCGGCTCCGTGCAAGTGGGCTTCTTTGTGATTTCGGGAGCCAGGAAATTGTGACCAAGCGCTTTTATACTTCTTGTTTCCATTGCGCCGCATTTGGAACAGGTACGCATTTCGGTTCCTTCCGCTGTGCAGGTAGCCTCCTTGCTCACCTTCCATGCCCCATAGCTGTGTCCGGTAGCCGCTATGCTTTTGCTCTCCTTTTTTCCGCAGACTGAACAGGTACGCTCCTGCGTTCCAGCCGCCGTACAGGTAGCCTTCTTGGTTGTTGTCCAGCTTCCATATGTATGATTGTTTGTTTTTGCAATAGTCTCCGTTTTAGTAGCGTTACAAGCTGTACAGGTAAATGTTTTTACACCGGTATCTTTACAGGTGGGCTGCTTGGTTATGCTACCGTTGTTCCATGTATGGTTAGCCGTTTCTACATGGCCGCATTCTGAGCAAGTGCGCCTGTGCTGGTTATCGTTTACTTTTTCCCAGCTTCCATAGCGATGAGTTTTGCAGGTCACTTTTAATGCTGTGCTTGCCTGTGTACAGGAAATGGATGTACCTCCATTTTTCACAACAGGTTTTACAGTAACGGTGGTGTTCCCTTTGGCAGCGGAACTTTTCACGGTGACAACAAGCTTAAAGAGGTTTCCGTTTAAGTCAGTAGCAGAGGTAAAAGCGATAGCTGCCGCATTATTGGCTTTATCGAAGTCCGCAAGCACAGAGCCGGTTTTCAGCCATTCACCAGATTTGATTTCAATGGCATTGGTGTCGTATTGAAAGGTCAGCGCCATTGAAGTGGCATTTTCCGTTCCGCTCATAGACACGGTTAAGGTTACCTCGTCGCCCGCAGCGGGGTTCGTGTTGCTGCTTGAAACAGAAAGCGATCCGCTTGCTGCAAAAGCAGGTATTTGAACCGCACAAAGGATGGAAAAGGCTAACAACAATGCAAATAGTTTTTTCTTCATGCTCTACGCCTCCTGATTAATGTAACGGATATAAATCCGGCAGCAAGGTGTGATACAGCAAGTAGACAGCGTCTGCGTCAGTGACTTTGCCATCGCCGTTGTAGTCTGCGCTTTGATTGATGGGATACAGATCCGGCAGCAGGGTATGATACAGCAGATAGACAGCGTCCGCATCGGTAACGGTTTTGTTTCCGTCAAGGTCGCCAATGACACATTCCGATTCGGTTTTAACCGTCAGCGCCATGCTGCTGGGGGAGGCATAGTGCGTATCGGTTTCCTTGACCCGCTGATAGAAACGGTATTCCGTATCCGGCTTTAATCCAATAAAGGTCGGACTGTCCTGCCAGTGGACACCGTCTTTACTGTATTCATAACCTACAGTTCCAGTAAGAGTGATAGATGAACTGGATTTTTCGAATAAGACCGGAGCTGCAGGGGAGGGCGATGTGTCTCTGACAGTGACAACAAAATACACATTCTTTCCTTGATAGCTTACCTTTAAGTTTTGTTTTCCCAATTGATTTGGATTGAAATTGTCAATCATTGTCCGTTCTAATGGAAAAATTTCCGAATAATTGTCTTCCGACACATATGTCACATAAAGCTGTCCACCAGTTAGATCCAATTCTTCTCCTTTATCATAGGACAGTTTGGCCGGATCAGTTAATTGAAGCGATTTTACTTGTTTTTCATTGACAGTAATAGTAAATTCAGCAGTGAAATTCCCATACTTTGCCGTTGCGGTCACCTGCCCTGTCTGATTCAGTGGATAAGTTACTTGTGCTTCACTCAATGCGATAACTTTTGTTGTACCATCATCATAGGAAACTGTTAATTCTCCACCTTCGAGATTTATAAGTTGCCCCTCCACATAGGTGGTTTTATTCGGCAATTTAGTAATAGAAATGGAGTCAATTGGCTTTGGAATCACTTCAAAGGTAACTGTTTCAGCAGTAGATTGTCCGCCGTAAGTAAAATGAATCGTTTGGGTTCCAATCTTGTTTATGTCCAATTCGGATAACATTTGATCTGTTACAGCTACTGTGACTTTTTGAGGAGATGAATATCCCGGGCGATAATAAGCAATCATCATCGTTGCTCCGGTTAAATCAGGATACTTTCCTTCAATAAACCGCTTGTTATTCGGCGGCGTTCTCAATTCTATGCTTTGAATTTTTTCCTGTCGATTATGTTTTAATTGTGGATAAGGATAGTAATTATAATTATCGATTTCCCAAGTATCATTAAAATCAAAAGTGGTAAAAGTACTCCGCTGTTTCATTTCATCTCTGCTGCACTCAACACCGTTAGATGCACCAAACGATGCAAATTGTTGCAAACTATATCCGTCCCCTTTACCAATCCCTGTAAGCCCTCCAACATGATTGTTGGAACTATTCGTTGCAATAACCTCTCCGATGTTATAACAGTTGTCTGTGCCACTGCTTTGCCCCACAATTCCACCGGCATAGGTTTTAGCGCCGGCAGAAGCTATTATAGTTCCCGTGTTATAGCAATTAATTGCACTTCCAGTTCCTATAATGCCACCGGCATGGGAGATCCCGTCTCTAAACGGTGCAGAAGCATCAATATTTCCGGTGTTATAGCACCCGGTGATTTGGCTACCGGTTCCTGCAATCCCACCCGCATAGACAGTAGCATTGAGACCAGAGCATTTGGCTGTAACTTTTCCAGTGTTATAGCAATTAATAATAGAGCCTCTGCTATCGGTGCCACCCACGATTCCACCAACATATAAAGTGCCAGAAGAAGAGGAGACTGTTATGCTGCTACTTTCCAAGCCTAATGAAAGAATGTTTCCTGTACTGTATCCGAACAATCCGAAATAATTTGATTCTTTGGCGTTAATCTTCAATCCTTGAATTTTATGCCCATTTCCATCAAATACTCCGGTAAAAGCAGTATAATAACCATTTCCTATCGGTTCCCAGCATTTCCCCTCATTATAGAACTCTCCGCCTTCTTCAAAATCACTCGTTGAAAATGTGATATCTGACATCATTATATAATGAGCATCCAGATGATTTCGCACATTATTCAAGTGATCTTTTGAAGCAACTATATAAGGATTTTGCTCGGTTCCGTCTCCGCCTAAGAACTCACCACCGACAGTGAATTTAGGATTTGTCATTATACTTACACCGACACTTTGACTGCTGGCATACGAACTTTCCGTTTCCGCTACTCGTTGATAAAAAGTATAAAAAGTATTGGGTTTTAGTCCTGTAAAAACATTGCTTTTCTGCCATGTTCCATTATCAGATCGGTATTCATAGCCGGAATGAGGCACCAAAATAACGGATTCATAATCAATTCTTTCTGCGTCAGGTGCCTCGGGAGTTACAACTGATTTTTTGGGGGTTTTAACAATTATTCCCTCGCTACTATCACTTGCAGAATTTATATCTGATGCAGCTATCCTTTGATAAAAAGAATAGTTTGTGTTGGGTTTTAGTCCTGCAAAAACATTGCTTTTCTGCCACGAACCATCGTCGCATCGATATTCATATCCGAAATGAGATGTCAAGGTGATTCTGGTGCTTTCTATTTTCTCAGTTGTAGGAGCAGTTGGCGCCGGTGGTATTCCTTTTACGAAGGTGGTGACAGTAGTTCCCTCGCTACTATCACTTGCTACAATTTCATTTGTTGCAGCTAACCTTTGATAAAAAGTGTAGCTGGTATTTGGTGTTAGATTGTTGAATCGGTTCGATGTTTGCCAAGTTGTTCCGTCAATACTATACTCATAAAGAGAATTTTCTGTGAGTTCTATATAAGTATCCGTTATATACTGGACACCCGGCTTTTCGGGAGGTATGTATTTACCTTTTAGGGCAGAAGAGACACCGACACCGCCATTGCTCCAAAACGCACAATATTTAAAATATCCATTAATAATGTATTTTTCCAGTGTGGATTCTTTGGGACATAAAACCGTTTCACTATTACAATTATAAAATGCATTAATATCAATTTTACAATCGGGGTCTAATATTATTATTTGTTCTAAATTTGTGCAGAATGAGAAAGAACCATAGTATAATTTATCACAATCGGTTATGGTTACTTTTTTCAAAGACGAAGGAATATAATAAATCTTTCTATATCCGTCAACTATATGCCCACTGGAAGTGTTGAGAATCCGATTATTGCTGGTTGGAGCTGTACTGTCCGATGTAATAACGGTAAAGTAGTCAACTGCATATTTTTTATAACTGTTAATTATGCTTTCTTCAGCATCATAATCAGCAGAACAATAATTATAACTGCTGTAAACGATTGTTGGATAGTAATAATAATAACAAGTTTTTGTTCCAGTGCTATGGGATCCATTGCCCCAATACTCATACCTATATGTGTTAGAACCTTCCTTCTCGTATAAGTTGCCAAAGCTGTCATAAATACTGTAGCATTGTTTCACACCAAGACTGTTAGGATAACTTTGTTCGCCAAAAATATATCCAAATAATACATCTGAAGCATCTGTTTGTGTTGAGTTTGAAAAATCCGGATTCTTGTAATGCCCAACAAATGGTAGTGTTAACGCCTCCAAGGCGCTACAACCACTAAAAGCCGCATAACCTATTTCGGTAACACTATTAGGCACTGTTACATTTGTAAGATTAGTACAATCCTTGAATGCATATTCAGAAATGGTTGTTACCGGAAGACCATCAATAGTATCGGGAATAATCAAGTTGCCTGATGCTTTTTTATCACATCCGGTAATTTTAATTTTGTTACCATACTTTGAATATGATAGAAATGCAAGCGCTTCGTTTTGAGAAGTCTTCACAGTTGTCTTCTCACTACTATTACTCGTAGCACTTACCTGTGTTGCCGATAACGGTAACATTGATAATACTATCAGTGTAGATAGCATAAAAGATAATATTTTTTTCATTTTTATGCTCATTCCTTTCCGTTGAATTTACATTCTTCAATCCGGTTTTTCAGACGATTCATCAATTCATTCCGATATTCATTATCTGTATTATCGGTATGCTTGTGCAGAGCCTTAATAAATTCCGACAAGTACGGGTCATTGGCGCCGGGGTTATCAGAGTTATTCATATAAGCAGTAAAAAAATCATAAATCTGCTTATATCTGATGATCTTGTATTTATCCCCACAGGAATATTTGCTGATGTCAATAGGACTATAATCCGGCATAAACAAAAAGGCTTTAATTTTCCTTTTTCCCTTTTCCTCTTCAGCAATTTTATAATACTTCGACAGTTGCGAAGCTAATTTACCATCAGCTTCTTTTTTTAATTCACCGCTTTCTTTTTCCGTCCCATTGATTAATGATTTGATTTTATTTTCAATAATGATGTAATTTCTTTCATCTACCAGCCTGAGATCCATATGGTGTTTTTCACGGTCAATTATGTAATTTTCTGAAAGCTCTGTGTCTAATATATCAGACGCAAATTTTTGTAATAATCCGGGGTACTGTGAAAACAAATAATAAAACATATTTGAAAAAATCAACTCATTATTCTGCTGGCCTATTATTCGAAAAAAATTATTACTGGTTTCATCGTTTGTTATATCTGCTTCTCTCAAATTTGGCACATAGTCTGGTGACAACCAAATCTGTTCGTTTTCAATAATATCCAGCAGTTTTTTATAACCAGTAGCTGTATCCGAATTTTCATCATAATATGCTTTCATACTTTGGTTGGAAATCTTTTTGGGAGAAATATAAAAAATCCTCTGTTCCATATCTTCGAGTTCTTCTTTGCTTGTTAGAAAAAGTGGATTTTTGGGGAAACAGATTGTTTTCGCCTTCATAGTTACATGGATTTCGTTGTCAACATTATTTTTACTATGAATATCTTGAATTGTGATACCGCCGTATTGAATGTTTTCTTTTGCCATATCTGCAATATATTTTTCTTTTTTCTTTTTATTTTTTATGCTTCCATCAGTTAGACGGACCTCAATCCCTTGGGTAAACAGAGTGCTACTTTCATCCAATTCTGCTTTTGCAACAACCTCAATTAGACCGTTGCCAACATTGTGAACAAATAAAATCGCTTTTAAGTCCTCGATATCCATATTAGGGCTGATTGTTCCATACGGTGTAATGTAGACATAAAACTGACCGTTATCCGCTCTGAAAAAATTAATCACTTCATGTGGTAGATTCCCTTTGTCAAGTCCATAATTCCCAACAAACATACTGTTTAATAATATTTTCACTGTATTCCACACTCCCATCAGTGTTATTTCTTAATTGCACCTATTGATAGAAAAATCTATAACATAATCCACATTATGTAATAAATCGGATATGCGGTTTGCGCTTTTTCCCTTACAAAAGCAAAGCCGTCAGAAGACGGTATGTAAAATGGGCGCAGAAAAAACAAGCCTTTTCAATTTCCTTCTTGAAAAGGCTTAATTGTGTTGCAAAAAAGTTTGACAATATCTGCGAGAATAACGCTTTCCCATGCAAAACGGCTTGCTATTTCTAAACAATCGTGATATAATGACAATAAAATAATAGGATTGGTATGTCCACGTTTACAACATAATGTGGATTATGTACTCAACCGCCGATTTGGGCGGCTTTTTTATAATATCAGCCGCATACTTTCCAGTTTTTTTCGGTGCTCCGCGCCGGTGGATATGATATAAATACGGGTTGTTTCGATACTGGAATGGCCGAGAATATCGGCAAGCTTTGCAAGGTCTTTTTCTATGCCGTAAAATATCCTTGCAAACAGGTGCCCTTACGGTATAATAAAGACAAACGGAAAAACCCAGTGTTTTCAAGGGTTTCAGCGTTTGTCGTTGCCTATTCAATTCCTTTT
>CAJFTT010000061.1 GCA_904420005.1 Candidatus Tabaqchalia intestinavium | reverse complement strand
GGCGGGCTGACGCCCGCCGAGTGCGCGGGCGCGCCAGAATGCGCCATTCCGTTTTTTCACAAAACGAGACGCCCGCCGAATGCATGTCCGCGTCCGTTCCAGACACCGCTGGGCGTGTTGCTCCTTGTTCACCGAGGGTATAGCAGGTGGAGATACAAGTATCATATCTGTTCCCAATATGTCGATGTGTCTATAACCTAAAAAGCCACGCGGCTTGATTGAACCGCGTGGCTTTTTCGCGAGAGTTTGTTTCGCAAATTTGGGAAGTTGCATCCCTGCAATGAGAAATTTGTAATTTTAGGGTTTAATTTTTACTTGCCGTCCCTTTTGGAAACGAAGGCAGCAAACCGAAAATGGCTGGCGTCTTCGTTCCAAGCAGTTCAAAAATGCATGGGCAGTTTGGCTTTTTCGTTGTTTGCCGAGGGTACTTTTTGCCCAATGAAGTGCATTATTTGACGCGGACTTTGCGGGTGACGATCGCAACCGCGACAGAGGCTGCCGCAAGCACGACTGCCCAGACGGTAAATACATCGATACCGGTATCGGGCGTCTCGTTACCGCCGCCAGGATTCTCGTCGCCGCCGCCGGGGTTCTCGTCACCGCCGCCGGGGTTCTCGTCGCCGCCGCCGGGGTTCTCGTCGCCGCCGCCGGGGTTCTCGTCGCCACCGCCGGGATTTTCATCGCCGCCGCCGGGATTCTCATCCCCACCGCCGGGATTCTCGCTCTCCTCCGGCGCATATACTTCAAATTCATAGAGCTGGTAGGGGGAGAAGGAATACGCGGCGAAAGTGACACGCACAGCCTTGGCCGTCACGGCGCCGCCTTCCCAGGTCAACGTGTCGGTTTTGGGCAGGCCGTTGGCGGTGTCGTCAGGATTATCGGTGCGGGTTACAGTGACATCCAGCGGATGCCAAGTGACGCCGTCTTCGGTATATTCGACCAGTTTGTAGCCGTTGGGATCATCCACCACAGGTTTGCCGCCGCCCCAGAGCAGGACAAGCCGGTCGACCGATTTGGCTTCTTCCCAAGAGACAGAAATCCACTGATTGACCTTTTCGTCGTTGGTTCCGATGGTGTCGTCGGACTCCCAATACGAAGAGACGTCGCCGTCGATCGCCAGTTCTGCAGGACTGCCGTTTTTCTCCGAACTCGCGGTCACGGTCGCGTCATCGGCCAGGGAAAGGTTTTCTTCTGCCGGGGTAATGGCGTTGAGATCCAGCCACAGGAAGCGCGGATGATACTCCGTGGTTTTCTGCCGACCAAAGGTATGCCGGTTGTTGCAGTTATAGGATACGAGCAGCTTGCCGTCCGAGGACAGATGCGGATGCGCCTTGGCGTTGTAGGTATACATGCCGCCGTTATCCTGGCCGTGCTCCGGCGCGGTGTAGAACTTCACCGGTTTTTCGAACGGGCCGGCCGGAGAGTCGCCGATGGCATACATTTGATTGGCCGACTCCGTGTTTTCTGTATAGATGGCGATATATTTGCCTTCACAGGGACCGGTGGTGATGGGCGTGACGCTCATTTCGCACGAGACGCTGCGCAGGATCGGTTCGGAATCCTCGATATTCGTGCTCCAGCTTTCGCCGTCCCAATAGGTCATGTTGGAGAAATCCGGGAAATCGGATTCCTGAAGTCGGGCCACGATGAGATCCTTGCGGCTAAATTCTTTCATAGCGTCGCGATAGCCATAGAAATAGATATAGCCGTCAGGATTCGGCGCGCCGGCCGACTCCGTGTTGGCCATGACGCCGATGCCGTAAGCGTACAGATAGGTGTCGGAATCGTCCCGATACCACAGCTGCGGGATGCTTTCCGTCTCCTCATAATTTGCATAATCGGGCTCGCCATCCACGATGGGAATTTCGATCATATCAATCTGACGAGGTTTCCAATCCTGCTCCGGGAAGCCGAGGATATAAACGGAATCCCCAACCACGAAGCAGTCCAGCATCCATTTGTGCTCGCCGAACAGATCCTGCCGGCCGTCTACGGCAAATTGCATATTGCCGCCGGTGCCCCAGACGAAGCGGATATTGTCAGGATCAGCTTCGTTTCCTGTGAGCACTGCGGAGGTCTGGCTCGGCTGTCCGGGCGCCCAGGTGACGTTGCCCTCTGCATCAGAGGTGCCCATCAGGGAGTCGCTGAAGATGAAGAATGTCTTGGTATCTCCTGTCGCGCTGCCGTAGGCGTCGTTGCCGTTGAGCGCGACGGAATAGATACCGTCGCCGCCCAGCCAGGTTTCTGTCTGGCTGCGCCGGTCGAACAGCGCGGTCCATTCGTCCGCGGTGGTGCAGATCGGGGTCGTGTCCGCCTCGTCCGCCTGCACGCCCACAGCCGCGGCCGGCAGCATGCAGGCGAGGAAGGCCATTGCAGCCGACAGCGAGACGAACTTTTGTGATAGCTTTGCCATGTTTTGAACTCCTTTCTGTATCGGGGATGTCTGTTTCCTTTATACTATCATATAGAACAAATGATTTCAAGCGAATTTTATCAAAAAAATTATGCATACTACACAATTTTCGTAAAATAAGGGAACAAAAAATATTTCGTACAATACGAAATGGGAAATTGGGGAAATTCCAAGATTTTGGAAGAAATTCCACCTTTGTTGGACAGGGGAACCTACTGGACAGATGGAACGGACGCGGACGGCGCTTTCGCACTCGGCGGGCTGGCGCCCGCGGGTGAGGAAAACGCGGCTGGGCGTTTGCTTGGCCTAGAAAAGCCATGTTTCCCTTGACCCGCCGGGGAGAATAAGTATGAAGCGATGCATTTCGCTTTTGATTGGCGGCCTGCTGGCCGTGAGCCTCGCCCCCTGCAGCGGCGTCGAATCGCCGGCCCGTTCGCGGCAGCCGTCTCTCGCGGCGTCTCGGCAGGCGGACCGGCAGCCCACAGCCGGTGGGGAAAGCGGGCGGGAGCGCATGCCTGATCGCCTATTTTAGCTATGCCGAGAATGCGGCTCTTCCGGATGATGTCGATGTGTCCGCGACAGCAAGTATTCAGCTGTTAAACGGCCAACATACCGGCAACACCAGCGTAGTTGTGGCCCGGATGCTGCGAAAGCGGGAGTTTCTCCTGCCGAGCCCCGGCATGCGGCGTATGGAACGCCTGCGCGAAAAGTTGGGCGCCGTGCAGGCGAAGAGGAGCTGGCGCAGATGGAAGCCGCGCTCACGCATATAAAAATTCACGGCAACCGCACGGAAGCGGACATTGCTGGACTTTTTAGCCAGCTGTGAGGCATAAGCCACATAACGCGCTGCGCGGATGGTTGCTACCGCTGCGGCGCCATGTTATAATTTTTTTAGCTTACAGATGTGCTACAGACGCTTTCCTTGGTGGGGAAGCAATCGACAGAGACCCGACAGGGACAGGAGGAGTTTCGCATGGAATACCGGAAGCTGCCGCACGGCAACGAACAAATCAGCGTGCTGGGTCTGGGGACCAGCGCCATCGGCATGGCTGGGGATGCGGAGATGGAAGCCACTATGGCGATGGCGCTGGAGAATGGGATCAATTATTTCGACATGGCTTCTGCCGACGCGGCTCCGTTTGCCGCGTTTGGCCGCGCGTTGGCCGGGCGGAGAAAGGACGTCTATTTCCAGATCCATTTCGGCGCGGATTATCGCAGCGGGAAATATGGCTGGACCACGGATCTGGAGGCCATCAAACGTTCGGTCGACTGGCAGCTCAACGCGCTGCAAACCGACTATATTGATTTCGGCTTTCTGCACTGTCTGGATGAAGAGGAGGATCTGCAGCGCGTCCTGCAGGGCGGCGTCCTGGCATATATTCTGCGGCTGAAAGAAGAGGGCACGGTGCGGAGAATCGGGCTTTCCTCCCACACGCCGCATGTCGCGCAGCTGGCGCTGGACACCGGCGTGCTCGATATGCTGATGTTCAGTATCAATCCCGCTTATGACTACCGGCGGGAAGGGGAGTTTGCCATTGGGGGCGTGGAAGAGCGGCAGGCGCTTTACCGGCGATGCGAAGCGGAAGGCGTGGGGATTTCGGTGATGAAGGCCTTTTCCGGCGGCCAGCTGCTGCAGGCCCGCACTTCGCCCTTTGGGCGGGCGCTCACCGAGTTCCAGTGCATCCAATATGCGCTGGATAAGCCGGGGGTGATAACCGTGCTGCCGGGCGTGCGGGGACGGGAAGACCTCGCGCGGATCCTCGGCTTTGTACATGCCGCGCCGGAGGAGAGGGACTACGCGATTTTGGGGACCTTTGCGCCGCCGGAGGCGGAGGGCGTCTGCGTTTACTGCAACCATTGCCAACCCTGCCCGGCAGGTCTGGACGTTGGGCTGATTAATAAATATTACGACCTTTCGTTGGCCGGGGATACGCTGGCCGAAGATCATTACCGAAATCTGGCGAAGAAAGCCGGCGACTGCATCGGCTGCGGCCATTGTGATTCCCGCTGCCCCTTCCATGTCGGGCAGGTGGAGCAGATGCAGCGGATCCGGGAACATTTCGGGGCGTGACGTTTTCCGCCGTTTTTATGCCTCGAGGGCATGCCGGGCGATTCGATAGAAGTATTAGACAGGAAACGGCCCTTGCGTTATACTGAAACTGCACCTTTTGGTTCACAAAGAGAAACCCGGTTTTTCAGGGCAAAACAAGCGCCCGGCAGAGGCTTTCCCCGCCCTCGGGCGAGCGTTCGGCTGCTTCTCGGCCTTGCCGATCGTCCGCTTTTCTCCCGGGCAACGCCGCTGACACTGGGGGATGCGGCATAAGCACGGTCCGTTTGAGAGGAGGATTTCTTTGCAACGCAGGATGTTGGTGAAAATGGGGATAGACCTCGTGATGACGGTCTTGCTGCTTTGCCAGATGGCGTATATGCTCATCGGGGAAACGGCGCACGAATGGATGGGAGCCGCCATGTTCGTGCTGTTTGTGCTGCATCATGTCCTCAACTGGCGGTGGTATAAAAATCTCGGTCATGGCCGATACAGCGCGGTTCGGATTTTGCAGACGGTCGTGGATTTCCTGGTGCTGTTATGCATGCTCGGGCTGATGGTCAGCGGCATCATGATGTCCAGAGAAGTGTTTGCCTTCCTGCCGATCAGCGGCGGAATGGGCTTTGCCCGCGTTGCGCATATGCTGGCGGCCTATTGGGGATTCCTGCTGATGAGTGTGCATCTCGGCCTGCATTGGGGAATGATTCTGGGTATGGCGCGGAAAATGAGCGGCCTGGCGCCCTCCCGCGGGCGCAGCTGGGTGATGCGGGCGGCGGCGATTGCCGTCTGCGGTTTTGGGATCTATGCGTTTGTCAAGCATAATATCGCGGACTATCTGTTTATGCGCAGCCAGTTTGTGTTTTTCGATTTTGCGCAGCCGCTTGCGCTGTTTTTCGCGGAGTATCTGGCGATGATGGGGCTATGGGTCTGCGTGGCCTACTACGCGGCTCTTGCGCTCCGAAGCGTTGCGCAAAGGCGGAAAAAAAGCGGCCGTGCGCAGGAATAGCGCGCAAAGGCGGTTTTGCGGGATAGGATCATCCGATATGCCGGCGGGCGGCTTTGCGCTGTGGAGGCCGGCCGCACGATGCACGATGAGAGAAAATTTTAAGAGGAGGTCTTTTTATGAATTTTGCAATGTATGTTCCCACAAGGATTCTTTTCGGCGCGGGGCAGCTTGACAACCTGCACGCCCAGGCGTTGCCGGGGAAAAAGGCGATGATCGTCATCTCCGACGGCAAATCCACCAAAGTAAACGGTTCTCTTGCCAGAACCGAGCAGCAGCTCCGGCAGGCCGGCGTGGAGACGGTCCTGTTTGATAAGATCATGGCCAACCCGCTCAAGTCCACTGTCATGGAGGGCGCGGCCTGCGCGCGGGAGAATGGGTGTGATTTCCTCGTGGCGCTGGGCGGCGGCAGCGTTATGGACGCTTCCAAGGCCATTGCGGCGATGGCGACCAATGACGGCGATCTGTGGGACTATGTGTCCGGCGGCACCGGCGGGGGAAAAGCGCTGGTCAACGAGCCGCTTCCCATTGTGGCGATCACCACCACAGCGGGGACCGGCAGTGAGGTAGATCAGTACGGCGTGATTTCCAATGAGGAGACCAATGAGAAGATCGGCTTTGGCGGCCCGGATTCTCTGTTCCCGAAGCTGGCGATCGTCGATCCTGCGCTGATGACGACCGTCCCGCCCCGCTTCACCGCGTACCAGGGATTCGATGCGCTGTTTCACAGCGTGGAATGCTATATTTCCGCCGCCGCCAATCTCATGAGCGATATGTATGCGCTGACGGCCATAGAGAATATCGGCGCCTATCTTGCCCGCGCGGTGAAGGACGGCGAGGACCTGGAGGCGCGCGAGCGTGTCGCGTTTGCCAATACCCTTTCCGGCGTGGTCATGACGCTGAGCGGCTGCACGAGCGAACATTCGATGGAGCATGCGATGAGCGCCTATCACCACGCGCTGCCGCACGGTGCGGGGCTGATCATGATTTCCAAGGCGTATTATGCCCATTTCATCGCCAAGCACGCCTGTGACGAGCGCTTCGTCCGCATGGCGCAGGCGCTGGGCAAGGCGGACGCGAAAGAGCCGGAGGATTTCCTCACGGCGCTGGCCGATTTGCAGGAGCGCTGCGGCGTGGCGGAGCTGAAAATGTCGGATTACGGCATTGAGCTGGGAGAATGCATGACCCTCGCGCGCAATGCCCGCGCCACGATGGGCGGTCTGTTCGCCTGCGACCGGGTCCCGCTCTCGGACGAGGAATGCGCCGCGATCTACGAAAAATCTTACCGCTGAGAAAGAAGGACGAAAGAGATGGAGGAACTTAAACAAATCGTCGAGCGCTTCCGCCAGATGGAGGTTGCGCCATACGGTAATCTGCCGGAAAGGACCAGACGGCTGATTTCCTTCGCCGTGTTAACGACGCTGGGGACGATACAATCCATCCCCGAGGAGGTAGCCGGGGCCTTGGCGCAAGGCGTGGAGCCGGAAGCCATCGCGGAAGCGGTGATCCAGTGCACGCCGTATGCCGGCTGTGCAAAAGCCCTGGAGACGCTGCAGGCGGTGGAGAGCGCCATGCAGGCACAGGGGATCGCCCTCCCGCTGAAAAGCAGGACCACCGTTTCTGCGGATACCCGGTTTGCGCAGGGGCTGGCGGCGCAGCACGCCATTTTCGGGCAGGAGCCGATTGACCGGCAGCGGGAGGCGGCTCCGCCGGAGCTGCGGCATATCCAGGACTATCTTTCGGCCTATTGCTTCGGCGATTTTTATACCCGGGAGGCCATTGACCTGAAAACGAGGGAGTTGCTGACCTTCTGCATTCTGTGTGCGCTTGGCGGCTGCGAACCGCAGCTGCGTGGCCATATCGGCGGGAACCTGCATGTAGGGAATGACCGGCAGACGCTGCTGTCCGCCGTCACCTGGTGCGTTCCTTATATCGGGTTCCCGCGCGCGCTGAATGCGATCAGCTGCGTGAATGAAATTGCAAAGGAGTAAGCGCTATGAAAACACCTGCCATTGATCCGATTTTTGCATTGGGGGAGGAGAACCCCTTTGGCCAGTATTTTGACGGGCAGAGCTATCTGAAGATGCTCTGTACCGAGGGCGTTTCTATCGGGAACGTGACTTTCGAGCCGGGATGCCGCAATCATTGGCACATTCATCATGCGGAGAAAGGCGGCGGCCAGATCCTGCTGTGTACGGCGGGCCGCGGCTGGTATCAGGAGTGGGGCAAAGAGGCGAGAGAGCTGCATGCCGGCGATGTGGTTCAGATCCCGGCGGGCGTCAAGCACTGGCATGGCGCGGCAAAGGACAGCTGGTTTTCCCACCTTTCCATTGAAGTCCCGGGAGAGAAAACCGCGAACGAGTGGCTGGAACCGGTGTCGGAGGAAGCCTACGGCGCGCTCAAATAAGTCTTATAATCGAGCGGATCGACTGCCTTTGTCCGCCGGATGTTTGACGCCGGAGAAGCCTTGACAGGATCACGGAAAGTGGGGGGGCTGTACACACCCGGTTCGCAGCGATTCCGGCTGCCGGCCGGCGCCGTGCCTCTGTACCGGCGGGCGCGCATCGGACGAATAGAAATACTGCAAGGCAAGAGGGAACCCACGCGGTAGTTGCGTCGGTTCCCTCTTGCCTTGCATAACAAAACCCGCGCGACTATCGCGTGGGTTCTATTAATATCCCCTCAACCCGTCTGCTCCTCGGCAAGCGGGCTGAGGGGTCCGCGCAGGGGGCTTTTGGACGAAAGATACCCCCGCCGCCCGGGCGGAAGCGTCTAGGCCGTGCGATGGCTGTTCACTGTCAATGGGGCCGCGTCCGCGCCCGGGCGGAGCAGCCTTCCCGGCAGAAGCATCTGTATATCAGCCGACCGCCGCGTCCGCGCTCGGGTGGAAGCGGCCGGCGAAACGGGGAGTCACGTGTGGAGCTTCTGCGCTCTTTTGGAGGAGAAAACCGCCAGCACGCCGCTTTTCAGCGCTTTCCACAGAGGCTGGAAATGAAGCAGCACGATCATGGCACAGCAGAGCAGAGACCAGATTGTCTGCTCGTTTTCGATCAGGAAACACTGCAGTGTCAGCACCGCCATGCTCAGGACGAAGCGCGGGACGCTCCACTGCACCTTGATCAATTTGCGGGAATGGATGGCGCGGATGACAAAAATGAGCCCATAACTGATGAGCGTCGCGATCGCTGCGCCCATGATTCCCCATAGTGGAATCAGCAGCGCGTTGCCGATGAGATTGGCGGCCGCGCCGATGCAGGTCGTCACCAGTGTAGCGGTGCTGCGCTTTTCCGCCATATAAACAGAGGCGAAAAAAGACCCCAGACAGGACACGGCGGTGCCCAGCAGCAGCACGGGCGCGTAATGCCAGGCTTCAAAGTAGCTGGGCGCGGCCAGGAACCGCATGATCAGCTTCACGCAGGCCATCAGGACCGAGGCCCCGATCAGCGCGCCGGCCGCGTAGACGGAGAAGACGTTGGAAAAGAAGCGTTCCTTCTCTTTTTTCGGCCGTTCCACTGTGCTGGAGAGCTGCCAGGCGGAGGTGAAGATGCTCGAAGCGATCAAAAGAATGGTGGAGATTTTGTTGGCGACAGCGTAGAGGCCGGTCGCTTCGTTGCCGATGAGGAAAGAAATGAAATACCGATCGGAGA
This sequence comes from Candidatus Tabaqchalia intestinavium, assembly GCA_904420005.1. Lineage (GTDB taxonomy): Bacteria > Bacillota > Clostridia > Oscillospirales > CAJFTT01 > Tabaqchalia > Tabaqchalia intestinavium. Next base: position 31,121 of record CAJFTT010000061.1, on the reverse strand, counting down.
TGTTGATGATCCAGGAACAGACGGTCGCCGGGATCAACGGCAGACAATACCGGAACATGCTCTTGATCAGATCGCGCTGCAGCGATGACGGCCGGATATAGCGCCACATCCGCGCGGTCAGGAACAAAAACAGCGCCGCGACGGCGTCGGCGATGACGTTGGAAAGAATATAGCCCGTGATGCCAAGCCGGAAAACGGCCAAGAACAGGATATTGAGGCCCACCACCATGCCGGTACACACAATGCCGCTCACGGCGTAAAGCCGCACATGTCCCAGCGACTGTGCCAGCGCGCCGCAGACGGAGTGCAGATTGGCCATCAGCACATAGAGCAACACCAGCACGATATAATCCGACAGCAGGCCGATCGTCTGCAGGAGGGGGGAAAAGAGGATCAGCAGCCCTTCCCCCGCCAGGATGACGGAAAGACCGGTGGTGAAGACGCTGGTTTTGTCGGACGTCCCGTCGAGGCCGAAGCGGATAACGGCCCGGATGATGCCCATGGAAACCAGCGGGATCAGCACGTTGCCCGTCTGGATCAGCAGATCCGTCACGCCGTAATCCGCCTCTGTCAGAATGCTGGTGTAGAACGGCGTCAGCAGAAAAATCAGGATTTTCGAGCCGAACGTGCTCACAGAAAAAAGAAAGGTATTGGAAAGCAGACGCCGATAGGCATTCATAGGCTTCACCTCCGCAAAGTCCAGTTTATCCGCCGTCAAAACAGCATGGCGGCCGTCCCGGCCAGAACCAACAAAAATCCCACCGCAGCTTTCCGGCTGAGCGTTTCCCCGAGCACCAGGCGGGAGAACACGATCGTGATCACAATGCTGAGTTTATCGATCGGGACGACAACGCTGGCCGGCCCGCCTTGCAGCGCGCGGTAATAGCATAGCCAGGACAGGCCTGTGGTAATCCCCGAAAGCAGCAGGAAAATCCAACTTTTTCGATCGATTTTTCTGATGCCCTTTTGCTCTCCGGTGAGAAAAACCATCAACCAGGCCATTCCCAGCACGAAAATCGTCCGGATGGCGGTTCCGAGATTGGATTCCACGTTGGCCACGCCGATTTTTCCGAAGATCGAGGTAAGGCTGGCGAAAACAGCGGACAAAATAGCGAAAACCAACCAGCGCTTATCCCGCGTTGTGCGTTCTCCGTCACGTTTTTGCACGGCCATCAGGATCGTGCCGGCCCCGATGGCCAGCACGCCGATCCCCTGCGCGATGGAAACCGGCTCGCCCAGGAACACAAATGCGAGCAAAATCGTAAGAACCGTGCTGGATTTATCGATGGGTGCGACCTGATTGACGTCGCCCAATTGCAGCGCTTTGAAATAGCATAACCAGGAAGCGCCCGTTGAAATCCCGGACAGGAACAAAAAAAGCAGCGTTTGGCCCGTGATCTGCCCGATTTCATTTTGGGAGCCGACGACCAGCACCATCCACCAGGAAAAAAGCAGCACTACGATCGTCCGCAGCGCGGTGGCAAGGGTGGAATTGACCGACTGCACGCCGATCTTGGCCAGAACCGCCGTGATCCCCGCGAAAAACGCGGAACCAAATGCAAACAACAGCCACATCATCGACCACTCCTCGTGCTTGATTTGGGCCAGGCCGCCTTTTTCGCGCGCCCGATGTCCACATGGACGGGAAGATGGCGTTCGGTCCGCTATCCGCAGCGAGGCGGAAGCGGACCGGCGGCAGCCGTCCTGCGATGCAGGGCGTGTATTAAAGCTGAAGCGGCGTTTCGCTGCCTGCGTCGGGCTGCTGCGCGCGCCATTTGATGCGCCGCAGGAGGGCTGTCGCGCCGCGTTCCAGCAGGAAGCTCAGCAGGGCGAAGCAGACAAACAGCAGCAGCGTCTGTACTGTCGGCAGCGTCAGATGCAGGATGGGATAGAACAGGAAGACCGCTGCAAAAAAGGCGATCGTCATGGTGGCGCACAGGAAAATCCGCAGCTTGTTGAGCGGCCAGCTGGCCTTGAAGACGGCCTGAATGCCGACGGTTCCGACCAGCAGATAGAACAGCACGCTGCCCTGCGCCGGCGGAATGGGCAGCAGCCGGGACAGGACGAGGAAGAGCAGGAAGCACACCAGAATAGACAGGGCGTTCGGCAGGGCGCGCCGCATGACCGACGGCAGGAACCGGCCGACTACTTTTCGGTCGTCCGCCTCGAAAGACATGAAGAAGGAGGGATAGCCTTCGATAATCAGGTCGATGAGCGTGACCTGAATGGGGGCAAAGGGGAAGGGGATATTGAGCACCAGGCATACTACGGACAGCAGCACCGAATAGATGGTTTTGACAAAGAAGATCCCCGCGACCCGCGTGATATTATTGACCACACGCCGGCCCTGACCGAGGACGGCGGGCAGCGAGGAGAAGTCCGAATCCAGCAGCACCACCTGGGAAACCTGCCGCGCCGCGTCGCTGCCCTCGGCGATGGCAATGCTGCAGTCGGCTTCCCGCAGCGCGAGCAGATCGTTAACTCCGTCGCCGGTCATGGCGACAGAATGCCGGTGCTTGCGCAGCGCCTGCACCAGCTGCTTTTTTTGCAGGGGGGAGACGCGGCCGAAAATGGAATATTCCAGTGCGACCCGTTCGAGCTCGGCCTCGTCCGTCACGCTGCTCATGTCGATGAAGCGGTCGGCGTCCGGGAACCCAGCCCGGGCGGCCAGGGCGGATACTGTGACGGGGTTATCGCCGGAAATGAGCTTGAGCGTCACGCCTTCTTTCTGGAAATAGGCCAGCGTTTCCGCGGCGTTGGGCCGGATCGGGTCAGAGAGGATGATGGAGGCCAGCACTTCGATTTCCGGCAGCGGCGCGTCGGCAGAGACGGACGCATGCGCGATGCCGGCGTAGAGAACGCGTTTGCCTGCCAGAAGGTGCTCCTGCAGGGAGGCGCCGGCCTCTTCTCCCGCCAGGCGCTCCGGCGCGCCGAGGACAAAGGTGAAATCCTGGAATTTCATGGCGCTCCATTTCCGCTCGGAGGAAAAGGGGATTTTCTCGAGCGGCGCGGCAGATTCGCGTTGCGGGAAATAGGCCTGCAACGCCTGAAAGGTGGCGTTGTTATCGTCCGAATGGCGCAGGAAGGCGCCGATCATTTCCTCGAAGGCCATCGCGTGGCCAAGCTCCGTCAGCTGCACCTGCTCGACCTGCATCTTTCCCTGCGTGAGCGTGCCGGTCTTGTCCAGGCATAACGTGTCCACATGCGCGAGCGTTTCCAGCGCATATAATTCCTGCACCAGCACTTTCTTCTTGGAAAGCGCAATAATACCCACGGCGAGGCTGATGCTGATGAGCAGCACAAGCCCTTTGGGCAGCATGCCCAGCAGCCCGGCTGCGGTCGTCACGACCGACTGCGCCACCGAGTCGCCGCGCAGCAGCAGCGCCTCCAAAAACAGAAGAATGCCAAGCGGGGGGATCAGATAACCCGTGAACCGCGTCACCTTGCGCATGGAGGAGAGAAGCTCGGAATTGACGCCGCGCAGCTTTTTGGCTTCGTGCGCGATTTTGGAGGCGTAATTCTCCATGCCGACATGCTCGACGCAGGCGCGGCACTTGCCGCTGAGGATGAAGCTGCCGGAAAGAAGATGGTCGCCGGCCGTTTTGAGGATGGGGTCGGATTCGCCGGTCAGGAGCGATTCATTGACCTCCACCTGGCCGGTCAGGATGACGGAATCGGTGCAGACCTGGTTCCCGCCGCTCAGTTCGGTGACGTCCTCTTCGACCAGCTCCTGCACGGGAATCTCGGACAGCTGCCTGTCCCGGACGACCTTGGCCATCGGCATGGAAAGCAGGGAGAGCTTGTCTACCAGCCGCTTGGCGTGGATCTCCTGCACAATGCCGATCAACGTGTTGAGCGCGATGATGAGGATGAACAGCATATTGCTCCAGGCGCCCACCAACGCGAGCGCCACCGCGATCAGGAGGTTAAAAAGATTAAAGAGCGTGCAGATATTGTCCTTCAGGATTCGTCCGGTTGTTTTGGTGACGCGTTCCGGCTCTGTGTTCTGCCGTCCCTGGCTCCGCTTATAGGCGACCTGCTGTGTGCTTAGTCCGGAGGCAGCGTCCGGGGAAAACGATCGTGTCATGATACCGTATGTCCTCTCTTTTGTTTTGTTTGCCGTCGTGGCAGCTGTCTGCGGGAAGGACCGAAACCGCGTGTTTCAGCGCATTTCCCTATACATTTTTCCCAATTGTGCCCGTTATGCACCGAGAGTATAACTTTCTTATACCACAAAATGAAAGCGATGGCTTTTATAAATCATGAATTTTCTGTCACGACGCTTGCCATGCCGTTGCAGATCAGCTTGGTAGCCACGGCGATCAGCTCCTCCAGCGGAAGCTGCTTGCCGTCTGCGACCCATTGACGATACAGCAGCGTGGAGTTGGCGCCGTAATAAGCGAAGACGAGATTCTCGGCATATTCGCTCAGGCCGAAAACGCCGCGATTGGTTTCCCGCCGGTATTCCATGATCTTCCGGTTGATCTTTTCCCAAATGGGCCGGTAGCTCCCGTTGCAGAGCAGCTTTTCGTGCAGCAGGGGCATGTTGGCCGCGTGCTCGAAAAACAGGCGGATCAGCGAACGGATATCGTCCATGCTGCGGTAAGACACCTTCCGTTTGATGAAATTCTCCGCGATCTCGTCCTGCAGCTCTGCCAGCAGATCGTCGAGATCGGCGTAATGCAGGTAAAAGGTTTTGCGGTTGATCTGCGCGCGGGCGGTCAGCTCCTTGATGGTGATCTGGTTGTAATCCATTTCACAGATCATGTCCTTGAAGGCGCTGCGGATGGCTTCCTTGGTTTTTCGCACGCGCAAATCCTCCTGTTTTGTTTTTTCCAATTTGGCAATACCTCCCGTTTCTGCCACAGGAAAAGATTTTGTGTGGCAAAATCCACAAATTCAGTTTCCGTGACCATTGCGTTTGCTTTCTTCGGTTATTATAATACAGACAGAGCAAAAAATCAACACAAAAGAAATAAACCACGCGAAGTGAATTTCTTGCCCTGGCGGGAAATCGCATGCGGAGAAAGAAGGAAGCAAAAATGCAGGTGTTACTGGTCAATGGAAGCTCCCGGCAAAACGGATGCACCAACGAGGCGCTGCGTGAAGTTGCCCGGGCGCTGGAAGAGGAGGGCATTGGCACGGAGCTGTTTTTCATCGGCAACGAGGCCATTCCGGATTGCATCGCCTGCCGGAAATGCAGGCAGCAGGGGCGGTGCGTCTTTGACGACGCGGTCAATGCGTTTGTGGAAAAGGCCAAACAGGCCGACGGTTTTGTATTTGGGTCGCCTGTTTATTTTGCACATCCCAGCGCCCGTTTGCTGACGTTTATGGACCGGGCTTTTTATTCCGGCGGTCAGGCGTTTGCCTTCAAGCCCGCGGCCGCGGTGCTGAGCGCGCGCCGGGCGGGGACGACGGCGTCGCTCGACGTCATTCAGAAGTATTTCACCATCTGTTCCATGCCGGTGGTGTCCTCCACCTATTGGAATCATGTTTACGGACAGCAGCCCGAGGAGGTGAGAGAGGATCAGGAGGGCCTGATGACCATGCGCAATCTCGGAAAGAACATGGCCTGGCTGCTCAAATGTATCGCGCTTGGGAGACAAAACGGCCTGGAACATCCGGAAAATCCAAAGGTTTTGACGAATTTTATACGGTAACGACAGGAGGCTGATCGCATGAAGGACTTTGTGTATTCCTATCCCACGAACGTTTATTTCGGAAAAGACGCTGCCGCGCGGGCGTTGCGGACGGAGCTTGCAGCGGCGGGGGAAACCGTTATGCTGGCTTACGGCGGCGGGTCGATCAAGCGCAACGGGATCTATGATACGGTCTTGGGGATCCTCCGTGAAATGGGCAAGAGGGTTGTGGATTTCTCCGGCATCATGTCCAACCCTACCTATGCGAAAGTGCAGGAAGGCGCGGCGCTGGCCCGGCAGGCGCAGGTGGATTATATCCTGGCTGTGGGCGGAGGCTCGGTCATTGACTGCTGCAAGATCGTGGCGGCGCAGGCCAAAACGCAGGCGGACCTGTGGGAGCTGGAGTTCCGCGACCGCCAGCTTCCCCGCGAGGCCATTCCGATCGGGGCGATCGTCACGGCCTCCGGCACCGGCGCGGAAATGAACGGCGGCGCAGTCATTACCAACGAGGCGCAGCAAACCAAAACGGGAATGATGGCTTTCGCCCCGCGCTTTGCGGTGCTTGACCCGGTTTATACGCTTTCCGTGCCGCGGATGCAGGTGCTTTCCGGCGCGTTCGACACCCTGAGCCATGAGATGGAAACGTATTTCGGCGTTTCCGACGCGGACAATGTTTCCGACGACGTCGCGCTGGCCGTCATGCGCAATACTGTGGTGAATATCCGCCGTCTGCTTGCAGATTTTGACGATCTCGAGGCCCGCGGCAATCTGATGTGGGATTCCGCCATGGCGGAAAACGGCATCCTCAAGGTGGGCCGTCTCACGGATTTTCAGGCGCACCAGATCGAGCACCAGCTTGGCGCTTTCACCGATTGCAATCACGGGCAGGGGCTGGCGGTGATCCATCCGGCCTATTATCGGCACATTGTGAAGGACGCGCCGGAGAAATTCGCCCGTTTTGCCAAAGAAGTGTTCGATGTGGACGGCGCGGAAGCAGGCGTGGAGGCGCTGGCCGATTTCATCCGGACGTGCGGCCTGCCCACCAAAATGGGCGCGCTGCAATCCAAGGTGGAGATCACGCCGGCGCTGCTGCGGCGAGTGGCTGACACCTGCAATGTGATCTCGTCGAATCCCCGCCCGCTTGATCGGGAAGAGATTTTTGAAATTCTGACGGAATGCTTGTGATCTGCCGGGGAGGCCGGGGAGAAAAGCGGCCGCTGCCGGCGATGCGCAGACCTGGATATTTCCGAAAGCCCAGTCCGAGATTTTGCTGCAAAACGGCGTAGGAGGAAAGAGACGATGCGAAAGGGAACGGTTCGTCGGCTGGTCTGCGCTGCCGCCTGCCTTTTGCTGTGCGGCGCCTGCGCGCCGAGGGACGCTCGGACGGGAACTGCGTCGGCCGTGTCCGCTTCGATACCCGATGGTTATCCATATCAGACCGAGCCGCTGTATGCGTATCGGGACGGGAAACGGATTTTCGGGGAGATCACGATTCCGCAGGGCGCCGGAGAGAAGATGCCGGCCGTCATTTTTTCCCACGGCTTTGGCGGGACCCATGCAGCGGGAACACAATATGCACAGGCGCTCGCCCGGCGGGGCTATGTGGTTTACTGCTTTGATTTCTGCGGCGGAAGCCCCAGCAGCCAGAGCGACGGCTCGACGCTGGAAATGTCGCTTTTTACACAGCGGGAAGATTTGGAGGCGGTTCTGTCGATGGTGCAGGAACTGGAATATGTGGATCGTGACAACCTGTTCCTGCTGGGAACGAGTCAGGGCGGGGCTGTGTCCGCTGTTACCGCGGCCCGGCATACGGAGCAGATCCGCGGGATGATGCTGCTGTATCCCGCGTTTGTCATGGTGGACGACGCCAATGCGCGCTTCCAAAGCGTCGAAGAAATTCCTGCCGTTTCTTCGCTCATGGGGATGTATGTGGGGCGGGCTTATTTTGCGGCGCTGCTCGACTACGATATTTACGGCGACATCGCTGCCTATGATCGGGACGTGCTGCTGATTCACGGCGATGCGGACAGCCTTGTCCCGCTTGCCGGTTCGCAGCGGGCGCAGAAGGCGTATCCATCGGCGGAGCTGAAGGTGATTCCCGGCGCCGGGCACGGCTTTTACGGGGCGGATGCCCAGCAGGCGATCGACTGGATGGACGAATATTTGCAATCGCATCGAACGAGATAAGGAGAGGATACTGTTGAAAGCGAAAAAGAGCATTCTGCTGATCGCGGTGATCTTGGTTTTGGCCTGGGCGCTGGCGGCCTGTGCCGGCAGTCCGACCGCGTCGGAAAGCAGAGGAGAAGCCGACGCTTCGTCCGCGGCGCCGCTCGCTTCCCAGACGGCGGGCGATGTCCTGGTGGCCTATTTTTCCCATACGGGCAATACCGAGGCGGTCGCCCAGCAGATCGCCGATCTGACTGGCGGAACCCTTGCGGAGATTCAGCGAGCGGAAGAGTACGGAAATCTGCAGGAGGAAGCGCAGGCGGAAATTTCGCAGGGAGCCTTCCCGGAGATCACGGTCAGCGTAGACAACGTGGCGGATTACGATACCGTTTTTGTTGGGTACCCCATCTGGTGGGATGAAGCGCCCGCCATGATCGCCACCTTCCTGCACACGTATGATTTCTCGGGGAAAACCGTTATCCCGTTCTGTACCAGCGCCAGCGATTCCATTGACAATAGCCTGCACATTTTCAGCGAACTTTGCCCGGATGCCGTGCTTGCCGAGGGATTGACCGCCAACGATACGGAAGAGATTGAACCCTGGCTGCAGCGGCTGGGCCTTCTCGCGTGACAGCCTTTAACAATTTCTGAAAGGAGAAGCTTAGATGAAAAAGTTTGCAGCGATCCTTCTTTCCGCCGCGATGGCGCTTTCCCTGGCGGCCTGTAACGGCAGCGGCGGCACCGACAGCGGCGATCCGGCCGGCGCCGATTCCCTCAGCGTTTCGGAGGAGGGCGGGAATGTGCTGATCGCCTATTTCTCCGTGCCGGAGACGGATGGCGTGGACACGGTGGCGGGCGCCAGCCGCGTCGTGGTGGATGGCGAAGTTCTGGGCAATAACCAGTACGTGGCGCAGCTCATTGGGCAGCAGGTCGGCGGGACGCTGTTTCGTATCGAGACGGTGCAGGAATATCCCGGCAGCCACGATCTGCTGCTCGAATTTGCCTATAACGAGCGGGCGGAAGACGCGCGGCCGGAATTGTCCACGCAGGTGGAAAATCTCGGCCAGTACGATGTCATTTTCCTGGGGTACCCCAATTGGAATGCCGATCTGCCGATGCCGCTTTACACCTTTCTGGAGCAGTATGATTTCAGCGGGAAAACCATTGTGCCCTTCACCGTCCACGGCGGCAGCGGCTTTTCCCGCACCATTCGCACCATCCAGGAGCTGCAGCCCAATGCCACGGTCGTGGAGGACGGATTGTCAATCTCGCGAAACAATGTGTCGGACGCGCAGCGCGACGTGGAAAATTGGCTCGCCGGCCTGGGACTTTGATTCGGCGCGCCGGGCGCGCGGCCCGTCCGGAGATGAAAATCGGCCTGGTGCTGCGATCCCTATGATTGTCGATGCGGCGTGATCTGCCTGGGGGAAGGAAATGGGGCGCCGCGCAGCGGCGAAGGCCCGCCTTTTGGGGCGGGCCTTTTGCCGGTTTTCCTGTTGTGCCCGGCCGGACGAGGGCGGAGCGGGCGCTGTGGAGAATGCCTGTAGGGTATTGGATCGGATAAAAAAGAAGTATTAGACATGCGCGCAAAAATGTAGTATCCTTGGAGAAGAATAAAGATTTCAAGAACGAGCGGGAAGAATGCACGAGCGCCATTTCACAGGAGGACGAGCGGATGGAAATTGTCAAACGCCGGCTGGCGGCGCTGCTGTTGGCGGCAACCTTGACCGGCTGCAGCGCGCCGCCCGAGGGAGCGGAACCGCAGCCGATGCAGCCGGCGGAACGAAGTCTCTTTGCCATGAATACATATATGACCTTCACCGCCTATGGAAACGGCGCGTCCGCGGCGCTCGAGAGGGCCGCGGCGCAGATCGGCGAAGTGGAAGCCCTCTGGTCGGTGACACGGGAGGACAGCGAGATTTACCGCGCGAACCACAGCGGCGGCCAGGCGATCACCGTGTCGGAGGAGACGGCGGCGCTGGTTGCGTTTGCGCTGGAGATGGCGCGGAAAACGGACGGCGCCCTCGACCCGACGATTTATCCCGTGCTTGCCGCCTGGGGATTTACCACGGACAGCAAGCAGGTGCCTTCGCAGGGGCAGATCGATTCCTTGCTGGCGCAGGTGGACTATCGCCGCATTGAGCTCGATGGAACCGGCCTGACGGTGCCGGCGGGGATGCAGCTGGATCTGGGCGCGGTTGGAAAGGGCTATACCGCCGATCTGGTGACGCAGACGCTGCGGGAGGCCGGCGTCGAATCTGCAATCCTCAGCCTCGGCGGGAACATTCAGGCGATCGGATCCCGGCCGGATGGGACCGACTGGCGCATCGGGATCCGGGCCCCCTGGGAGGAGGGGAACCTGGGCGTGTTGGAAATCAGCAATGCGGCGGTGGTGACCTCGGGCGGTTACGAGAATTATTTTGAAGACGAGGCCGGAACCCGCTACTGGCATATTCTCGATCCCGCCACCGGCGCGCCGGCCGACAGCGGCCTGCAGTCGGTTACCATCATCGGCGAAGAGGGCAGGCTTTGCGATGCGCTGTCGACCGCCCTGTTTGTCATGGGAGCAGAAAAGGCCGAAGCGTATTGGCGGGAGAACGGCGGATTCGACATGCTGCTGGTGACGGACGAGGGGGAAGTGATTCTCACGGAAGGGATCGCGACGAGATTTTCTCTGCGCGACGGAAGGACGGAGACGGTCCGGGTGCTTGCGGCATGAAGTGGAAAAAATGGCCGTTCTTCCTTGTGGGTGCGCTGCTGGCGCTCGGCGTTGTGGGAAGCGTTTTGGTGCTGCAGCGGCCGGATACGAACCTGGTGGAGGTCGTCCGGGACGGGGAAGTGCTGTATCAGTTTGATCTGGCGCGGGCGGAGGATCAGGTTGTGGAAGTGGAATACGAAGGCCGTATCAACACGATCGAGATCCGGGATCATCAGATCCATATGCGGGAGGCCGATTGCCCCGACCAGACCTGCGTGCATATGGGGTGGCTGGACTCGGCTGCGCCGATTGTCTGCCTGCCGAATCATCTGGTGATTCGCTTCGTGCAGGATGACGGAGAACTGGACGGCGTGGCCGGCTGAACGGGGGGATAGGGTTGAAGACCGGAAAATTGACGAGACTGGCGCTGCTGACCACGGTGGCGTTGATCATCTTTGTCGTCGAGCTTCAGATCCCCAATCCGTTCCCCATCCCCGGGGTGAAACTGGGGCTTGCCAACGTCGTCACGGTTTATGCCGTTTATCATTACCACGCACGCGAAGTGTTTCTGGTTGTCCTTGCCCGGATTCTGCTCGGTTCGTTTTTTGGCGGAAATATGCTGGCGCTGCTGTACAGCCTGGCAGGGGGAATGCTGTGTCTTGCGGGGATGCTGCTGCTCCGGCGCGTCCTTTCGGAGAAATATATCTGGATCTGCAGCGTGCTGGGCGCGGTGTTTCACAATCTGGGGCAGACGATCGTGGCCTGCCTCATCGCCGGCTGGGGTATGCTGCTGTATTTTCCGTTTCTTCTGGTTTCCGGCTGCCTGGCCGGCGCGTTCACCGGCGGCTGCGCGCAGCTGGTCACGAAACGGATGAAAAACACCCCTGCGGCTTGATGTGTCCGGCGTCCGCCGCCCGCCGTCCCGCTGCGCGCCTTAGCCGCAGAGCAGGAAGCGCGCGAAAGTATAAATTTTCTGCAAAAAACGATTGACGCGGGCGCGGGTTTGTGCTATACTCCATCACAATATAGAAATTCTGCTTGCCGCCGGGTAAGCTGTGAGGCATTGATTTCGTATCGTTAGGCCATGGTAGATACGAATATCGGTGCTTTTTTTCTGCGCTGCGGGAGTCGGGAAGGGCGCAGGAGAGCGCCCGGCAAAATTTGGGAGGTTATGATGCGCCAGTCCAGTTATTTTCGCGAGTTTGTTCGTTATGCATCCTTCAATGTGATGGGGATGATCGGGTTGTCCTGCTATATTCTGGCCGATACGTTTTTCGTTTCCCAGGGGCTCGGCGCGAACGGCCTGACGGCGCTGAATCTGGCGATCCCCATCTATAGCTTCATTCACGGCAGCGGCCTGATGATCGGTATGGGCGGCGGCACCCAGTATTCCATCCAGAAGAGCCAAAACGAGCATATGGCGGCCGATCGTACTTTCACCCATGCCGTGTACCTTGCGGCCCTGTTTGCTGCGTTTTTCGTGCTGGTTGGGCTTTTTCTGCCCGGGCCGATTGTCTCGCTGTTCGGCGCGCAGGGCGTCGTGTTCGACATGTCCAAGACCTATCTGCAAGTGATTCTGCTGTTTGCGCCCGCGTTCCTGCTCAATAATGTGCTGCTGTGCTTTGTGCGCAACGACGGCGCGCCGCAGCGCTCGATGGCGGCCATGATCGGCGGCAGCTTGTCGAACGTCGTGCTCGACTGGGTGTTTATTTTCCCATGCGGGATGGGGATTTTCGGCGCCGTGCTGGCGACGGGCCTCGCGCCGATCATCAGCATCCTGATCCTGTCGCCGCATTTTATCCGCCGGAAAAACGGGTTCCATTTCCGTCCGTGCCGGGTCAATGGCGGCCTGTTGGGGCGGATCCTGTCCAGCGGCGTCCCCTCGCTGGTCACCGAGGTATCCTCGGGCGTGGTGATGATCGCGTTTAACGCGATTATCCTTCGCCTGGAGGGGAACGTGGGCGTCGCGGCTTATGGCGTCATCGCCAACCTTTCGCTGGTGGTGATCGCGATTTATACCGGTATCGCGCAGGGGATTCAGCCCATCATCAGCCGCAACCACGGGCGAAATCAGCACGATGCCGTGCGCGCCACCCTGCGGTATGCGCTGCTTGCCATGCTGGTGATTTCGGTTTTGCTTTATGCCGGGGTGCTGTTCGGTGCGGATGGAATTGCCGCGCTTTTCAACAGCGAGAACAACGAACGCCTGCAAAGCATTGCCGCCGAGGGTCTGCGGCTGTATTTCGTCGCCTGCCCGTTCGCCGGGTTCAATGTGATCCTGTCGATGTATTTTACCTCCATCGATCTGCCGCGGCCCGCCCATATCCTTTCGATCCTGCGCGGGTTTGTCGTCATTCTCCCGATGGCGTTTGTTCTCTCGTATCTGGGGCAGATCCGCGGCGTGTGGTGCGCCTTCCCCGCGACGGAGCTTCTGGTGGCGATCCTTGGGCTGCTGTTCTTTGCCTATATCCGCAAAAAGCAGCGCGAGGGCGCTGTGTAAGGTTATCCAGTGGAGAAGCCTGAGAAGCGGCGCGCGCAGCGTTTTTTATCGAAAGAGAGGAGAAACCCGTCTGTTTGCTTCAGCCGGATTTGACAGATTGTGAAAATCCGAATACAATAAATTCGACTGAATCAATCAAAAAGGACGGTGGTTTCGATTGTATAACCCGCAGCTTGAAACGTTTCTGTGCGTGGTGGAATCGGGGAGCTTCAACAGGGCATCTGAGAAACTGTATATTTCCCCGCCCGCGGTCATCAAGCAGATCAATCTGCTGGAAGAAAGCCTGAATTTGCAGCTGTTTGTTCGGACCCACCGGGGGCTGGTTCTGACGAAAGCCGGCCAGTCGTTGTATCAGGATGCGAAATATATTATCCAATACTGCAAGGATTCCGTCACGAGGGCGAGAAATGCTATGCAGGAGAGTGAGAATATCGTGCGCATCGGCACCTCCCCCATGACGCCGGCGCAGGTGCTGGTAGATCTGTGGCCGCAGGTGCAGGCGCATTGTCCCAGCGTCAAATTCCAGCTGGTGCCTTTTGACAACACGCCGGAGAACGCGCGCGAAATCCTCGCCAATCTGGGACAGAAGATCGACGTCGTCGCGGGCATTTTCGACGAAACCATGCTGCGCTTGCGCCAGTGCGCCGGACTGGAGCTTTCGCGGGAACCCATCTGCTGCGCGGTGTCCGTCCATCACCGGCTGGCGCAAAAGGAAAAACTGACGGTGCAGGATCTGTATGGAGAGAACCTCATGCTCATGCGCCGCGACTGGAGCCATTATGTGGACCTGCTGCGGGACGACATCTGGAAAAATCATCCGCAAATCCACATTGTGGATTTCGATTTCTATGACGTGGCGGCGTTTAACCAGTGTGAGAACAACAACTGCGTGCTCATGGCGGTGGAAAACTGGCGTTATGTGCATCCGCTGCTGAGGATTCTGCCGGTGGACTGGAACTATACGATCCCGTTTGGACTGCTGCATTCTCCTCAGCCGTCCGACACCGTGCGGCGGTTCCTCGAAGCCGTGGAAAAAGCGACAAAGGATCAAGAGCCGGCCTGTTAACCCGCAGGTATAAACAGCATAACGAAACGAGACTTCCGAAGAAGTCTCGTTTTTTTTATAATGAGAGCAGAACCAAGGAAAGCGGGTGAAAGAAGTGAAACGATTCGTTGCCGCACTGCTGCTTTGCCTGCTGGCCTGCCTGACCGGATGCGGCACGGGGCCGGACCGCACGAACGACGGAAGCGCGGGGGGAGAGAGCGCTGTGCAGACAGCCGGAAATGCGAACGGACCCTATACAGTGGAAACGAAAATCTCGGACGTGATCAACGATCCGGTGTTCGGGGACTATGGCAGGTTGCTTTTCCCCGTGCAGAGCGGTTACTACAGCGGCGACACGCTGGGGGAGCTTCAGCTGACCTGGTATAACAACATCGATCCGAACGAGACGGTGAAAATCGTCAATTCCCTGCGCGCCCGCGCCGCCGCAGGAGAAACCGTGTTTTACGACATCTATTCGCAGGAAGAGAAGGCGGCCGATCCGGCCAAGGCGGACACAGGCTTGTTTTTCTTCAAAGGGAATCCGGGCGAAAAATTCGCCGTGGTGAATGCCGGCGGGGGATTTGCCTATGTAGGCGCGATGCACGACAGTTTCCCGCATGCGCTGGCACTGTCCGAGCGGGGCTATAACGCCTTCGCCCTCCTTTACCGGCCCGGCGCTGAAACCGCCTGTGAAGATCTGGCGCGCGCCATCAGTTTTATTTTTGCGCATGCGGAGGAGCTGCAGGTGGACACCGACTGTTATTCCCTTTGGGGCGGCTCGGCAGGCGGACGGATGGCGGCGTGGCTGGGCTCTTACGGCCCGGCGGCGTTCGGAGGAGACGATCTGCCCCGACCCGGCGCGGTAATCATGCAGTATACGGGACATTCGGATTATACGCCCGATGACCCGCCGACCTATGCCTGCGTTGGGGAAAGCGACGGCATCGCCGGCTGGCGGACCATGCAGCGGCGGATAGACGCGCTGGCTGCGCTGGGGATCCCCACGGAGTTTCATCATTATCCCGGCCTGCGTCACGGGTTCGGTTTGGGGACCGGCACCGTGGCCGAAGGGTGGCTTGACGAGGCGGTCGCCTTTTGGGAAGAGCAAATGTAAGCGGGGCGGTATCTGCGAGCAGCGCCGCCCGCGCGTGTCGTGGCCGGCCTGCCGCAGCCCGCCGCATGCGCGGCGGCGAGAAAGTCAGGAGGAGACATATATGAACAACTTCATTTTTCAAAACGCGACGAAAGTTTATTTCGGGCAGGGGTGCGTCAAAGAATATCTTGCCTGCCTGGTCAAACCCTACAATACGGTGCTGCTGGCGTATGGCGGCGGCTCCATCAAGAAAAACGGCATCTATGAGCAGGTCGTTGGCATCCTGCAAGCCGCCGGCAAGACCGTGGTCGAGTTTTCCGGGATCATGGCAAATCCGACCTATGCCAAAGTACAGCAAGGCGCGCAGCTGGCCAGAGAGTGCAAGGCTGACATGATCCTCGGCATCGGCGGCGGCTCGGTGATGGATTGCTGCAAGGCGGTTTCCCTCGCGGCCCGGTATGCAGGCGATACCTGGGAAGATTTCTGGGCCCAGCCCGGCATCATCGAGGTGGAGCCGCTGCCGCTGGGCGTGATCGTCACGGCGGCGGGCACCGGCAGCGAGTGCAACGGCGGCGCGGTGATTACCCACGAGGAAAAGAAAATCAAAACCGGCCGCGATTATCCCAAGCTCAATCCCCGGTTTGCGCTGATGGATCCGGTATATACCTACAGCGTGCCGGTCAAACAGATGGTATCGGGCGGGTTTGATATTCTCAGCCATATCATGGAAACCTATTTCAGCGAACCAAACGAGGACAATGTCTCCGACGATATCATGGAAGCGCTGATGAAAAGCGTGATCCGCAATCTTCGGGCGGCCATTCGTAATCCTGAGGATTACACCGCGCGCAGCAATCTGCTGTGGGATTCCACCATGGCGGAGAACCGCATCATCAAAATGGGCAAGCGGTGCGATTTCCAGTGCCACAATATGGAGCATCAGCTGGGGGCCTATACCGACTGCAACCACGGCTGTGGGCTGGCGGTGCTGCATCCGGTGTATTACCGGCATATTTATCGCGACGGCCTGCCGAAATTTGTCCGGTTCGCAGAGAACGTCTGGGGGATCGCCCGGGAAGGGAGAAGCGACGAGGCGCTGGCGCTGGCCGGCGTGGAAGCCCTGGCTGATTTCATCCGGGAGATCGGTTTGCCCACCACGCTCCGGGAGCTGGGGGTTACCGATCGCAGCCAGCTGAAGGAAATCGCGGATTCCTGCGGGATTTCGAACGGAAGCTACAGGAAAATGACGCATGAGGAAATTTTGGAAATCTTCCATGCGTGTTTTGAATGAAAGGAGCAGTCAAAATGAAAAAGTTAACCGCAGTCTTGATGAGCCTCATGATGGTGGCCGGCCTGGCCGCGTGCAGCGGCAGCCCGGACACAGAATCGTCTTCGCAGGCGGCGTCCGCGCCCCAGGCAGGCGCGCAGTCCAGCAGCGAAGCGGACGCTTCCTCCTCGGGTCAGGAATCGGAAGCAGGATTGGGAAAAACGCTGGTGGTCTATTATTCTGCGACCGGCAATACGCAGAGAGTCGCCGATTTCATCGCGGCGGCGACCGATGCGGACGTGTTCGTGCTGGAGCCGGCGGAGCCGTATACCGATGCGGATCTGAATTATTCCGACGAAAACAGCCGCGTGGTTTACGAGCACGACCATCCCGACGAGCGGGATGTGGCGCTTGTGGCGGATACGGTTGAAAACTGGGAGTCGTACGACACGGTATTCATCGGCTACCCGATCTGGTGGGGAATTGCCGCGTGGCCGGTGGACGGCTTTGTCGAGGCCAATGATTTTACCGGCAAGACGGTCGTGCCGTTTGCTACCTCCGCCAGTTCCGGGCTGGGAGAGAGCGGACAGCTGCTGGCGGAAATGGCAGGAACAGGCAACTGGCTGGAAGGGCAGCGGTTCTCCTCGAGAGTTTCGCAGGAGGATGTCGAGGCCTGGCTGGAGAGCCTGGGAGTATAAGCAGATAGGAGAGCCGGAATGATGAAAAAGATCCAAGCGGCCCTTATGAGCGTTGCGCTGCTGTGCACGCTTGCCGCCTGCAGCGGCGATGCGCCTTCCGACGCGGACGCGCCGCTGCTGCAGGCAGGAGAGGACGCCCGTGTGCTCATCGCGTATTTTTCCATGCCGGAGGATGTCGATCCGGAAGGAGCAGATGCCGTCGCCGGCGCCAGCATTGTCGTGCGCGACGGCGAGGTGCTGGGCAATGTGGAATACATGGCCAGCATCATCCAGCAGACGGCAGGCGGCGATCTGTTTCGCATCGAGACGGTGCAGCAGTATCCGCTTGACCATGATCCGCTGGTAGACCAGGCGGCACGGGAACAGGACGAGGACGCCAGACCGGCGCTGGCCACGTCGCTTGCGGACGCACAGCAGTATGACATAATCTTCCTCGGCTATCCTAACTGGTGGGGAGATATGCCGCAGGCGTTGTATACATTCCTGGAGGAATATGATTTTTCCGGCAAGGTCATCGTGCCGTTCTGCTCGCATGGCGGCAGCGGCTTCTCCCGGACGGAAAGCACCATTGCCCAGCTGCAGCCGGGCGCGACGGTCAGTCAAAATGGCCTGACCATTTCACGAAACAGCGTTGCGGACAGTGCGGACGAGGTGGCCGCCTGGGTGGAGAGCCTGGGGCTGTGATCCCTTTGGTGGCAAGGGGCAACGCGCCCGGCGGCTGGAAGAGACAGGGGCGGTGTTCTCGCACTCGGCGGGCGTCAGCCCGCCGCCCGGCTGCGGCTTTGCCCGTGCCCATTCCTCCCGCAGCCGGGTTCCACGGCGTTTTCCGGGAGAAAAACGGGCGCAGGCCCGCGGGCGGGGCAGATGGGCTGACGCCCGGCCAGGAGGGCCACGCGGCCGCCTGCTGGATCCCGGAAAACCGCGTTGCCCGTTGCCCACCGTGGCATGGAACCCAAATCAAAAGAAAGAAGGCGGCGTTGCGTATGAAGAGAATATGCATTCTCGCGCTGGCAATACTCCTGACGTTCGGCCTGGCGGCCTGCGGCGATCGCACTCCCGATGCGCCGCAAACCGGCGCCTCTTCGGGCGGCAGCGCGCAGTCGGCGCGCCCCAATGTGCTGATCGCCTATGCCTCCGCGCAGGAGGGCGACGCGGTGGAGCGGGCGGCCGCGTGGCTGCAGGAGGCGCTGCACGGCGAGCTATATGCCTTGGGAGCAGCGGAGACAAAAGATGTCTCCGTCTATGAATATGTTCTGTTGGGATTTGAGACGCAGGGGAGCGCGCTTCCCGAAACTGTTCGGCAGTTCCTCACGGTCAACGATCTGGGCGCCAGGACGATCTTCCCGTTTGTGGCCGGTGAAGGGAATGACGCCGCGGCTATTTTCTCAGCCATTTCGCAGCTGCAGCCCGGCGCGCTTCTGGGAGACAGCGCGCTGCTGTTTGATCAGGGTATGCAGCAGCAGGAAATAGAGCAGTGGGCGCAAGGCCTGGGCATCACGGGCGGCGTGTTTGTCCCGGAAAGCGGAGACGGCAGCACCGTCACCACCGCGACGGTGCTGCCCGGGGCGCAGCAGGTGCTGTACTTGTGGGAGGAGGGCAACGCGCCGGCCGTCACCGAATATACCGAGAACAACGGCGGATATTTCGATGATCCCGATTTCCGGCCCTATCTGACCAGCTTTCCCGTGCCTGCGGGGACGCCGGTGAAGGGCGCGGTGCTCATCTGTCCCGGCGGCGCGTTCCAGTTCCGCAGCGATCAGCCGGAAGGCGTGGAGGTGGCACAGGCGCTCAGCGAACTGGGGTATCAGAGCTTTGTGGTGGATTACCGCCTGCGTCCCTATACGCAGCAGGAAGGGGCGCTGGATCTGGCCCGGGCAGTGCGCTTTGTCCGCGCACATGCGGCGGAATATGGCATCGACGAGCAGGATATTGCGGTCATGGGCTTCTCGGCCGGCGGGATCCTGAGCGGAGAAATGCTGCTGCATTTCGACGGGCAGGTCGATGGCACGGCGCTGGATCCGGATTACCGGCCTGACGCGTTGGATGCGGTCTCTGCCGACGCGGCCGCCTGTGGGATGATCTATTCGTTCTACGGTCGACTCAGCGTGGGAACCACCGATGTGGAGCTGCTGCGCAGCGGAGATTTGCCGCCCACCTTCTATTGCTACGGCACGCGGGACCCGTTTTATTCACAGTTTCTGGCCAACGCCGACGCGGCGGAAGCGGCGGGCGTCCCGGTTGCCCGCCTGCAGCTGGAGGATATGCCGCACGGCTTCGGCGCGGGCGGCGGCTGGATTTCCACCTATGACGGCTGGCTGGCGCAGATCTTTTCCAATAACTGAAAAGGGCGGGAAAGCGGGGAATCCTCCGATCATTTCCGCGCCGTCCGCAGGCCTCCTCTGCCGCCGTCAGGCGGAGGAGGCGCTGCTTTTTGCCTTATGCATGGGAGAAAGAAGGAACCGGATTCATGCAGGAAGATGCTGAAAAATATTTGTTTACGTCCATGCCCGTGGCGCGGGCGGTGGCGACGCTGGCCGTTCCCACCATCATCAGCCAGGTGGTGACAATGGTCTAAAACCTGGCGGATACTTTTTTTATCGGCCAGATCGGGGATCCTTTCATGGTGGCGGCGGTTTCCCTGGTGTCCCCCTGGTTCAACCTCCTCACCGCGCTGGGGAATCTGTTCGGCCTAGGCGGCGGCAGCGTCATATCCCGGATGCTGGGCGCGAAAAGTCCGCAGGATATCCGGTATGTCAGCGCTTTCAGCGTCTGGGGCGGCGCAGCGGCGACGCTGCTGTTTTCTGTGGGGACTTATCTGGCCCGTCAGCCGCTGCTGCGCTTCCTGGGCGCCAGCCCTGATACCATTGGCTATGCGGAAAGTTACCTGTTCTGGGTGGTGGTGCTGGGCGGTGTGCCCACGATGCTCAGCCTGACGCTGGGGCACTTGCTTCGCAGCGAGGGGCACGCCAGACCGGCCAGCGCCGGCATGATGTTCGGCGGGATTCTGAATGTTGTGCTGGACCCCATACTGATTTTCGCATTTCATCTGGACGTGGCGGGCGCGGCCATTGCCACCGCCGTTTCCAATGCCGCCTCTGTGGCGTTCTTTGCCGTGGTGTATATGCGCCTGGGGAGAAAGACGGCGGTGTCGCTCTATCCGCGCCATTTCACGCTGCGGTTTGCCGGCCCGGTTTTTTCCGTGGGGCTGGCCTCTGCGCTGGCGACGGCGCTGGGGAACGCCTCCAACATGGTGATGGTCCGTCTGGCTTCGGGGTATGGCGATATCCCTGTGGCAGCTTATGGTATCGTCAAACGAATTGATCAGCTGCCGCTGAATGTTTCGATGGGCCTGTGCCAGGGGTTCATGCCGCTGGTAGGATATAACTATGCGGCGGGCAATTATCAACGGATGCGGCGCGTTTCGGTGTTTTCGTGGAAAACGGCGCTTGTCCTGTCAGCCTGTTTCGTGGCTTGCTTCGCTGCGTTTGCGCCGCAGATTCTGCATTTGTTCATCCCAGAAGCGCAGACCAGCGCACTGGGCGCGCAATTCCTGCGGATCGCCTGCCTGGCGGTGCCGCTGACGTCGGTGAATTTTCTCATCAGCTATACCCTGCAGGCGATGGGAAAAGGCGGCCAGTCCGCAGCGCTTACGTTCAGCCGCCAGGGCCTGCTGAATATTCCGCTGCTGCTTCTTATGAATTACACCATCGGACTGTATGGCATGATCTGGACGCAGCTGGCGGTGGAGGTTATTATGCTGCCGGTTTCCCTGGGGATGTATGCGCATACTTTCCGCCGGTTGGGGCCGGCGGCCGGCGCGGGATCATAACGCCCGGGTTGACACTGCGAAACCAATGGAAACTTCTGTTTTGCCGTCGCGCGGTTTATAATAAGCTTGTAAGGAGATGACGATCCGATGCAGACAAGGATTTTGGGAAAAGATCTGCGGGTTTCCGCTGTCGGTCTGGGGTGTATGGGATTTTCTCACGCCTACGGCGCGCCCACTGAGGAGAAAGAGACGATTCGGCTGCTGCGGTGCGCCGTTGAGATGGGATACACGTTTTTTGACACTGCGGAAGTGTACGGCACGCCTGAGGAGCCGCACGTCAACGAGCGGCTGGTCGGGGAGGCGCTGGCGCCCTACCGGGAGAAGGTTGTGCTCTCCACCAAGTTCGGCCTGCGCTTTGATCTGGCGAGCGGAAAAATTCCTTATCCGCTGCTTCCTGATTCTCGTCCGGCGACGATTCGCAAATCGGTCGAAGGCTCGCTCCGGCGGCTGCGGACCGATCATATCGATTTGTATTTTCAGCACAGGATCGATCCGCAGGTGCCGGCGGAGGAGGTGGCGGGCGTCATGGCCGATCTCATCCGCGAGGGGAAAATCACACACTGGGGTATTTCGGAGGCCGATGAAGCGTATCTCCGCCGGGCGCATGCTGTCTGCCCGGTGACGGCCGTGCAGAACCGTTATTCCATGATGGCCCGCCAATATGAAACGCTGTTTCCGACGCTGGAGGCGTTGGGCGTGGGTCTGGTGGCCTTTTCCCCGATGGCCAATGGCTTTCTGACGGCGCAATACAGCGACCCGGCGCAGTTTGACCGGCGCAATGATTACCGCGCCGCCATGCCGCAGTTTACCCGGGAGGCTATGGAACGCAATCAGCAATTGCTGGAGCTGCTGCGCGCCACGGCCGAACGCAAGCGCGCCACGCCGGCGCAGATTTCCCTGGCCTGGATGCTGTGCAAAAAGCCCTGGATTGTCCCCATTCCCGGCACACGCAGACAAGAGCGGATGCAGGAGAATGCCGGCGCCGCGGATGTGACGCTGACGCCTGACGAGGTCGCCGCGCTGGATGCGGCGCTGGGGCGTGTACCGATGTCGGCGGTGTTCGGCGTCGAACGCCCTGCGGACGCGCAGCAGGAAGCCGGGCAGAGGAGCTTGTGAACGATTTCGCTGCCAAAATGGGAAGTGCGCCGCTGGAGCGGAAAGGCGATTTGATGGCACCCGGCAAAAGCGGTTCCCGTCAGCGGGAAAAATGGAAATGGAGGTATATAAAATGGAGTACGCAACGCTGAACAATGGAGTCAAAATGCCCATGGCGGGAATCGGGACCTTTTTGCTCACGCCGGACGAGGCGGAGGCTTCCGTCCTCAGCGCCCTGCAATGCGGCTATCGTCTGATCGACACGGCCAATGCCTATGTCAACGAAAAGGCGGTGGGCCGGGCGATGAAACGCTCCGGGCTCAAGCGGGAGGAGGTTTTCCTGGAGACCAAACTCTGGCCCAGCTTCTATGAGCAGTCTGACGCGGTGGAAAAGACGCTGGCGCGGCTGGGGACGGACTATATCGATCTGCTGCTCATCCATCAGCCTGCCGGCAACTATGTCGCCGGGTACCAACGGATGGAGAAAGCGTACCAGGAGGGGAAAGTGCGGGCGATCGGCCTGTCCAATTTCTCCCAGGAACAGATTCAGCAGATCCTGGATATCTGCACGGTAAAGCCCACCGTTTTGCAAACGGAGGTGCATCCGTATTCCCAGGAAAAAGCGCTCAAACAATTCCTGGATCGGGAAGGGATCGTCATACAGGCGTGGTATCCGCTGGGCCATGGCGACCGGGCGTTGCTGGAAGAGCCGCTGTTTGCCGAACTGGCGCATAAATACGGAAAATCGAATGCGCAGATCATCCTGCGCTGGCAGATCCAGGACGGCAACATCGTCATTCCCGGCTCCAAAAACCCCGCGCATATCCGGGATAATTTTGATCTGTTTGACTTTGCCCTCACCGATGCGGAAATGGCGGAAATCGCCGCCATGGATCGGCAGAAACGTTACTACACCAGCACGCCCGAGCTGCTTGAGCGGTATGTGAAGATGGTGCCGGACGTCGACGGGCAGAAATGAGAGAGGAGCGAAACGCTATGCGTAAAAACTTTGGAACGAAACCCTGGCTGTATCCGCTGCCGGTACTGATGATCGGCACCTATAACCAGGACGGCACAGCCGATGTCATGAACGCCGCCTGGGGCGGACTGTATAATGCGGACCAGGTGGTGCTCTGCCTGAGCGCGGGACACAGAACCACCGCCAATATCAAGGAACGGGGCGCCTTCACCGTCAGCTTTGCCGATGCCGACCATGTGATCGCCTGCGATTACGCAGGCATCGTCTCCGCCAACAAGGAGCCACGGAAAATGGAAAAGGCCGGGTTCCATGCGGCCAAGAGCGATTTTGTGGACGCGCCTGTCATCGAGGAGCTGCCTGTAACGCTGGAGTGCGAATTGATCAAAATCAACGAGGATGGCAACATCATCGGACGCATTGTCAATGTCAGCGCGGATGAACGCGTGTTGGACGAGGAAGGCGGCATCGATTTCGGAAAATTCCGCCCCATTTCTTTTGAACCTTCTCATAACGCTTACCATGTTCTGGGAGAAAAGGTAGGGGCGGCGTTTCATGACGGCGCCGCGCTGAAATGAGAAAAAACGGCCGGCGGAAAGCGGCACCCGCTCCTCGCCGTTGGACCGGCCGGCTTCGGCGCGCCGGAAGCGGTCGCCAATGCGGCCGCGTTTCTGGCGCCGGAGGAGGCGAGCCGTGTGAGCGGGGCCGTTATGCAGTGGACGGCGCAATAGGAGCGTCGCGAAACGCGCCGTGTTTGATACAGAAAGGAAGATTGCGATGGATCCGGTGACAGCTGGCAGGGACGCCATGGGGCGCTTTGCCCCCAAATTTGCAGAGCTGAACGATGATGTGCTGTTCGGGGAGGGTTTGGTCGCGGGAAGCGCAGCTGTCCCCGCGGGACAGGAGTCTGATCACGGTCGCGGCTCTGATGGCGAGCGGCGTTTTGGACACCTCTCTGCTGCATCATATCCAGCGCGCCAAAGAAAACGGCGTGACACAGCTGGAAATGACGGAAGCATTGACGCAATTGGCTTTCTACGCGGGATGGCCGAAAGCTTGGGCCGCTCTGCGGTTCGCCAAACAAGTATATGGAGATTAGTCAGATGGAACGTCCGTTTGTTGTTTGTCATATGCTCGCGTCCCTGGATGGAAAAATTGACGGGGCGTTTTTCTCGATGCCGGAGACAGCGCCGGCGCTGAAGGAATATGCGGCGCTTCGGAAGTTTTACCGCTGCCAGGCAACCCTGTATGGAACCACGACGATGCTGGGCGGTTATGCCGACGGACCGGCGCCCGCGCTGCCAGCCGATGAGCAACGGGCGCCGGGCGGCGATGCGGAGGATTATGTGGACGAAGCCGGCAGGGCGATGGAGAATTTCATCGTTTCTGTGGATCCCGCGGGCGCGCTGGGCTTTCGCTCCAACTGCATTGCCAGGAAAGGACGGCCCGCCGCGCACGTGATTGAGCTGCTCACGCGCCGGGCGGCTCCGGCTTATGCCGATTATCTGCGCCGGCTGGGAATTTCGTACCTGTTTGTCGGGGAGAATCGGCTGGACTGCGGGTTGGCCCTGCGGAAGCTCCAGCAGCGTTTTTCCATTGAGCGGCTGATGATCGCCGGCGGCGGAATGGTCAATTGGTCTTTCCTGCAGGAAGCGTTGATCGACGAACTCAGCCTGGTCATTGCGCCGGTGGCGGACGGGAGCACTTGCGCTGTTTCTATTTTTGAACGGGCGGACTTCCTGCCGCCGCACGCGCCGGTGCCCTTTTGTTTGCAGGAGGCGCGTCGGCTGGAGGGGGACACGCTCTGGCTGCGGTATACGCGGCGCTGAAGGCATGCCTGCCGGCGCAGCGGGACTGTAGCGGCAGGCAGGGGCAGTCGCCGCGGCCGGTAGATGCAGTCCCGCCGGCCGCGGAGCCGGCGGGGAATCTTGCTTTGCCTGCGCGGTGGCTACGACGTATTTTGATTTCCCGAAATCTCCGTTCTGCCGCCCGGCAGGGCGTTGCATGAGCGGGACCGAAACAGAAAGGAAGCATGGAAGATGCAATATGTTACGCTCAATAACGGCGTCAAAATGCCCCAGCTGGGGTACGGCGTTTATCAGGTGAGCAACGCGGAGTGCGAGCGCTGCGTGCTGGAGGCCATCGGCGTGGGCTATCGCGCGATCGACACGGCGCAGTCATACGGCAATGAGGAAGCGGTGGGCAGCGCCGTTAAGAAAAGCGGCGTGCCGAGGAGCGATCTGTTCCTCACGACCAAAGTATGGCTCTCCAATGCCGGGTATGAAAAGGCGCGGGATTCCATTGACCGGTCGCTGCGAAAGCTGCAGACGGACTATATCGATCTGCTGCTCATTCATCAGCCCTTCGGCGACTATTACGGTACCTACCGCGCGATGGAGGAGGCGTACAGAGCCGGCAAGCTGCGCGCGATTGGTGTGTCCAATTTCTATCCGGATCGGCTGATCGATCTGTGCCAGTTCGCCGCGGTGACGCCCGCCGTCAATCAGGTGGAGACCCACGTGTTCCAGCAGCAGAAAACAGCGCACGAATACATGAAGAAATACGGCGTTCAGCATGAGTCCTGGGGTCCCTTTGCCGAAGGCCGCAGGGATTTCTTCTCCAATCCGGTCCTCACCCGGATCGGCGCGCAGTACGGCAAATCCGCCGCGCAAGTCGCGCTGCGCTATCTGCTGCAGAGCGATGTTGTGGTGATTCCGAAATCCACGCACAAAGAGCGCATGGAACAGAATCTGAATGTGTTTGATTTTACGCTCGGCCAGGAGGACATGCGCGCCATCGCCGCGCTCGACGAGGGGGAGAGCCTGTTTTTCTCCCATTATGACCCCGCGACTGTGGAGATGCTGACCAATATGGGCAAGAGCAGGATCGTGTGAATGCGAGCGCCGCACTTTATCGCAAAAGGGAGGAAAACAGGATGAAATGCATAAAAAAGGGCCTGGCCGCGCTGTTGGCGGGCGTGATGCTGCTTTCCCTTGCAGCGTGCGGGGAGAGCGGGCCGGCGGGGAATGAAAGCCTGCCTCCCATTCAGCAGGATGGGGGCAATGTGCTGGTGGCTTATTTCACCGCGGCGGAAAACAGCGGTGTGGACGCCGTCGCCTCCGCCAGCTATGTCACTGTGGATGGGCAGGCGGTGGGACGGGTGCGCGCTGTGGCGGACTGGATCGCGGAAAGGACGGGCGGCACGCTGTTTTCGATCCGCACCGAAACGGTCTATCCGGCGGACGGCGCGCAGCTGATTGACTACGCGGATCAGGAACAGGAGGAGAACGCCCGGCCCGTTCTCACCAGCCACATTGACAGCATCGACGCGTATGACGTGATTTTCATCGGATATCCCAACTGGTGGGCGGATCTGCCCATGGCGGTGTATAGTTTCTTCGACGAATATGATTTCTCCGGCAAAACCATCGTCCCGTTCAATGTCCACAACGGCAGCCGTTTCTCCCGCACCATCGAGACCATCGCCCAGCTCGAGCCGGGCGCAACGGTGATCGAGAATGGTTTCACGGTCAGCGAGCAGCGCGTGGCGGACGCCGAGCAGGATGTGGCGGACTGGCTGCAGGAACTCGGTTATGGAAGAGAGTAGGGGTTGGCGCATGAACAGACGCATGGGTTTCGCGCTGCTCCTGCTCTGTCTGGCGGCGGCTGCGGGCAGCTGCACCGGCGGCGGGGAAGCGGCGCTGTCGTCCGCGGACGCCGCTGTGCAGTCGGTGCAGACGGACGAGGGGCCGGAGACTGTCCCCCCGCAGGAAGCGGGGATCACTTCGGAGCAGATTCTTGCCGGCGCGGACGGGGAGATCCATTATAGCTACTATTTGCCCGATGATTATGACGAGAGCCGGGCATATCCGATGATGGTGACGATGCCCGGCTATGATAGGATGTGGTTTGGCGAGGCGTCCTCCGGCTCGAACCTGCGCTGGCGGGGATTTTTGTGCTGGACGGAACTGGAGGAGGATATGATTGTAGTTTCCGCGCAGCTGACGGACTGGGGCGAAAAATCCGCGCGGCAGGCGATCGAGCTGACGGAATATTTCCTGGAGCATTTTGCGGTGGACCCTAACCGGGTGTATGCAGCGGGCTATTCTGCCGGCGGCGAGACTATGTCCCGCGCGGTGTCCATGCGCCCGGACTTGTATGCCGCCTATCTGCACGGCGCATCACAGTGGGACGGTACCTTCGAGCCGGTGGCGCAAAACGGCGTTGCGGTTTATATTTTCATGGCGGAAAACGACGAATATTATGGTTCACAGAGAGCACGGGACGCTTA
Source organism: Candidatus Tabaqchalia intestinavium (assembly GCA_904420005.1). GTDB lineage: Bacteria > Bacillota > Clostridia > Oscillospirales > CAJFTT01 > Tabaqchalia > Tabaqchalia intestinavium. Next base: position 3,824 of record CAJFTT010000061.1, on the reverse strand, counting down.
TGACGGCCTGCGCGCGGCCTATGAGGATGCGGGCTGGACAGATGAGCAGATCGAAAGCGTTTTGCAGTTGCAGATTCCGGACAACGCATATTTTAACGAGCGGGGCGTTTCCGGCAATTATCACGGCGGCGCCAATATCCTGTTTGAGGATGCGTCGATCCTGCGCTGGATATTGGCGCACAGCAAATGAGGAGCGGCAGCAAGGAAAGGATCGTTGGTCAGGTACAGCCCGCCCGCATCGGGCGGGCTGCGCCTGGCGGCGCGGTGGGAGGCGTCGGCAGGAGAAGGAAAAGCAGCGGGTTGTTTGCAGCCTGCGCGATCGTGGCGTGCCCTGCAAGCACCCGCCCTTGGAGCCGTGAGGGCGCTCGCCGGAGGCTGCGCTACTGATGCAAGCGGCGCAGATGTCCCGCCGGGAAAACAACGGCATAAAAAACATAAAAACAGGCAAGTCGCCGTATGGCATCGGCTCGACTCGCCTGTTTTTTACTGTTTTCTTTGTTTATAGGCAATGCCCCATTGTTCCATCGCTTTGATGATGGGACGCATGGATTCGCCCAGCTCACTTAAAGAATATTCCACTCTTGGGGGAGCTTCCGGATAGACCGTCCGCGTGACGATACCGTCTTCTTCCATGGACCGCAGACTGTCGGTCAGCACCTTCTGGCTGATGCCTGCGAGGTCTTTGCGCAGCTCATTGAAGCGCCAGGGCCGCGCAAGCAGGTTCCGGATGATCAGCAGCTTCCATTTGCTTCCGATGAGCTGTACGGTTGTGGCGACCGGGCAGGCGGGCATTTCCTCTTTGGTCAGCATAGCGATACCTCCGTTTGTATCAATTCTCATGCTTATAGCGTCCCTTGCAAATCAGGGGCAACGCGTCCGCCGCCGGCCGCAACCGTTGGCAGGCTTTTACCGAAAACGAGCGCCGGCAAGGCGGATCGGGCATTGGGGCATCCGCTTGGTCGCGAAAGCCGTAGCGCTCTCATCTGAAATTTTACTGCAAGATACAAAATCTTGCAAGCGCCGGGGAAGAAAAAGGTCGCGCAGTGAGGGGAAGGTTACAAAAAGGTGACTACGGCATAAAAAAGTGCGTACTTTACGATTTTCATTCACAGCGTTATACTGTATCAATATAGGAGGCGTAGTTGGCGTGACAGCAACAGAGGTTTTGAATTATTTGCAGCAGGAGATTCATACGACGGTTGCTGCAACCACAGATCAAGACGGACTGCCCGTGACCTGTGCCATCGATATGATGGACGCCGATGAAACCGGGCTGTATTTTCTCACCGCCAAAGGCAAGGGATTTTATAACCGGTTGAAAGAAAGCAGTTTTATGGCGCTCACCGGCATGAAAGGCGAAGATACCATGTCCTGCGTGGCGGTATCAGTGCGCGGGAAGGTGAAAGAGCTTGGCGGCGGTCTGCTGCCCCGGCTGTTTGAAAAGAACCCTTATATGCGAGAGATCTACCCCACGCCGGAATCCCAAAAGGCTTTGGCGGTATTCCAGCTTTATGCGGGAAGCGGCGAGTGGTTTGACCTGTCCCAAAAGCCCATTGAAAGGTTTTCCTTTTCTTTTGGGCAGGTAAAGGCAGAACAGGAAGGCTACTTTATCACAGAAGCCTGTACCCACTGCCGTGTTTGTGAAGCGGTATGTCCGCAAAACTGTATTGATTTCACGTCCACACCGGCGGTGATTCAGCAGGCGCATTGCCTGCATTGCGGCAATTGCATGGAAGTTTGCCCGCAGAGAGCCGTGATTCGGGAGGGTGCGAAATGACGCAGAAGGAAAGAAGAGTATATTTGATTTCCGAGCTGCTGAAAGAGCAGCTGAGATATGAAGGAATGGAAATTCCAGAGGACGAAGATGGGCAAAAGCGCCTGCTCCGCTCCCTGTTCAATATCCGGATGCCGCGCCCTGTCAGTCAGGAATTTTTAACGGTGCAGGACGCTTATTTGCAGGAAGAAACCCGGCGAAAGGGAATCATCGATCTTGCCGATTTACAGCCGATACAGGAAGGGATCTATCTCTGGCAAGGGGATATTACAACCCTGCGCTGCGACGCGATCGTCAATGCGGCCAACAGCCAAATGCTGGGATGCTTCGTGCCTTGTCATGGCTGCATTGATAATGCGATTCACACCTTTGCCGGCGTTCAGCTTCGCCTGGCCTGCGCGGAACTGATGCGGCGGCAAGGGCATGAAGAGGAGACAGGCGGGGCGAAGATCACGCCTGCGTTCAATTTGCCCTGCCGGTATGTCCTGCACACAGTCGGCCCGATTGTTCAGGGGCGGCTTACGAAAAGGGACGAGAAAATGCTCGCATCCTGCTATCGCGCCTGCTTGGAGCTGGCGGAGCAAAATAGGGTAAAGAATATTGCGTTCTGCTGTATTTCTACGGGAGAGTTTCATTTTCCCAATGAGAAAGCGGCGGAAATTGCGCTTCAGATCGTGAAGGATTTCAAAGCGCAGCTCCACAGCGAAATTGAGGTGATTTTCAATGTTTTCAAGGAAACCGATTTCAACATCTACCGAGCGTTACTCGGAGCAAATGGACCGGTTGAAAAATGAAATAGAAAGCGCCGACGCGATCGTGATCGGCGCCGGCGCGGGTCTTTCCACCTCCGCGGGATTTCTCTATACAGGGGAACGCTTTAGCAGCCACTTTGCGGATTTCGAGCAGAAATATGGCTTTCACGATATGTATTCCGGTGGATTTTATCCCTACAAGACGCTGGAGGAATATTGGGCATACTGGAGTCGGTACATTTACCTCAACCGCTATGAGGATCCGCCCAAAGCAACCTATTCGGATCTGTTGGGCCTTGTGAAAGGCAAGGACTATTTTGTCGTTACAACCAATGTGGATCACTGCTTTCAAAAGGCGGGTTTTGATAAGAAGCGGCTGTTTTATACGCAGGGCGACTATGGCTTGTGGCAATGTTCTAAGCCCTGCCATCAAAAAACCTATGATAATGAGGAAATTGTCCGGCAGATGGTAGCGGAGCAAAAGGACATGAAAATCCCCGCACAGCTCGTTCCCCAATGTCCGGTCTGCGGCGCGCCCATGACCATGAATCTGCGCAGCGACGGGACCTTTGTGCAGGATGAAGGCTGGTATGCGGCGTCCGAGCGCTATGATGATTTTATTCGCCGGCATGAGGGGCTGCACATTCTGTTTTTAGAACTTGGTGTAGGGTATAACACCCCGGTCATTATCAAGTATCCTTTCTGGCAGATGACGGCGGCCAATCCCAAAGCGGTCTACGCTTGTATCAATCGCGGCGAAGCGGTCTGTCCCCGGGAGATTCAGCGCCAATCCATCTGCCTCGACGGGGATATCGGCCAGACGCTGTCCCGCCTGCAGGATGGAATATGAGAGCTCCCTTCGATCCATAGGCCGGCAAATGCAGGTCGCGCGGCTTTTTCTGCAACGGGTTGGCGACGCTGCCGCGCGGCGTGTCCGGGAAACTGCAGCAATGGCGTGGCCGTGATTGGCCACGCCATTGCTGTTTAACCTGGGGCAGCTTATTCCAGTTCAAATGCGCCTGTGTAGAGCTGATAATAGGTTCCTTTGTCCGCAATGAGTTTCTCGTGAGAGCCGCGCTCGATGATTCTGCCATGATCCAGCACCATAATCACGTCGGCGTTGCGAATGGTGGACAGCCGGTGCGCGATCACGAAGGAGGTGCGGCCCTTCATCAGGGCGTCCATTCCCTCCTGCACAATGCGCTCGGTGCGTTTGTAGAGCTACAATACATATTGGACAGCAGGGCAAGAAAAAGCGAATAAAAAAGTAGAAGGACGGAGCCTTATAGGGTATAGTT
>CAJFTT010000060.1 GCA_904420005.1 Candidatus Tabaqchalia intestinavium | reverse complement strand
TCTGGGAGTACATTGTGTTTGTGGTAAAACCATTGTACCAGAAGGGCTGACGGGTCTTCAACTTTCATTTAACTTTACAGTCCGAATTTATGCGACGGGAGGAAACGACATGATCAGAACGGACCTTGCGGCCGAAGCGGTCGGGCTGGCGGAAGCCTCCGGCCGGCTGGAGGGCGTGGAGAAAGAGGAAAGCCAGGTCGGCGGCGTAACGATCTCGCGCGTGCGCATTCTCGACGAGCGCGGCGAGCGGGCCGTGGGCAAACCGCGCGGCGTTTACGTCACGCTGAGCACGCAGAATTTCGCGCGCACCAGCCCGGAAAATCTCGAGGACACGCTGCGCATCGCGGCGCGGGAAATCGCGCGGCTGGCGGAAGGGAAAACGGGCGGCGGCGTGCTGGTGGTCGGGCTGGGCAACGCGCAATGCACGCCCGACGCGCTGGGACCCAAAACGGCGGAGCAGATCTTCGTGACGCGCCATATGGCGCGCGAGCTCTCGCAGCTGCTCGACGTGCCGGGCATGACGCCGGTCTCTTCCATCGCGCCGGGCGTGTTGGGACAGACGGGCGTGGAAACGGGAGAAATCGTGCGCGGGCTGGTCGAGCGGATCCATCCCTCCCTTGTGCTGGTCATCGACGCGCTGGCGGCGCGCAGCATGGAGCGGCTGGGCAGCACGGTGCAGCTGTCGGACACGGGCATCGCGCCGGGCTCCGGCGTGGGCAATCACCGGCAGGCGCTGTCGGAAGAGACGCTGGGCGTGCCGGTCGTCTCCATCGGCGTGCCGACGGTCGTGGACGCGGTCACGCTCGCGACCGACGTGCTCGGCGGGCGCGAGGACGCGCGGCAGGATGGGCTGCGGGAAGAAATCCGGCGCATGATGGACGACCGGCAGGCGCCCTCCATGGTCGTCACCCCGCGGGAAATCGACGTGCTCATCGAGCATTCGGCAACGCTGCTGAGCATGGCCATCAACCGCGCGCTGCACCCGTCCTTGGAATCTGAAGATCTCGCCGCGCTGACCGGCGCGTGAGCGTTGCTTTCCGCGCCAGCCAGCGGCGCTCGGCGCTTTCGTCTGCGCCTCGGCGCCGCGCTCTCGCGGGCCGCGACTCGCGCAGACCCTCAGCTGAGCTATAAACCCCGGGTATGGGAAAGTGCGTTTATTCAATTTTTGTAACAGGGGTGTGTAAGCGAGTGTATCGGGCTTCCAGCTGCGCCATACCCCATATAACCGGAAACCCTTGAGTCTCACGGGTTTCCGGGCTTTTTAATTTTATTGTCGCTTCCCTGCGTCGAGAGGTATCGCGTTTGTTTGCCGGCATTCCCTGCTGCGCCATATCCCCAGAGGTGGGAAAGTGCGTTCATTCAATTTCTGTAACAGGGATATGTAGCCGAATGTGCCGGGCTCCCGGCTGCGCCATCCCCTGAGATTCAGCGGACACGCTGATATTTCTTACTCCATTTTTCCGAGGAGTGTGTAACCACTTCCACCGGGCCGGCACAGAAGGCGCGCGCCCGCCGGCCGTATCTTCTGGCGCCGCATGGAAGTTGCCTGTTTTGCTTTTCTCCCTTCGGTGTTTTTCGGGCTCGACCGCTGCCTGGGGCAATTCGCTTTGCACCCCGGTGTAGCGGTATCCCTCACCCCGGCGGCGCGCTTCCCCTTCAGCATCTCCCAGTGGGAAAGACACGCCCCTTTTCCCCGGCATTTTCTCGCTTTTGACCATCAAAAAGGCTGGAAATCCCAAAGCACAGGATTCCCAGCCTTTTTTCTGTGCGCAGCCGCCCCGGCATCCCGACCAGCAGCGCTGCGCCGGGATGCAAACGCAGCCCCATCAAAGTTGCGGCAGCGGAAAGCCTCTCTCTGCCGGCGCCGTCTTGGTCCCAAGCGGGCGGGGCAAAAAGGCGCATGCACCGCAGAAAGGCGCACGCGCCGCAAAGCAGCATGTCCGCTCCGCATGCGCCCTCGTCCAGGGCTCAGTCCTCGCCCCATTGCCGCAGCAGGCGGCGCGCTGCGGCCGCGACTTTCTCATCCTCCTGCTGCTGCGCCGCGCGGCGGCACAGCGCCGCCGCGCGTTCCATATCCTGCGCCACGCCGTCTCCGTCGGCATAGCAGCGCGCCAGACGCAGCAGCGCGTCGGGATCGTCCCCCTCCGCCGCGCGCGTATACCAGCGCACCGCTTGCGCCATATCCGCCTCGACGCCGTCGCCGTGCTCATAGCATTCTCCCAGGTTCCAGCAGGCCGTCGCATCCCCCTGCTCCGCGGCGAGGCGGTAGAGCCGCGCCGCTTCCCCCGCATCCCGCGGCACGCCGATCCCGCGGCGGTAGCATTCGCCGAGGTTGTTCTGCGCGACCGGATCGCCGCCCTCCGCCGCGCGTACGTACCACTCCACGGCTTTCTGCACATCCCGCTCGACATCCGTGCCGAAGTCATACAGGCAGCCAAGACTGGCCTGCGCCCCCGCATGCCCCTGCTCGGCCGCCCGCTCGTACCAGCGGATGGCCTGCGGGATATCTTTCTGCACGCCGCGTCCGTATTCCAGGCAGCGCGCCAGGCGGAACTGCGCCTCCGCATGCCCAGCCTGCGCCGCCTCCCGGTAGAGCGCTGCTGCCCTCTCCCGATCCTGCTCGACCCCGCGGCCGAATTCATAGCAAACACCGAGGTTCTTCTTGGCCTGCCGACTGCCCTGCTCCGCCGCGCGCGCGTACCAGCGCGCCGCTTCCTCCAGATCCTCCGGCACGCCGATGCCCGCCTCATAACAATATCCCAGATTGCACTGCCCCAGCGGGTCTCCCTGCTCCGCGGACAGGCGGTACCAATACACCGCGGTCTCCGCGTCCTGCTCGACCCCATGCCCGTCCCGATAGCACAAACCGAGCTGGTTCTGCGCGCCGGCATAGCCCTGCTGGGCCGCCTCCCGATACCAGTGCAGCGCCTGCGGCATATCCCCCTGCCGGTCAAGCAGGTTCCCAAGATTGGTCTGCGCCGGGGCATACCCCTGCTCGGCCGCCTGCCGGTAGAGCCGCTCCGCTTCCTCCGGGTCCTCCGGCACACCCTCGCCGTATTCATAGCACGCGCCGAGATTGCACTGCGCACGGGGGTTGCCCTGCTCGGCCGCCTGCCGGTACCAGAACACCGCCTGCTGCCGGTCCTGCTCGACTCCGCTTCCATTCTCCAGGCACCACGCTAGGCAGCATTGCGCCGCCGCGGATCCCTGCTCCGCCGCGCGCCGGTAGAGCTCGGCCGCCTTGGCGGCGTCCTTCTCCACACCCCGGCCGAATTCATAGCAGATGCCGAGATTGCATATCGCCCGCAGGCTGCCCTGCACGGCCGCCGCGCGGTACCATTCGACGGCGCAGCCGACGTCCTGCGCCACCCCTTCGCCATATTCGTAGCACCAGCCGATGCAGCACTGGCCCTCCGGATCGCCCTGCTTGGCGGCCGCGAGATATTGCGCCGCCGCGCGCGTCATGTCCTTGTCCACGCCGATGCCGTATTCATAACAGCGCCCCAGGTTGCACTGCGCGCGCGGATCCTCCTGCGCGGCGGCTTTCCCATACCACAGCGCCGCCTTCTCCGGGTCGCGCCCCACCCCTGCGCCGTGCTCGTAGCACCAGCCGAGGTTATTCTGCGCGGGCGGATAATCCGCCCAGGCCGCCGCGCGGTACCACTCCGCCGCATCCCGCTCGCTGCGCGCCACGCCGGTCCCGTAGTCATAGCACAGCCCGAGGCGGAACTGCGCGCGCGGATACCCCTGTTCGGCGGCGGCACGGTAGCATTCGACCGCCTTCCCCACGTCCCGCGCGGTGCCGAACCCATGCTCATAGCAACCGCCGAGATTGCACAGCGCCAGCGGGTACCCGAACTCCGCCGCCTGCCGGTACAGCCACACCGCCTGTGCCGGATCCTGCTCGACCCCGCGCCCGGCCTCGAAGCACCAGCCGAGATTGCAGATGCCCCACGGATCTCCCTGCAGCGCCGCGCGGCGCAGCAGCTTGACCGCTTTCTCATCCTCCGTCCCGCCCTGCTGCAAGCAAGTCATGGCCAGGCAGTTATAATCCGCGCCCGTCAGCTCGGACGCCCGCCGCGCCTGTAGCGGTCCCTTGCCGCAGTTGGGGCAGGCGTCCGGCATGGCCGGGGCTTCCAGCGTGAACGCGCAATGCAAACAGTGAAAATACAAAGCTTTTCCCCTCTCAGCCGCCCGGCATGGCCCTGTTGTTACACAGGCGCACCGCCGGACGAACGTTTTTTCGCCTGTATTTTACCACATTTCCCTGCGCTTGGGAAGCCGCCCTTACGGTTGTCGCTGCACGGATTCCTGCTGGGTGAAAGCGCTCCATTGCCGGCCCAGGCGGGCGCACCGCGTCTGCAGCGTGTCCTTGGGAATCTGCAAGCGTCGAGAAATTTCCTCCACGCGGTAGCCGTCGCTGAGCATGCGGCAGAGCTTCTGCTCGACCGGCTGCAAGGTGCGCAGGAACGCCTCGCGCATCTCCCGCTCGTCCACCGCATCCAGCGGATCCTCCGTCTGCGCCAGGCAGTCATAAAGCGTAAAGGGATCGGAGGCCTGCCCGGTCATGTCCGCGTCGAGCGAACGCCGCACAAACTGACTGTGATCCGAATAGGCGTGATTCTCCCGGCGCAGGCGCTCCCGCAGCCGCGCGCGCATGTATTCCGAAAAATCCCCGCAGGTCGGCAAATATTCCGCCGCGGCCACGAGGAACTCCTCCGTCGCAAGGGAGCGTTTGTCCTCCAGCGGCGTCGACTTGGCGTATTGCGTGATGACCGACTCGATGAGATAGGAATACATATCCAGCAGGCGCGCCGCTTTCTCCCCGCGCAGCCGCCGCGGGCGACGGCGCGGCGGCGTCCAGATGGGATCGATCCTGCCGTACCAGACGCCGCCCTCCTGCTGGAACAGAAACCGCGCCGGCAGCGTCACTTTCCGTTGCAAAAGCGTCGCGGCCAGCTTACGCATCCGCATATGCCCCAGAGAATTCATCCGGCTGCCTTCTTCGGCGCTGCACAGCACCAGCACCGGTTCTTTCTCCAGCAGCCCGATCCGCAGCGGGCCGCGCAGCTCATCTTTGAGCACTTTGCCGAAACACAGCCGTCCCGACGCCTGCAAAGTCGCCTGCGGGACGCTGCGCCCGTTCTCTGCGGCGAACCATTCGATGGCCTCGTTGTTTGCGATTGGTTTCATCCTACCCCTCCTGCCATATTTTGGAATGTTTTGTTCTAACTATATACTAAATTGGGAGAAAAATCAATTATTTTGTAGATTTCTCCCCATATTTCCGCAAAAATTCCTGGGCAGCGGGGCGCAAGCGTCACGCTTCACGAGCCACAGGGCAAACGCAGAGACTTCTCCCGATCCACAGGGGTTAAGCCCGGCACGCTGCCGGGCAGGCGCCGGCGGGGCGAAGATGTTTCCCGAGGCGATGGGACCGGCGGCCGGGAAGCCCCGGCGCGTTCTCTGCAGACGGCAAGCTATCCCCGCTCCATTCTTGCAGCGCGGGCGAATGCTGCAAAGGCGGCAGGCCACGAAAGTCAAAACCATTTGTCCCTCAAGCGGGTAATGAGAAGAACTTCGCTCCCGCAGGACGCGATCGCCCTGCCGCGCGGCGGATACGGGGAATGGTTCGTGTTCGCAGCGGGGCGCCTTTCTCCGATCGGGCGCGGCGACGCTCGGCGTTCCTTCGCCGGAGAAGCGCCGATACAGCCGCGCATAAGGATATGCCGCAAAAATATACGCGCCCGCGCCAAGGGGCGAAAAACAGAAAGCTTCTATGGAAGCAGCCTGATCCATCGGTCCCGTCTTTGTCTCCGCATTTCTGCCCGGGACGTCCGCCAAAGCAGCGAAAAGCCCCCGGCGACGGAGAAACTCCGCCGCCGGGGGCTCCGGAAACACAAACCGAGGCGCGATGGAAAGGGCGCGCCTCACCCGTTGGCCGCGCGCGCCGCCGCACGCAGGACATTCTGCGCGAGGACGGAGGTCGTCACCCCGCCGACGCCGCCCGGCACCGGCGTGAGCTGCGCGACGACCGGTTCAGCCGCCGCCATGTCCACGTCGCCGCAGAGGTTGCCGTCCGCATCGACGTTGATGCCCACGTCGATGACCGTCTGCCCGGGTGAAAAATAGGCCGCGTCGAGCATTTTCGCCCGGCCGATGGCCGCCACCACGATGTCAGCCTGCCGGCAGGCGGCGGGCAGGTCCTTCGTGCGGCTGTGGCAGAGCGTGACGGTGGCGTTCTCCCGCAGCAGCAGCATGGCCAGCGGCTTACCCACCACGAGGCTGCGGCCCACAACCGTCACGCGCTTGCCCTCCAGCGGGATCTGATAGTGATGCAGCAGCTCCATGACCGCCTGCGCGGTGCAGGGCGCAGCGGCGGTCGGATCGTCGCAGAACACACGCCCGAGATTGAGCGTCAGCAGGCAGTCCATGTCCTTCTCCGGCGGCATATGCCGCAGCACCTGCGCTTCGTCCAGCTGCCGGGGCAGCGGGCGCAGCAGCAGGATGCCATGCACGTCCGGGTCGGCCGCAACCGTGTCCAGCGCCGCGAGGAAAGCATCCTGCCGGATGTCCGCGGGATAGGCGAACACCCGCGCATCCACGCCCAGCGATTCGCACCGCTTGACCGCGCCGCGTTGATAGGACAGATCGTCCGGCTTCTCCCCCACGCGCACAATGGCCAGCGTGGGGATCACTCCCCGCGCGCGCAGCGCGTCGGCCTGCGCCCGCAGGCGCTCCGCCATGGCGTCGGTGACAGGTTTTCCTCGCAGCTGTGTCATGTTGGGATCATCCTTTCTGCTGTTGGCTTGCTCTTTTGGCGCGGCGGGCGCGTCCCCGCCTGCCGCGCCGGCTGTCGCCCGGGGGCGGTCATTTGATCTGCGCGAGCACCCCGGCGTAAATTTCGTCCGCCTGCGCCATGCCGCGACGCAGCATGGCGTCCACCTTGGAATTCATGCGCTCGGCCACCGCCGCGTTGCGCATGGATTTGGTGTTGATGAGCACATTGAGCGACGCGCCCATCAGCGCCGTCTTGCACAGCAGCACGCCGACGCCCACGTCGCTGACCATCATGCGGCTGCCCTTCTGCAGCAGTTCCCCGTGCAGGGCGATGGCCTGCATCGCTTTCTCCATAATGGCCAGGGGGGCGAGGCAGGCGTTCTTGATCGCTTCTTCCATGACCGCTTCCTTGTGCGCCCTGTCCTCCTCGGTCTCCGTGGGCAGGGAATACGCCTGCGACAGCGGGTAAAACGCCTCGGCGTCGTCATCAATGAGCGCCATCAGGTCGCGCTGGAGCGCCTCGGCGTTTTGCAGGATGCACTCGATGTCCTCCTGCACGGCGGCATATTTTTTCTTGCCCAGCGTGAGGTTGCCCACCATGCTGCCCAGCGCCATGCCCAGCGCGCCGGCCAGCGCGGACGCGCCGCCGCCTCCCGGCACCGGCGCCTTCGACGCCAGCTCCTTGATGAATTGATCGCATGTTCTCTCCGAAAAGCTCATACTTCTTCCCCCATAAATCGCTCCAAAAATATTCCGAGCGGGGCGACGCCCGGCCGCCCCGCATCCGTCCTGTTTCCTCCGGCCCGGTCAGAACAAACCGGAAATTTTGCCCGTCTCGTCGACGTCGATGCGTTCCGCCGCCGGCGCCGGCGGCAGGCCCGGCATGGTCATGATATTGCCCGCCAGCACGACGACGAACCCCGCGCCCGCGGAAACGCGGGCCTCGCGCACCGTCACGGTGAAGCCTTCCGGCCGGCCGCGCAGGGTCGCGTCATCCGAGAAGGAATACTGCGTCTTGGCGATGCAGACCGGCAGCCGACCGAAGCCCAGCGCCTCCAGGCGCTTAAGCGACGTTTCCGCCGCCGGCTCGAAGCGCACGCCCGCCCCACCGTAAATCCTGGTCACGACAGCCTCGATCTTCTCCCGCAGCGGCAGATCGTCAGGATAGGCGAAGGTGAAGCGCGGCGTCTCCTCCTTGCACAGCCGCACCACCTCACGCGCCAGCGCTTCGCCGCCCGCGCCGCCTTTTCTCCAGACCTCCGAGAGCACGGCGCGCACCCCCAGCCCGCCGCAGGCCTCGATCACGGCGTCCAGCTCGGCCTGGGTATCGGTCGGGAAGCGGTTGACGGCCACCACGGCCGGCAGGCCATAGCGCACGGTGATATTTTCGATATGGCGCAGCAGGTTGGGCAGGCCGGCGCGCAGCGCTTCGAGGTTCTCCTCCCCCAGCGCCGCTTTCTCGACGCCGCCGTGGTATTTCAGCGCCCGCACCGTCGCGACGATGACGACCGCCGACGGCACGAGGCCCGCCAGCCGACATTTGATGTCCAAAAATTTCTCCGCGCCGAGATCCGCGCCGAACCCGGCCTCCGTCACGGCGTAATCCGCCAGCTTCATCGCCATGCGCGTGGCCATGACGCTGTTGCAGCCGTGCGCGATATTGGCAAAGGGGCCGCCATGCACAAACGCCGGCGTGTGCTCGAGCGTCTGCACAAGATTGGGCTTGATCGCGTCTTTGAGCAGCGCGGCCATGGCCCCCGCCGCATGCAGATCTCCCGCCGTCACAGGCGCGCCGTCGACGTTATAGCCCACGACGATGCGGCGCAGCCGCTCCTTGAGGTCGGGGATATCCCGGGCCAGGCACAGCACCGCCATGATCTCGGACGCGACCGTGATGTCGAAGCCGTCGCGCCGGGGCACGCCGCCGAACTTGCCCCCCAGGCCGTCCTCCACCGCGCGCAGCTGCCGGTCGTTCATGTCGACGCAGCGCCGCCAGGTGATGCGCTCGGGATCGATGCGCAGGCGGTTGCCCTGATAAATATGATTATCCAGCATGGCGGCCAGAAGATTGTTGGCCGCGCCGATGGCGTGGATGTCGCCGGTGAAATGCAGGTTGATGTCCTCCATCGGCACCACCTGCGCCCAGCCGCCGCCCGCCGCGCCGCCCTTCACGCCGAAAACCGGGCCCAGGGACGGCTCACGCAGGGCGAGCGCCGCCTTCTCCCCGATGCGGCGCAGCGCATCCGCCAGGCCGATCGAAGTCGTGGTTTTCCCCTCGCCCGCGGGCGTGGGGTTGATGGCCGTCACCAGCACGAGCTTGCCGTCCGGCTGCGCCGCCCGCGCGCGCAGGAGATTGAAGTCCACCTTCGCCTTGTATTTGCCGTACTGCTCCAGATACTCCTCCTCGATACCCAGGCCGCGCGCGATCTCGCCGATCGGCTGCAGCCGCGCCTGCTGCGCGATCTCGATGTCTGTCAAATACGCCAAAGAGAACACCTCCGAATGGTTGGGCTCCGCCGTGCGGGAAAGGGAGGGGCGCAGCGGCACTCCGGCCACGCTGCGCCCAGGCGGAATCCTATACTCACGCGCCGCCGCTCTCCGGCGCCGCACGTTTTCTTTATTGTACCACATTCCTTTCCAATATGCCAGAGAAAATTTGAATTCTTTCTGCCGCGAATTCGACGGGCGGGTGACGCCGCGCGCCGCTGTCTCCGGGGTCAGGCAGCGGCCATTCCCCCGGCGCCAAACGCACCCGCGCACAAAAAAACGCAGGCGCGGCGTTGCCTTCGGCGGGCAAGGGGCGCCGGGCCTGCCAGCGGCCGGGATGAACGCGGGTGTCTGTCCTACCGCGCGCCCGTACATTCTCCGCCGGCTGCGTGCGCCCGAGGGCGAAAGGCTTCGTCAGCGCCTGCATCGCGCAGGCCGACCGCCGGCCGCGTGCACCCGAGGGCGAAGAGCGCCTGTCCGTTTCTCGCTGCGCGCCGGACGAGCGCCCTCTCCGCGCCGTTGGGCCGCCGGGACCGAACGGCGCGGAGGAGCCACAAACGATGCCCGCGCGCGTCGCCCCCGCAGAAAACGCTTCCCCTCATCCCGGCGGTATTCTCGATAAAAATATAATTTATTATAAAATATACCTTGACAGACGAGGTATTGTATTGTAGGATATAAAAAGAAAGGGGATGGGGCCATGTCCATTGCATCCGATCTGATCCGCGGTCACACGGATACCATCATCCTGGCGCATCTGCTGCATGGCGACAGCTACGGATACCAAATCAACCGCGCCATTCAGAACAAGACCGAGCAGCAATATGAACTCAAAGAAGCCACGCTTTACACGGCGTTCCGGCGGCTGGAGGAGGCGGGCTGCATCACCTCCTACTGGGGAGATGAGAGCACCGGCGCGCGTCGGCGATATTATTCCATCACGCCCATCGGACGCAAAACGTATGCGCGGCTGCGGGAAGAATGGGACACCGCCAAAAAACTAATCGATATTCTGATTTCAGAGGAGGAATAACCCCATGGAAGAAAAGCTTCGCCACTACATCGACGCGCTGTTCGAGAACGCGCCGCAGAGCCGCAGGACGGCCGACCTCAAGGAGGAGCTGCTGCAGAATCTCATCGACAAATATAACGACCTGCGCGCCGCGGGCAAAAGCGAGGAGGCGGCTTTCAGCCTCGCCGCCGCGAGCGTAGGGGACATCGACGAGCTGCTGCGCACGCTGGCCGCCGACCCCGCGCAGGCGCGCAGCCAGGAGATGCTGGAAAAGAGCCGGCAGAAATCCGCCGTGCTCGTCTCGGTCGCCGTCATGCTCTATATCCTCTCCGTCGTGCCGGTCATTCTGGTGCCCGACAGCCTGCTGGCCATTGTGCTGCTGCTTGTGCTGGTGGCGCTGGCTACGGGACTGCTGATCTACAACGGCATGTCGAAACCCCGTTATGTGCGGGCCAACGACACGATGGTGGAGGAATTCAAGGAATGGAAGGCCAAAAACAGCGGCAAAAACAAGCTCTTCGCCTCTGTTTCCGCCGCGCTGTGGGCCGTGACGGTCGTGGTGTATATCCTCGTCAGCTTCCTGACCTCCGCCTGGCACATCACGTGGGTGATCTTCCTGATCGCCGTGGCGGTCGAGGCGATCCTCAAGGCCGTGTTTGACCTCAAGGCGTGACCCGCGCGCCCCAGTTTCAAGAAAGGCAGGAATCCTTGCTATGAAAACTTCGGCCATTCTCCGCATCGTCCTGTGGTCTATCGTCGCGCTGCTGCTCCTCGGTCTGCTCATCTGCGGGATCGTCGGCGTGCCCATTTTCGGCGGGCTTTCCTTCGGCGGGTTTTCCTATGAAAACAGCGAATTGTACAGCGTCGGCCCCGGCAGCGCCGACCCCGCGCAGGTGCAGGAGCTGGAGGTGCACTGGATCTCCGGCGACGTGCGCATTTCCCTTTACGACGGGGAAACGGTGCAGTTCTCCGAAACCGCCGACCGCGCGCTGGAGGAAAAAGAGCAGCTGCATTATCTGCTGCGCGACGGCAAATTGATCCTGCAATTCCGCGCGTCGCAAGCGTTCGGCTTTGCGCTGCGCAGCTCGCTGCAAAAGTCCCTGGAGATCCGGCTGCCGCGCTCGATGGCCGAGACCCTGCGCAGGCTCTCGGCGGACAGCGTCGCGGCGTCCATCGCGCTGGAGGAAGGCGTCAGCGCCCAGACCGTCGAGCTGGAGAGCGTTTCCGGCGGCGTGACGCTGTCCGGCACGCAGGCGGCGCGTCTGTCGGTCGAGACCGTTTCCGGCTCGGTCAACGCAACGGACGTCACGGCCGACACGGTCGAGACCGAAGCGATCAGCGGCACCGTCCGCCTGGCCGGCAGCTTCGGCAGCCTGCAGCAGGAGAGCGTCTCCGGCGAAATCGAGGTGCGCACCTCGACGCCGCTTCGCTCTTTCGACGCGGAAACCGTCAGCGGCAACATTCGCCTCACGCTGCCCGAAGGCGGCGGTTTCACCGCGCAGCACGATTCGGTGAGCGGCGACTTCATCTGTGACTTCGCCGTGCAGAGCCGGGAGGATCAGGCCACCTACCTCGACGGCAGCGCCGACATCCGGATGGAAACTGTCTCCGGCGACATGCATCTTCTCCGCGGGTGACGCCGGCAGCGTACCTTCCCCGCACCGAACGCGGCGCGCCCCCGCATCCAAAGAAGCGCGGCCGGCAAATTGCCGGCCGCG
>CAJFTT010000059.1 GCA_904420005.1 Candidatus Tabaqchalia intestinavium | reverse complement strand
CTTGTAGATTATGAGGAGGGGGACAGGCTTTTCGATGTGACAAAAAGCTTTTTATATCACGAGATGGAGAGAGGTTGCCAGCTAAGCGGTGCAAAGAAAATCCGCGTGCATGATCTCAGGCACAGCCACGCCAGCCTACTGATTGAGCTTGGCGTCTCCGTTTTGTACATCAGCGAACGGCTGGGGCATGAAAACATTGAAACGACTCTTGAAATCTATGCCCACCTGTATCCGCACAAGAATGTGCAGATTATGGAGCAGCTGAACGCTCTGTGCGCATAGGCTGAAATGTACTTCCGTGTACTTTTCGTGTACTTCGAGGCATAAGAAGACCCCGAAAACCCAGTGTTTATGCGGGTTTCCGGGGTTGGGTTAATTACTCCCATTCTATCGTTGCGGGAGGCTTGCTCGTGATATCATAGACGATACGGTTAATATGCTTGACTTCATTAATGATCCGGTTGGAAACGCGCTCCAATAAATCATACGGCAGGTGCGCCCAATCCGCTGTCATGAAATCCGTCGTGGTAACTGCGCGCAGCGCCAACGTATAATCATACGTGCGTTCATCCCCCATCACGCCGACCGAGCGCATGGGTGTGAGCACGGCAAAGCACTGGTTGACTTCCCGTCCCAGGCCGGCTGCTTCGATCTCCGCACGAAAAATCGCATCCGCTTCCTGCAAAATCCGAACTTTCTCCTGTGTGACTTCACCGAGAACACGGATTCCCAGCCCCGGTCCCGGGAACGGCTGCCGCCAGACAAGATAATCCGGCAGGCCTAACTCTTGCCCGAGTTGGCGCACTTCATCCTTAAACAGCAGCCGCAACGGCTCGACAATCTCTCGAAAATCGACGTAATCCGGCAGGCCGCCGACATTATGGTGGCTCTTGATCACCGCCGCATCCCCTGCGCCGGACTCAATGACGTCCGGATAAATCGTCCCCTGCACCAGGAAATCCACCTGGCCGATTTTTTTCGCCTCCTGCTCAAACACGCGGATGAATTCCTCTCCGATGATTTTGCGCTTGGCCTCCGGGTCCTCCACGCCCTTCAATCTGGCAAAAAAGCGTTCTCCCGCATTCACCCGGACAAAGTTGAGATCCCGGTCCGCAAACGCGCGCTCGACTTCGTCGCCTTCATCCTTGCGCATTAAGCCAGTGTCCACAAAAATACAGGTCAGCTGCCGGCCAACCGCACGCTGCAAAAGCGTCGCCGCCACAGAGCTGTCCACTCCGCCGGACAGGCCGCACAGCACTTTGCCGTCGCCAATCTTCTCACGCAGGGAGGCGATCATATCGGCCGCGTACTGCCGCATGGTCCACTGTCCCGTGCAACCGCAAACCGAGAACAGGAAATTGCGCAGCATTTGCGTCCCGTGCTCCGTATGCAGCACCTCCGGATGAAACTGGACGCCATAAAGGCCGCGCGTTCGATCCTCCATCGCGGCGTTGGGGCACGCCTCTGTCGTCGCAACACAGGAAAAACCGGCAGGCAGCGTTTTGACATAATCGGTATGGCTCATCCAGCAGACCGTCTCGCGCGGTATGCCGGCAAACAGGGCGCTGTCGCCCAGAGAAACCATCGTTTTCCCATATTCCCGGGTATCGGGCGAAGCCACCTCTCCGCCCAGCGTCTTTGCCATGGTCTGCATGCCGTAACAAATGCCCAGCACCGGCACGCCCAGAGAAAAAATCGCGGGATCGCACTGCGGCGCGCCGGGCGCATAAACGCTGTTGGGGCCGCCGGTGAAAATAATCCCCTGCGGCACAAACGCCCGAATCTCCTCTACCGACAGGGTGTACGGCCGCACCTCACAATAGACGTTGCATTCGCGCACGCGGCGGGCGATGAGCTGATTATATTGTCCGCCAAAATCCAGAACCAGTATTTTCTCCTGCAAAAAGATCGTCCCTTTCCCCACTGGAATGTTTTGAAACGCCCTATCCCTTCCGCCGGGCAATCAGGCACTTGCTGCCTGGCGGAAAAAATATTTTTTTCATTATACCACAAAATCCGCAGGCCGAAAAGCATTTTTGCCATCCGGCTGCGGATTTTTTGCGAAAGGAACAATCCCGTCTCTGCCCTGCGCATATCACGGCCCCCGCGCACTGTCCGCGTTCCAAAAACACAGTGCGGACAAAGCGGCGCTGCAAAGGCGCAAACGGGAAAAACTCAGGTGTTCCGATCGACCACTTTCATGGGCTTGAGGTTGCCAATTTTCTGGCTGCGGCGAGCATTCTCCTCCGCGACGGCCTCATAGGAAATCCCGCACTGCGCCATCATAACCCAGACATGATAGAGCAGGTCGTTAATCTCCCCCACCAGTTCTTCCTCGCTGCCATTGCCTGCCGCCAAGTTTTTGGCCGCGATGATCGTTTCCGCCGACTCCTCCCCCACCTTTTTGAGGATCTTGTCCAGCCCCTTTTCAAACAGATAGTTGGTATACGATCCCTCCTGCGGATGCGCCCGCCGGTCCAGAATCACGTCATACAGTTCCTTGTTCACGCCTGTTCCTCCTCGTGTGCTTTCTCCTGCCATATTTCCCGGAAAAAGCAAGTCTTATTGCCAGTATGGCAAGCGGCCCCTGTCTGCGTCACTGTCACGAGCAGCGTGTCATCGTCGCAGTCGGTATGAATACAATGGACCTTCTGCACGTGGCCTGACGTCGCGCCCTTATTCCACAATTCCTGCCTCGATCGGCTGAAAAACCAGGTATAGCCTGTCTCCATCGTGCGGCGCAGCGATTCTTCATTCATATACGCGAGCATCAGCACTTGACCCGTTTCCGCCTCCTGCACAATGGCGGGAATCAGCGGCGCTTTCTGAAAAAATCGCGACAAATCCATCGATTTCACCCCTCCCGCACTGCGATGCCACGTTCGCGCAGATGCGCCTTGACCTGCGGCACCGTCAGCTCTCCGTAATGAAACAGCGAAGCGGCCAGCGCCGCGTCGGCATGCGTCTTTTCAAACACTTCGGAAAAATGCGCAAGCGTTCCCGCGCCGCCGGACGCGATCACCGGAATGGATACGGCCTCGCAGATTTCTTCTGTAATGCCAAGGTCGAATCCCGCTTTCGTCCCGTCCGCCTCCATGGAGGTCAGCAGAATCTCTCCCGCGCCCAGCTCGTTTGCCTTTTTCGCCCACGCCACCGCGTCCAGGCCGGTATCGATCCGCCCGCCGTTAATGACCACATGATACCGTCCGTCTTCCGCCCGCTTGACGTCCATCGCCACCACGACGCACTGGCTGCCATACGCCTGCGCCGCCTCGCGAATCAATGCGGGATTGCGCACCGCAGCGGAATTGACCGAAACTTTATCGGCGCCCGCGCGCAGAATGTCGCGAAAATCCTCCACCGTCCGGATGCCGCCGCCGACCGTCAGCGGAATGAATACCTCCCTTGCTGTCCGGCGGATGACGTCCACAATCGAGCCGCGCCCCTCATGCGTGGCGGTGATGTCGAGAAAGACAAGCTCGTCGGCGCCTTGCGCATCATACGCTTTGGCGCATTCCACAGGATCGCCGACCGCCTGGATGGAAACGAAATTGACACCCTTCACAACCTGTCCCTTATCCACATCCAGGCAGGGGATAATACGTTTTGCCAGCATACCAGTCCTCCCTAGTATGACAAGTGATTTTACTTGTCACATGGTTTTCTTTCATGTGATTGGCTTTTATCACACTATATAAGCTGCAGCCGCAGAAAGATCTGTCTGTAAAGTGATTTCGCTTAACCGATATCTTCCACCAGCTGCAGCGCAGCAGGCAGGGACAGCGTCCCGCTATAGAGCGATTTGCCGCAGATGGCGCCGTAAAGCCCCATCGAGGCCAGCGCACGAATATTCTCCAGGTCGCGGACTCCACCGCTGGCCGTGATTTTGCAGGACACCGCCTGCTGCAGTGCCGCCAGCGCTTCCAGATTGGGGCCGGTCAGCATGCCGTCCCGCGAAATATCGGTGAAAATGAGATGCTGCACGCCGACCGCCTCCATTTGTTTGGCAAACGCACAATATTCCATATCAGACGCTTCGCACCAGCCTTCCACGGAAACAAAGCCGTCGCGCGCGTCGATCCCCACCGCGATACGGTCGCCGTAAGCCGCCGCACATTCCTTCACCAGCGCGGGGTCACGCAGTGCCGCCGATCCGAGCACCACGCGGGCGATCCCACGGGAAAGATAGCGCTCCACCGTTTCCCGGCTGCGGATCCCGCCGCCTACCTCCAAATGCAGGTTTGTTCCGCGGGCAATAGTCTCAATCACCGCCAAATTCCCCTGCCTGCCGTTCTTCGCGCCGTCCAGATCCACCACGTGCAGCCACTCCGCGCCGTCCGCTTCAAACTGCTGCGCCGAGGCCAGCGCAGAGGAAAACACCTTATGCACGGTGGAAAATTCCCCCTTCTGCAGGCGAACGCATTCGCCAGCGAGGATATCCACTGCGGGGAAAATGATCATACCAGCTTCCCTCCCGTTTTTTCATGGCAAGTTATTTTCATGCAAACTGCATCAGCCTGCTGTCCAATCGATGGCGTCAAGGCCCAAAGCAACAGTTTTCTGCATCACAGCCGCGAGAAATTTTTCAGCATCTGCAACCCCGCCCGGCCGCTTTTCTCCGGATGAAACTGTGCGCCGAACAAGGTTCCGCGGCCGACCAGCGCCGGGATCGCTTCGCCGTACTCACAATCGGCCGCAACGTTTTCTTCCGGCGTTTTGGCGCGGAAAGAATGAACGAAATAAACATAGGTGCCCTCCGGCACGCCGTGAAGAAGCGGGTTCTCCCGGTGATAGCGAAGGCTGTTCCAGCCCATGTGCGGAATTTTCAGCCCCGGCGCCTCTATGGGAACCACTTCCCCCTGCAGCAGGCCCAGCCCCTCCCATTCGCCGAACTCATAGCCGGTGCCGAACAGCAGCTGCATCCCAAGGCAAATCCCGAGAAACGGCTTCTCTTTGGCCTGCCGCCGCAGAAACGACGTCAGCGAGCGCGCCTGCAGCTGCTGCATAGCGTCGCCAAAAGCGCCCACGCCGGGCAGAATGATCCGGTCGGCGTTCTCGATTTTATTGACGTCGCTGGTAATCTCGCAGGGGATCTCCAAAAACTCCAGCGCATTCTGCAAACTGAACAGGTTTCCCCGGCCGTAGTCGATAATCGCGGTCATGCCGCCTTTCCCCGCTCTCATAGAACCCCCTTGGTCGACAGCGGCAGGCTGCCGCCCGTCTGCTGCACAGCCAGGCGCAGCGCATGGCCCGCCGCTTTGAACAGCGCCTCGCAGACATGATGGTTATTAAAGCCCGCTTCTTTGCGCAGATGCAGCGTGATCCCTGCATGCGTGGCAAACGCACGCCAGAATTCCACAACCGTTTCGGTCTCCAGCGTCCCGATACGCTCGGCGGAAAAGGGGCAGTCAAACGCAAGATACGGCCGACCGCTGATGTCCAGGCAGCAAAACGCCAGCGCCTCGTCCATCGGCAGGAAAAAGCTGCCATAGCGCGCGATACCGCCTTTGTCCCCCAGCGCCTGTCCGAGCGCCTGTCCGAGCACAATGCCGGTGTCCTCTACCGTATGGTGGGTATCTACCTGCAGATCGCCGGATACCAGCACGTCCAGGTTCATCCCGCCATGCACGGCAAACGCCGTGAGCATATGGTCAAAAAAACCGATACCGGTATTGATATTACAAATCCCGCTGCCGTCGAGCGTAAGGCGGACCGTGATGTCCGTCTCTCTCGTTTTCCGGCTGATGGTCGCTGTTCTCATGCCTGCAAACCGCCTTTCTTCTCCGCTTCTTTTTTAAGCAGCGTTCGGATCCCTTCCGCGACCGCCACGTTTTCTTCCTCGCTGCCGGCCGTAATCCGCAGCAACGCTCCGGACATTTTGCGCACGAGGATCCCCTGCTGCTTGAGCCCCGCAAACAGCTGCTCTGCCAGCGCCGTACGCACCAGGATAAAGTTCGTGACCGTATCGACTGGCACAATCGCGCCGGGATACTGCGACGCGACCTCGCACAGCCGTGTATACAGCGCATTCTTCGCCTGCCGGATGCGCTGCGTGCAGTCGGCCAGCCACGCCCGATCCTGCAAGAGGTAAGCGCCGATTGCCTGGGAAATGGAATTGACATTATAGGGGGACTTTGCCGCCAGAACCGCGCGGATCAGCTTGGGCGCGCCGACGGCGAAACCCAGCCGTAACCCCGCCATGCCGAACGCTTTGGAGCAGGTGCGAAGGATCAGCAAATTGTCGTATTCCTCCACCTCCTGCAGAAGCGACGCATCCCAGAAGTCCATATACGCTTCATCCAGCACCACCAGCGCCTCGGTCGAACGGATGATTTTCCGCACTGCGGCGCGGTCCAGCCCCTGCCCTGTGGGATTGCAGGGATTGGAAAAGATGACCATGCGGGCTTTCTCCTCCCGCGCGCGCGCGATCACGGCGTCCGGATCGATACGCAGGCCGTCCTGCTTGTCCAGCGTCACTACCCGCGCCTCCGCAAGGGAAAGATAAAACTTATACATCGAAAAGTCCGGGTCCGCCACCAGCGCACAATCGCCGCGCTGCAAAAATGCGCCCGTCAGCACGGAAATCAGCTCATCCGAGCCATTGCCAGCCGCGACGCAATCCGTCCGCAGCCCGTAATATGCCGCAAACGCCTGGCACAGCGCCGCCGCCTCCGGATCTGGATACCGGCGCAAATCCACTTCAGCCAGGATGGACGCCAGCCCTTCCCGTTTCTTCTGCGGCAGCGGAAGGAAGCTCTCGTTCGCGTCCAGCCGCACGGCATAGCTGCCCTGTCCCGGCGCATAAGGCGTGAGATTGCGCAGCTTTTCATTGAGTTCAAACATCCTTCGCTCCCCTTCCTCATGCCGCTTTCTCCCCGCGCGCTTCTCCGCGGGCAACGGCGCATCTCCCGGTTTCACTTTTTCATGTCAGGAAACCGGACATAAATGGAATTGGCATGCGCGGTCAGCCCTTCCGCCTGCGCAATGCGGACGATATCCTCCCGCGCGGCGCGCAGGCCCGCCTGCGTATACCCAATGAAGCTGGATTTTTTCGTGAAGGAATCGACGGACAGGGGCGAGAAGAAACGCGCCGTGCCGCTCGTCGGCAGCACATGGTTGGGCCCTGCATAATAGTCGCCCAGCGGCTCGGGAGAATATTCCCCGACGAACACACTGCCCGCGTTGTCGATCCGCTCGATCCAGCGCTCCGCATCGCGGAAGAGGATTTCCAGATGCTCTGGCGCAATCCGATTGGCCAGCGCTACCGCTTCCTCCTCGTCACGCGCGACGATCATCGCGCCGAAATCCCGCAGCGACTGCCGGATGATATCCGCACGCGAGAGCGTCTGCAGCTGCCGCTCGATCTCCGCCTCCACCCGGTCGGGCAAGGACGGGTCCGTCGTGATGAGGATCGCCGACGCGAGCACATCATGCTCCGCCTGGCTCATCAGGTCCGCCGCGACATAAACGGGGTTCGCCGTCTCATCCGCCAGGATCAGCACCTCGCTGGGGCCGGCGATCATGTCGATGTCCACCTTGCCGAACACGAGCTTTTTCGCCGTGGCGACAAAAATATTGCCCGGACCGACGATCTTATCCACCTGCGGCACACTCTCGGTGCCGTAAGCCAGCGCCGCGACGGCCTGCGCGCCGCCGACGCGGAACACCCGGTCAACGCCGGCGATCTCCGCCGCGGCGAGGATCGCCGGGTTCATCCCCTCCTGTCCCGGCGGCGTCACCATAACAAGCTCCTGCACGCCCGCCACCTTCGCGGGGATGGCGTTCATGAGCACCGAGGACGGATAGGCCGCTGTGCCGCCCGGCACATACAGGCCCGCGCGCTTGAGTCCGCGCACTCGCTGCCCGAGCAGGATTCCGTCCTCCCGCTGCATTTTCCAGGTCTGCTGCTTCTGGCAGTTGTGAAACGCGCAGATATTCTCCGCGCTGCGCCGCAGCGCTTCGACCAGCGACGGGTCACAGGCGTCCACCGCGGCGCGCAGCTCCTCTTTCGTCACTTCCAGCGCCGTCAGCTTGCAGTGATCGAATTTTTCGGTATACCGGCGCAGGGCCTCATCCCCGTGCAGCCGGACATCCTCGAGGATATCCCCAACGATCTTGGACACATCCGCATCCAGCTGACTGCTGCGCGCCGCGATTTCCCGCAGCAGCGCTTCTTCCGCGCCGGATCCTGTTTTCACTCGTTTCATAAGCCAGTCGCTTCCTTTCCCGTTTTGATCCTACAAGCCGCGCCTGTTCATCTGGGCGATTCACGCCTGCATGCCGCGGCGGACACGCTCGATGAACGACATCACCTCGGCTTTGCGCAGCTTCATGCTCACTGTATTGACGATCAGGCGCGCTGAGATGGGCGCAATGTCTTCAATGACCTCCAGGCCGTTCTCCTTCAGCGTCGTTCCCGTCTCCACAATGTCAACGATCGCGTCGGCCACGCCAAGAATGGGCGCCAGCTCCACAGAGCCATCGATATGCACGATCTCCACATCCATATTTTTGCCCTCAAAAAACGCGCGGGCGACGTTGGAATACTTGGTGGCGATCGTTTTGACCCCATGCCCGCTGTAAAAATCCACGCCGCGGGGACCCGCCAGCGCAAACCGGCATTTTCCGAACCCCAGGTCGAGCACTTCATAAAAGGACTGCCCATATTCCATGATGGTGTCTTTCCCGACGACGCCCAGATCGCAGGCGCCGCGCTCGATATACGTGATGACGTCCGCCGCTTTGGCCAGCACAACGTCAAGATTCAGCTCCTCCAGCCGGATGACCAGCCGACGCCCCTTATTGCGGATGGCGTCGACGTCCACGCCGGTACGCTCCAGCAGCTCCATGGTCTTGCCTTCCAGACGTCCTTTGGTCAGCGCGATTCTCATTGGCCGCATTGCACTTCACCCACCGTTTCCACTCGCTTGATACCGCTTTGCGCCGCATAGGCCTGCGCCGCTTCCAGCGAAGCAAAAATGCTCAGTTCACATCTCACCCCGCGCGCGAGATATTCATCATAGCGCTGAAACGCCTCCGCCGCATGCTGCAGGTCATACTGCAGCAGCACTTCCGCCGGCGCGACCTGCCCGCCGCCTGACTCCGCGCTCAGCCGCGCAATGGCATCCACATCGACGGCAAACCCCGTCGCGGGAATCGACAGCCCAAACGCCGCCGACAGCGTATCATACCGCCCGCCGGACAGCACCGGCTCCCCCGCGCCTTCGAGATACCCGACAAAAACAAGGCCGCTGTAATAATCGATCTTCTGCACGATGCCCAGATCGATGGACACACGATCCCGCAGGCCCAGCGCCGACAACGCGTCATAAAGGCTGCGCAGATACGTCAGGCGTTCCCGCGCCGCAGGATTGAAGGCGATCCGCTCCGCCTCTTGGAACACTTCTTCCCCGCCGAACAGATGCGGCAGCGCGCCGATGGCCTGCAGGCGGTCGTCCTCCTCCCGCCCCGGCTGCCGGAGAAAATCGCCCAGCGCGGCGAAATTCTTTGACTCGATGAGGCCGCGCACATCTTCTTTCTGCTCATCCGTCAGCGGGACATCCGCGATGAGCGCCTTGAAAAAGCCGACATCCCCCAGCTCGAACCGGTATTCCGCGCCGCAGACCGCCAGCACATCGAGCGCCGTATGGATAATCTCCAGATCCGCGCGGATGCCCGCCGCGCCCAGCAGCTCGACACCGCTCTGCGCGATCTCCGTGCTGCGGTCGTCCGATGCGCCGGACAGGGTGCGATAAATATTCTGGTTATAATACAGCCGCAGTGGCAGCGGACGGTTGCGCAGCCGGGATGCCGCGATACGCATCGCGGGCGAGGTGGAATCAGCACGCAGCGCGAGCAGGCGATTCTTGCCGTCGCAGAGCTTGAACATACGCTCCTGCGGCAGCGTATTCTCAAACACCTCAAAAAATTCCAGCACAGGCGTGACCACCTCGCTGTAGCCCCGCTGCTGATATAGCTGCGCCAGCCGGCCCTCAATCTGCCGGCGGATGCCGCATTCCTCAAACAAAAAGTCCCGCGTTCCCTCCGGGGTGATGCGCATATTTTTCTTCATTGTCCCGCCGCCTTCATCGCTTTAGTGTAGTAAAATAATACCACGATAAATTTTCTTTGTCAATCCTTCCCTTTGGATCGGAACCAACATTTACAGGCCGTTCACAGTTCTCTTTTCTTGGCAGGAAAGTCCCCCGCTTGGCTGGCGGATCAGCGCGGGGTATGCTCAGCCGAACAGTGTGATCTCCTTCTCCTCCGGAATGGAATCGAGCGCCCCCATCGCGCGCAGCTGCGCGACGATGGTTTTCGACGCGCCGGAACGGAACTGAAAATCCTCCATGGACTCAAATTCCCCTTCCTCACGCGCTTTGACGATGCCCTCCGCGACCGAGGCGCCCAGCCCCTTCACGGCGGTAAAGGGCGGCCGGATTTTCCCCTCCTCGACGGCGAACGAAGTCGCTTCCGAGCGGTACAGATCGATCGGCAGGAATGTGATCCCGCGGGCATATTGCTCTCGCACGATTTCCAGCACGGTTGCCGTGCTTTTCTCCTTGGCCGTGGCGAAGTTGCCTTTCTGCTGAATCTTGGCGAGCTCTTCCTCCACGCGCGCACGGCCGGCGCAGACAATCTCCTGGTCGAAGTCCTCACCGCGCACGGAGTACATAGTGGCGTAAAACTCGGCAGGATAATAAATTTTGTACCACCCCAGCCGCAGCGCGGCGATGACGTACGCCACGGCGTGCGCCTTGGGGAACATGTATTTGATCTTCATGCACGAGTCGATGTACCAGTCCGGTACCCCGCAGTCGCGCATCGCCTTGAAATGCTCTTCCGTAAGCAGTTTGGGCGCGTTGCCTTTGCGCACGATCTCCATGATCTTGAAGGCCATCGTCGGGTCGAGCCCCTTATGCATCAGATAGACCATAATATTGTCGCGCGTACCAATGACTTCGGAAATCGTGCAGGTGCCGTTTTTGATCAGATCCTGCGCATTGCCCAGCCATACGTCCGTCCCGTGAGACAAACCCGAAATCTGCAGCAGGTCGGAGAAAGTTTTCGGCTGGGACTCCACCAGCATCTGCCGCACGAAGGGAGTACCCATTTCCGGCAGCGCGAGGCTGCCCGTTTCGCTGCCGATCTCCTCCGGCGTCACGCCCAGCGGCTCCGTCGAGGTGAAGAGCTTCATCACCTGCGGATCGAGCATATCGATCTCTTCCACTTTCGTGCCCGTGCGGTTCTCCAGGTGCTTATAGAGCGTCGGCACATCGTGGCCAAGAATGTCCAGCTTGAGAATGGTGTCGTGCAGCGAATGGAAGTCAAAGTGCGTCGTCTGCATGTCGGCATTGACGTCGCCCGCCGGGTATTGCACCGGCGTGAAGTCATAAACATCCTTATATTGCGGGATGATGACCATGCCGGCGGGGTGCTGCCCGGTAGTGCGCCGCACGCCCGTGCAGCCGCGGGCGAGGCGCGCTTCCTCCGCTTTATGCAGCGTCAGGCCGCGCTCCTCTTCGTATTTTTTGACAAAACCAAAGGCCGTCTTTTCCGCGACCGTGGCGATGGTACCGGCGCGGTACACGTTTTTCTCGCCAAACAGTTCAATGGTATAGTGGTGCGCCGTGGACTGGTATTCGCCCGAAAAATTCAGGTCGATATCCGGCGCCTTGTCGCCGTTAAAGCCCAAAAACGTCTCGAACGGAATGTCGTGGCCGTCGCGGTTCATCGGTGTGCCGCATTCCGGGCAAGCTTTCGGCGGCAGGTCGAAGCCGGAGCCGACGTTGTCCACAAACTCAAGATGCTGGCATTTGGGACAGACATAATGCGGCGGCAGAGGGTTGACCTCGCTGATGCCCGACATGGTCGCCACAAACGAGGAGCCAACCGACCCACGCGAGCCGACGAGATAACCGTCGCGATTGGAGCGCTCCACCAGCTTCTGGCTGATCATATACAGCGGCGCAAAACCATATTTTTGGATCGGCGTCAGTTCGCGTTCCAGCCGGCGCGCCACGATCTCCGGCAGCGGATCGCCGTAAATGGACTTGGCGCGCTCATAGGTAATGCGTTCCAAATCCTCCTCCGCGTTCTCCACAGCGGGCGGGAATGTGCCGTCCGGGATGGGCAGCAGCTCGTCGAACAGGTCCGCGATTTTGTTGGGATTCTCGATCACCACGCGGTGCGCATCGGCCTCGCCCAGATAGGAAAACTCCGCGAGCATCTCGTTTGTGCTCTTGAAATACAGCGGCGGCTGGTTCTCCGCGTCGGAGAATCCCTGCCCCGCCATCAGGATCTTGCGGTACACACTGTCGCGCGGGTTGAGGAAATGCACGTCCCCCGTCGCGACAACCGGTTTTCCCAACCGGTCGGCCAGGCTGATGATCTTGCGGTTGATCTCATGCAGGCGCTCGTTGTCCGGCACGCTGCCGTTGGCGATGAGATAGGCGTTGTTGCCGTCAGGCTGAATCTCCAGATAATCATAAAAGGAGGCAATCTTGAGAAGTTCGCTGTCATTCTTCCCGTCCAGCACCGCCTGGAACAGCTCCCCTTCCGAGCAGGCGCTGCCGACGAGAATCCCCTCCCGAAGGGACTGCAGCACGGTGCGGGGGGTGCGGGGATGCTTGAAATAAAACTCCACATGCGCTTTGGAAATGAGCTTGTAGAGATTTTTCAGCCCCACCTGGTTTTTGGCAAACAGGATGATATGATTGGTCGATTGTTTGCGCACATCCGGTTTGCCGACAGAAGCGTTGATCTCCGCGAAGGTGTTGATGTGAAAGCGCGTGCGCATTTCGGCCATCTCCACCAGCAGGATCTCGGCCAGCACGCGCGCGTCGTCGCAGGCGCGGTGGTGATTGAAGGGCTTGAGCTTCAGATGCGCCGCCACCACGTCGAGCTTATGGCGTTTCAGCTCCGGATAGAGCGCGCGGGAGGTCAGCACCGTGTCAAGATAAGCGTTGTCCACTGTGATGCCGCCGCGCGCGGCCGCCGCCTTGACAAAGCCCATGTCGAAATTCGCGTTATGCGCGACGAGCGGCGCGTCGCCGCAAAAGTCCAGAAACTGCCGCAGCGCCTCCTGCTCTTTCGGCGCGCCCCGCACCATGTCCTGCGTAATGCCCGTCAGCTGGGTGATTTTGGCGGGGATGGGCTGCTCCGGATCGACAAAGGTATTAAACTCGCTGGTGATGACCCCATCGCGGATTTTGACCGCGCCGATTTCCGTCATCCGGCAGGAGGCGGCGGACAGACCCGTCGTCTCCAGATCGAAGCAGACGATCTCATCGTCGAACGTCGCCCGGGTCGCGCCGATCATGGCGCTCTGCGTGTCGTCGGCAAGGTAGGCTTCCACCCCATAGAGAATCTTGATCTCTTTTCCTTCCTTTTTGAGCTTGCGGCAGGCGTTCATGGCATCGGGAAACGCCTGTACAACGCCGTGATCCGTAATGGCCACCGCTTTATGCCCATATTCTGCCGCGCGGCGCACGAGGCTCTCCGCCGAGGACATGCCGTCCATGGCCGACATATTGGTGTGCAGATGCAGCTCGACGCGCTTCTCCTCACAGGTATCCTGCCGGATATCCTCCTCCCGGGGCGCCGAGCGGTTGATATGGCTGGCGGAAATATTCATTTCCCGGTCGTATTTATCATAGGTGGTGTAGCCCCGCACCAGGACAAACAGCCCTTCTTTGAGATTCGCGATGAGCTTTGCGCACTCCTCTTTTTCACGGAATACTTTCACCGTGTTGGAGCCGGTATAGTCGGTGATATTGAAGGTGACGATATTTTTCGTCTTATCGCGCGTCTCCCGCACGACGATGTTGAACACCTCTCCCCAAACCGTCACATTGCCTGTCTCGATGGTCACTTCCTCCAGCGGCATGGGCTTCGAGCGGATCACGCTGCCCAGCAGCGCCTCGCCCGCCTGCGCGGCCGCCTGTTTCTTCGGCGCCGGCCCTTTCGGCGCGGCCGCCTCCGCCGTCTGCTGCGCGGACGCGGCCTGTCGCAGCGTCTGCGCGCCATGCTCGCCCGCATCGGCCGCCTCTGTCAGCTCCACCTGCACCGTCCGGTCAAATTCCTCCCGAATGAGCTTCATCAGCTCCGCCGGGATATTGGCGTCCTCCAAAAAGCGCTTACCCGCAATGGCAAGCTCCACTGTAATTTTATCTGTCAGGGCATGCAGCTTTGCTCCTTCGAAAAAACCGTTCACTGCTGCATAACAGCGCTTGAGCTCACAAAACAGCTCGGGAATGTAGGCCTCGGTGAAGGTCTCCGGCGGAAAGCGCGGACAGATGCGCACGCCCGGCAGCTGATAGGCCTGCGCCAACTCTTTTTCCAACGCAAAAAGATCCTCCCGCGGGATGGGCCGCGGAAAGGATACCGTCAGCTGCAGCCGGCCGGCCGTGTGGGAAACGCCGATCTCCCGCACAAGGGCGCCGGCCACCCAGTCGCGCAGGCGGCCGGATGGCTGGTAGTTTGAAAAAATATCTGTGATCTTTTGTTCCATGGATGGCATAGTCAGTCTTCCTTCAATTTCCTGATTTCCTCCAGCAGCGCGTCAAGCGCATGATCCATCGGCACGCTGCGCAGCTTCTCTCCACGGCGGAACAGCACGCCTGCGCTCTCTCCGCAAGCCAGCCCGACATCCGCTTCCCGCGCCTCGCCCGGCCCGTTGACGGCGCAGCCCATAATGGCCACCGTCAGCGGCAGACTTTGCAGCCCTTCCTGCGCCAAACGGCGCTCCGCCTGCTGCACCAGGCCGATGAGATCGGATTTCGTCCGGCCGCAGGTCGGGCAGGAGATCAGATTGATGCCGTCGCGCCGCAGATTCAAGGCGCGCAGAATGCGAAGCCCGGCCTCCACCTCGCGGGCGGGGTCGGCTGTGAGCGAGACCCGAATCGTATCGCCGATGCCGTCCGCCAAAAGCGCGCCGATGCCGACCGCAGACTTGACGATCCCCTGCGCCTCCGTTCCTGTCTCCGTCACGCCCAGATGCAGCGGATAATCGCACCGTTTGGCAATCATCCGATACGCTTCCAGCATCGTGGGCACGTCGGAAGACTTGAGCGACAGCACAATGTCCGTGAAATCAAACTGTTCCAGCAGCGCAGCATGCCGCAGCGCGCTCTCGCACAGCGCAGCGGCCGTGGGCGCGCCATATTTTTGCAGAATATCCTTTTGCAGCGAGCCGCCGTTGACGCCGATCCGGATCGGGACGCCATGCGAGCGGCAGCATTCCGCCACCTGCCGCACTCGATCCTCCCCGCCGATGTTGCCGGGGTTGATCCGTACCTTGTCGCAACCCGCCTCCACGGCGGCGATCGCCAGCCGGTAATCAAAATGGATGTCCGCAACGATCGGCATCCGCACCGCTTCTTTCAGCGCGCGCACGAGCGCGACGCCCGCCTCATCCGGCACCGCGATGCGCAAAATGTCGCACCCTGCCTGCTCCATCCGCTGCGCCGCGCGCACATTTTCTTCCACCTTCTGCGGCGGAAAATTGAGCATCGTCTGCACTGTTATCGGCGCGTCGCCGCCGATTTTGATCCGCCCGCACAAGATTTGCTTACTCTTTCTGCGCTCCACATTGCCGCCCCTTTCCCTCCGCTGTCATTGCGTCTATTATACACGACTCGCGGCGGCGTTGCAATATGGTTTCGCCAGGCGTCCTGCCCCTCCTGCGCATCTCACGCCCGGCAGATCGCCTCCCAGAGCCCATTCAGGTAACAGGCGCCGAGCGCCCGGTCATACAGCCCATAGCCCGGGCGGCCGTTTTCTCCCCAGATGTCGCGGCCGTGATCCGGGCGAATATAGCCGTCAAATCCATTCTCATGCAGCGCCTTGAGCACCGCGTAAAGATCCAGCGAACCGCAGACGGTCGGGTGTGCGCTTTCGTGAAACCCCTCCTGCGTGCGGCGGATATTTCTCGCATGCACGAAGGAAACTCGCCCCATGGCCGCGTACTTGGCCGCCATATGCGGCAGATCGTTTTCCGGGGAGGCGCCCAGCGATCCGGTGCAAAGGGTAATCCCGTTACAGGGGCTGTCCACCGCATGCAGCAGATAATCGATCCCTTCCTCCCCCGTCACGACGCGCGGCAGGCCAAACAGGCCCCAGGGCGGATCGTCCGGATGAATGGCCATCTGCACGCCGCTCTCCTCGCAGACGGGAATCACGCGGCGGAGAAAGTAGCATAGATTCTCCATCAGCTGCCGTGGCGATACGCTGCGATACGCCTGCAGCAGATCACGCAACTGCGCTTTGGTATAGCTCTCGTCCCACCCTGGCAGAGATAATGTCTGTGCGGCAGGGTCCATTTCTTCGATCACATCGCGAGAATAGGCAAGGCAGGTCGAGCCGTCCGGGAGGGCAAAGCGCAGATCCGAACGCGTCCAGTCGAACACCGGCATGAAGTTATAACACACCACCTTGACGCCCGCTTCCCCAAGCCGGCGGATCGTCATGCAGTATTTCTCAATCTGCGCTTCGCGCGCCGGCGCGCCGAGCTTGATCTCCTCCGGCACTGGCACGCTTTCGATCACTTCCATCTCCAGTCCCGCGCTGTGTACGGTCTCCCGCAGCGATCGAATCTCCTCCATCGGCCACGCCTGTCCGGCCGGGATAGAATACACCGCCGTCACGACGCCCCGCACCAGCGGGATCTGCCGGATTTTTTCCAGCGTCACAGGATCTTGCGGCCCATACCAACGAAAGGTCATTTTCAACCCTGGTTCTCCCCTTTCTCTGCCAAGCGGAAAAACGCTTTCGCATTATCATAGCAAATCGCGCGCAGCAACGCGGGCGCGCCGGCGCTGTCATATTCCCCGGCGTCCACCCACTGCGCGATCTCCGAGCAAACGATCCGCCGGAAATAATCGAATCGGACATAGGAGGTGAAACTGCGCGAATCGGTCAGCATACCGATAAACCGTCCCAGCAGCCCCGCCGCCGCGCAGCCGCGCAGCTGCGTGCGGATGCCGTCATAGTGATCGTTGAACCACCAGGCGGCGCCGAGCTGGATCTTGCCGGGCATTTCGCCGGAAAAACTGCCGGTCATAGCGGCCAGCATCATAACGTCCGACGGGTGCAGCGAATACAGCACGGTGCGCGGCAGTCCGCCTTCCCGCTCGACGGCGTCGAGGACGCGCGCAAGGCGCGCGGCGGGGACCGGGTCGCCGATCGTGTCAGTCCCGATGTCCGGCCCCAGGCGTGCAAACAGCGTGCTGTTAACGTTGCGCAGCGGTGCGAGATGCAGCTGCATCCCCCAGCCCCGTTGCCGATATTCTCCCGCGAAAAAGCGCAGCAGGAAATCCGCATACCGCTCGCTGGACTCCGGCGTTGGCTGCCGTCCATCGCGCGCCGCCTCAAACGCCCGCTTGGCTTCGTCAAACGTACCAGGCAGGGCAGGCAGCGCCGTCATGCCGTGATCCGCCGCCCGGCAGCCCCGCGCGGCGAAGAAATCCATCCTCGCACGCAGCACCTCGAGCAAATCCTCCAAGGTGCGGATTTCCCGGCGCGCGGCATTCTCCAATCGCGGCAGATACGCCCCCAGCGACGCCGGCCGCAGATCAAACAGCCGGTCCGGCCGAAACGTGGGCAGTACCTGGGTGGGCATATCGGTATCCGCGCGCAGCTTCTCATGGTATTCCAGCGAATCTGCCGGGTCATCCGTCGTGCAAACCGTCTCCACGGAAAAACGCCGCAGCAATTCCCGCGCGGAAAAGCCGCCCCCTGCAAGCTGAGCGTTGGCCTGCTCCCAAACAGACTGCGCTGATTCGGGGTTGAGCGGCGTATGGATCGCAAACAGCGCAGCCAGCTCCATATGCGACCAGGCGTACAGCGGATTACCCACCGCCCAGGGCAGCGTGGCGGCATAGGCCTGAAATTTCTCCCAATCGGACGCTGCGCCCGTGATCTGGGATTCCGGTACGCCGTTTTGCCGCATGGCCCGCCATTTATAGTGGTCGCCCGCAAGCCACAACTGCGTCAGATTGGCAAAATGCCGATCCTCCCAGATTTCCTGCGGGCTGAGATGACAATGATAGTCGAGAATCGGCAGCGAACGCACCTGCGCATACAGCGCCCGCGCCGTCTCCCCGCGCAGCAGGACGTCCTCCCCATAAAACGCCTTCATTTTCACGCCTCCCACTGCAATTTTTTCAGCGCAAGCAGGCTGCGCTGCATGAGCGCAAACGGCTGTCCGCTCTCGTCGGCATTATCCTGCTCCACCAGGAAATGCTGCGTTCCGGCCGCGCGCAGCTGGCGCACGATGGCCTGAAAATCCATCGCCCCGTCCCCGATCGCGCACATTTCCCCCTGCGGCAGCGAGCGCATATCCTTCAGATGCACGCATTCCAGCCGGCCGGCCAGCCGCTCAATATATGCCGGCAAGTCCGCGCCGGCATATACCAGCCAGTAAGTATCCAAAATGATCGGCCAGGACGGACACAGCGCGAGCAGCAAATCAAAGCTGCACGCGCCATCGACCGGCGCAAATTCAAACGCATGGTTGTGATAACACAGGTGCATCCCCTGCTCTTCCAGAAGCGCGGCCACGGGCGCATAATCCCGGACAAACTGCCGGCAGCCGTCCAGACTTCCCCGATACTGCTCCGGCATGGCGCTGATTCCAATATTCCGGCAACCGAATATGCGGTGTTCCGCCGCTACCTGCGCCGGCTCCTCCCGCAAACGCCGGGGATCGACATGCGTGCACACAATCGGCAGGGAGAATTCCTGCGAAATATCCCGCAGCGCTTCCGGCTCGATCTTCCCCAGGCCCGAAACCTGCACGCTTTCATATCCCATCTCCCGCACCCGGCGGAAGGTATCCCGAATGCCCTGCGGCGTTTGCGCGCTGCTGCGCACAGAATAAAGCTGCGCTCCGATCGTCATGTCAAATCCGCTCCTTTCTTCAGGCGGCGCACCCGCAACCGTGCGTATGGCAACGCAGCGACGCACAAGCTGGGAACTGCAGACCGTCCGGCACCATATATTTCGGTTTTATGAATATGCTCCTATTATGACCGTTTCGGCGGGAAAAGTCAATTCTTTCCTGTCATTTCACAAGCGGCGCACAACAATGAAAAAAGGGCCGGTTTTGAAACCAGCCCTTTTTCTGTTTGCCTTACGCGTTCGCCGGCGCGTGTTTCTTGTCCTTCTGCTGTTTTTTCTCCTTATGCTTGATCCACATCACCCACAGCGGGCCGGTGATGAAGGTCGACGAATAAAAGCCGGAGGCAATCCCGAACATCATCGGAACCGCAAAGCTGATGATCGACGAAAGATTCGACACGATGGCGAAAATCGCCAGCACCAGCATAACCAGGAATGTCATCAAGGACGTATTCAAGCAGCGGAAGAAGCACTGCGTAATGCTGCGGTCGACCAGCTCGTCAATGGGATACTTTTTGCCGAGCAGCCGCTCATTTTCACGCACGCGGTCGAAGATAACAATCGTGCTGTTGATGGAATAACCAAAAATGGTGAGCACCACCGCGATGAAAATATCATTGAGCGGGATACGGAAAATCACAAAAGCAAAGAACGCCATGGACATATCGAGCAGCAGGGCAATCACCGCCACGACGCCAGCCGAAAGACCGCCGATCTTGCGGAAACGGAACCAGACATAAAGGATAATCAGAATCGCCGCCAGTACCACCGCCAACACGCTGCGGAGCAGGAATTCACGCCCCATATTGGCAGCGACATTCTGGGTTTCCGCGCTCTCAATATTCGCATCCGGGAACGCCTCCTGCAGCGCCTGATCCAGCGCGGCCTTTGTTTCGGTCGAAATGCTGTCGCTAATGCCCGCATTCAGCACAAGCTGCCGCTCGCCCGCCGCGTTGGTGTTCTCCTGCACGGCGACGCTGTCGCCCAGCTTTTCCTCCGCGATCTGCTGCACCTGCGCGTGATCCACATCGCTCGTGAAGCTGTAGCGCAGCATTACACCGCCTTTGAACTGAATATCCAGCTCGACGCCCATAAAAATAGAGCACAGGATACCGATAATCACCAGGCCGATTGAAACGCCAAAGAAAATTTTTCTATTTGCAAATACATTAATCGTTTTCATTGCGTTTCCCTCCATACAGCCACGGATTGCGCATCGCCTTGAAGCGCGCCAGACCCTTTTGCATCAACTGCGCCGCCCAGACGCCCATGATGAAGTTAAACACAATGCCGGCCGCCAGCGTATAGCCAAAGGAACGGACCGAACCGGAACCCATCGTATAAAGGATCACCGCAACGATGAGCATCGTGACGTTGCCGTCCAGGATCGCGCTCCAGGCATTTTTATAGCCCGCGTCGATGGAACCGCTGATGGTACGGCCCGCGTGGATCTCCTCTTTGATGCGCTCGGCCGTGATGATATTCGCGTCGACGCCCATACCGATGGAGAGCACAATGCCGGCGATACCAGGCAGCGTCAGCGTAAACTGCGGAATGGAAACCGCAAGCAGCGCGCCCGCGATCTGCCCCACAAGCGTGATGCAGGCGACCAGGCCCGGCACACAGTAGTACAGCAGCATGAACAGGCACACCAGAATGAACGCTACCACAGAGGCGTTGACCATCACATCAAGAGAACCCTCGCCCAGCGTCGGGCTGATGGTGCTGTAGTTCGTAGCCTCCAGCTTGAACGGCAGAGAGCCCGCGTTGATCGTGTCGGCCAGCTCCTGCGCTTCCTCCACCGTGAAATTGCCGGTGATGGTGGCGCTGTCACTGTCAATGACTTTATTGACGGTCGGGCTGCTGATAACCTGCTCGTCCATCATGATGGAGATCGTCTGTCCCTGATACGCTTCGGTCGCGGCCTTGAACTTGTTGCGGCCTTCCTGCGTCAGGTTCAGCAGAACAACGTAGCCGTCGTCCTCAGAATATCCCACGGAAGCGCTGTCCACATCCGTGCTGCCTGTAAGAACCGTTTCTCCGTCCGGTCCCACAAAGGTCAAAATAGCAGAAGCCGCCAGCTCCTCGATCGCAGCTTCCGGATCAAAGTCCACTTCGTCAGACTTCCAGGGGAAGCGCACCACAATACGGCCGTTGGTATAATCGGGGTAAACCTCGCGGTCGGTGATATTATTGGCGTCCAGACGCAGCTCCAAAATCTGCTTTGCCGCGTCGACATCTTCTCTGGACGGCACTTCCCCCGTCGCCGGCTGGAAGGTGGCCTCCACGCCGCCGCGAATATCGATTCCCGTCCGCATCTGCATGGCGCCCTTCAGGCTGAACTTGACGATGTCTCCGTATGAATTTTCAATTCCGAAGATCGAAAGAAACGCCATTCCGATGATCAAGATCGCGACGATAAAGAACGCGGCCTTGGGCACTTTCTTCATTCCGTCTCCGCCTCCTACTTCTTCAATATGTCAAAAAACCATTCCCCTCGGTGAACAAAGGGCAATCACGCGGGCTGTCTGCGCGCATCGCCACAGTCCGCGTCCTCAGATTTGGCGGGCCTCAACCCGCCGTCACCCTGCGCTCCTGCCCACAGCTGTTTCCTGTCGGCAGATCCACAGGAGTTTCCCGAGCAGAAAACAAACGCCTCGTCCAGCCGAGAGGCAGCCAAGCGCGCGCCCGGCTGCGCGGAGACCGCAGCCGAGCGGCTGTCAAAGCTCGAAAAACCGTGTTTTCCCTTGTTCACCAAGGTAAAATATGTTAACACATGACAAGCCTTATTATATTCGGTTTCCCGCAACTTGTCAATCACATTTGTGCAAAACTTCTCTGTTCACTGTGCTTCTGCCCCCTAAAAACAGGCAGAACGCATGAAAAAACGATCTTGTCTCAGACATTCAGCTCCGTTTTGCGGCCGAGCTTGTCCCGGTGGGCGTCCAGCACCGGCTGAATGAAATCGCGCAGGAATTCCTCCACCTGCTGCTCGCTGCGGCCAATATATTTCTTCGGGTCAAGCAGCGTATCCAGCGTGCTGCGATCCAGGCCAAACTGCGGGTCGGCCGCAATAAGATCGATGAGATTATTGTCCAGCCCCTCTTCTTTCACCCGCTTGCCGGCCTGCAGAGAATACTGCCGGATCTTCTCGTGCAGCTCCTGCCGGTCTCCGCCGCGCTTGACCGCATCCATCATGATGTTCTCCGAGGCCATGAAGGGCAGCTCGCTCATGACGCGGCGCTCGATCACCTTGGGGTAAACGACCAGCCCGTCCACGACATTATTGAGAATATTCAGGATCGAGTCGACCGCCAGAAACGCCTCCGCCACGGCGATGCGCTTGTTGGCCGAATCATCGAGCGTGCGCTCAAACCACTGCGTGGAGGCGGTCAACGCAGGGTTGAGCGAATCGACGATCACATAACGCGCCAACGCCGTGACACGCTCACAGCGCATGGGATTGCGCTTGTACGGCATGGCGGAGGAGCCGATCTGGTGCTTTTCAAACGGCTCTTCCATTTCCTTGAAATTCTGTAAAATCCGCATGTCGTTGGCAAATTTGCTGGCGCTCTGCGCGATGCCGCTGAGCGCGGAAAGCACCTGGCTGTCGACTTTACGCGAATACGTCTGGCCGGAAACCGGCACCACGCGGGCAAACCCGAGTTCCTCGGCAATGCGGCGCTCAAGCTCCTTGACCTTCTCCGTGTCGCCGTCAAACAGCTCGAGGAAGCTCGCCTGCGTGCCCGTCGTCCCCTTATTGCCCAGCAGCGCCAACGAATCAATCCGCCAGCACAGCTCGTCGTAATCCATCAAAAACTCATTGAGCCAAAGGGTGGCGCGTTTGCCGACCGTCGTCAGCTGCGCCGGCTGCAAGTGGGTATAGGCAAGCGCCGGCATATCCTTATATTTGTCAGCGAAATCCGCCAGATAGCTCATGACGCTGACGAGCTTGTCCCGCACAAGGCCAAGCGCTTCCTTCATGATGATGATGTCGGTATTATCCCCAACATAGCAGGAAGTCGCGCCCAGGTGAATGATGGGCTTCGCTTCCGGGCACTGCACGCCATAAGCATACACATGACTCATGACGTCGTGCCGCACTTCCTTCTCCCGCGCCTCGGCCACGTCGAAATTGATATCGTCCTTATACTTTTCCATCTCCGCGATCTGCCGCTCCGTCACGGGCAGGCCAAGCTCATGCTCGGCCCGCGCCAGGGCGATCCACAAACGCCGCCAGGTGCGGAATTTGAATTGCGGCGAGAAGAGCTCCTGCATTTCCGGACTGGCATACCGGGTTCCGAACGGACTTTCATATTGATTTCGCATGACGTTCCTCCTGTTTTTCCTTTTTCATTGCTTTGACACACAACGGCGGAGGCTGCTTTTCGGCAGTCCCCGCCGGCATGGATTGCTTATTTCTGCAACTGCTGCTCCGTCCAGGCGATCTTCGCACACAAACAGAACACTTCCGTCGCGGCGCGCAGCTCCTCGACGCTCGGCATGGTAGGTGCAATACGCAGGTTGCTGTCCTGCGGGTCGCGGCCATACGGGAACGTCGCCCCAGCCGGCGTCAGGGCAACCCCTACATCGCCCGCAAGTTTCGCGATGCGCGACGCGCAGCCCGGCAAGTCAAAGCTGATGAAATAGCCGCCGTTCGGCCTCGTCCAGCTGCCGATCCCCGTGCCGCCGAGTCCGCGCTCCAACCCTTCCAGCACCGCTTCAAACTTCGGGCGGATGAGCGCTGCGTGCTTCTGCATATGCCGCAGCACGCCTGCCTTGTCGCCGAAATACCGGGCATGGCGAAGCTGGTTGAGCTTGTCCGGACCGATGGTCTGCAAACCGATCAGGCCCTTGAGATAACGGGCATTCTTCTTGCTGGTCGCCATTGCCGCAACGCCGCTGCCGGGGAAGGTAATCTTCGAAGTGGACATGAATACATATACCATATCCTCCGTCCCATTTTTCTTGCATTCTGCAAGAAGGTCAAGCAGCGTGTCGGGCGTATCGTAAAGATCATGGAGGCAGTAGGCATTGTCCCAGAAAATGCGGAAATCCTGGGCTGCCGGACGCAACGCAGCGAAACGGCGCACCGTTTCATCCGAATAGGTGATGCCCGTCGGGTTGGAATATTTCGGCACAGACCAAATGCCTTTGATCTGCGGATCCGAGGAGACGAGCGACTCAACCATATCCATATCCGGACCAGTCGGCGTCATGGGTACCGTAATCAGCTCAAAACCGAATTTCTCCGTGACCGCAAAGTGGCGGTCGTAGCCCGGCGCCGGGCACAGGAACTTGAGCTTGCCCTGCTTGCACCACGGTTCCGAGGCTTCGGAAACGCCGCACAGCAGCGCATTGGCAACCACATCGTGCATCATGTTGAGGCTGGAATTGCCGCCCACGATGATCTCGTCTTCCTCCGCATCCATCAGCGCCGCGAACAGGCGCTTGATCTCCGGGATGCCATCGACGATGCCGTAATTACGGTAATCCGCACCGTTATCGCCGCGGACGTCCTGAATGGCGAGCATGTCCATGCTCAGATCCAGCTGGTCCGCGCCGGGCTTGCCCCGCGTCATATCCAGCTTGAGGTTTTTCGCCTTAACTGCCTCATATTCCTGCATCAATTCCTGCAGCCGCTGTGTCAGCTGCGCCTTATCCACCGATGAATTGCCCATGTTCCCTATGCCCCCAATGATTTGTAAATATCGTTCTGTCCTATTGTAGAACATAAAAGGAAAATTTGCAAGAATTAAATGTAATTCTTGCAAATTTTTCACAAACTGGAGGATAGGATTTCAAGCGCCGATTTTGCGAAGATTCTCAACACAAGCGCGCAGCTTCGGCGCAGGGTCGGATGCGTCGCCCTCGTATTCCAGGGACGCATATCCGGCAAAATGAATTTCCTTGAGTTTGGCGATGATCGCCGGCAGATCGAGTTCGCCGGTTCCCAGCACCGTTTCCAGCGGCTGTCCCTCGGCATCAAAATTGAAGTCTTTCAGGTGCACGCCGAACAGTCGGTCTGCAAATTCGTCAATATAATCCAGCGGATTCTCCTTGGAATCGAGCGCCCAACCGGTATCCAGGCACAGCCCGATGTTGCTGGACGTTTTGCCAAACAGCTCCCGCAGCTGCGCGCGCGAGCCATACCGATGCCAATGGCCATGGTTATGAATCGCGACTTTCACGCCGTATTCCTCGCACAGCTTCTCCACGAGATCAATCGCGTCGGGATCCAGATCCGCACCGATGGCCGAAATTCCCGCACGCCGCGCGAATTCAAACTGATTGCGCAGAGACTCCTCATTATTTTGCATACCGTTGATGCCGCAGCCGTTAATCAGGATCGACGCCGCTTCCAGCTCTTCGATCACTTTTGTCCAGCCGGCACGGTCATTGAAATCGTAATGCGTACCGCACAACTCGATCGTGTCCAGCTCGCTGTCATGCAGCAGCCGAATGAGATTGTCTGTGCCTTTGAAATCCCGGTAGCACCAGCTCTGCACGCCAAGACGGATTCCGCCCAAAATTTTCGCCATAGTCGATTCCCTCTCTTTCCAGTGTTTTACAAAAGAATGCTAGTTTTACTTTAGCACATACATCACAAAAACACAAGGGAAAATCCACAATTCTTTTGTTGATTTTTTACTTTATTTCCAGTACCTCTACAGGTCAAGAGAAGCTCGGCTTTTCGAAGCGGCGCAGACGGCCGGCCACGTTTTTTCTTGCCTTCGGACATCGGCCAGCGGCCTCGTTAGCCTTGCTGCCCCCAGTTTTTTGAATGAACTTCATACCCTCTGTGGACAGATCGTACAAGGCCGCGCGGAGATTCCAAGCTCTGCAAACGCTTTTCGCAAAAAAAGAACCCGGCGTCAAACCGGGTTCTTTCCAAAAGGATACTGTGAACGCTTGCAAAGCGCGCGATCAATACATGCCGCCCATCGCCGCCGGGTTCGGTGCCGCGGGCTCTTCCGTCTTGATATCCGCCACCAGCGATTCCGTCGTCAGCACCATGGCCGCGACAGAGGCCGCGTTCTGCAGCGCGCTGCGGGAAACCTTCGTCGGGTCGACAATGCCCGCCTCGATCATGTTGACGTACTTCTCCGCGTACGCGTCGAAGCCATAGCCAACCTTACCCTCGGAGAGGATCTTGTCAATGATGACCGAGCCTTCCAGGCCAGCATTCGCCGCGATCTGGCGCACCGGGGCTTCCAGACCCTTGAGCACAATGGCCGCACCCGTCTTCTCGTCGCCTTCGAGCGTATCGATGAGGGCCTTGACCGCCGGGATCGCGTTGATGAACACCGTACCGCCACCGGAAACGATGCCTTCCTCCACAGCCGCCTTGGTGGCCGCCAGCGCATCTTCAATACGCAGCTTCTTCTCCTTCATCTCGGTCTCCGTCGCCGCGCCGACCTTGATGACCGCCACGCCGCCGGCGAGCTTCGCCAGACGCTCCTGCAGCTTCTCCCGATCGAAATCGGAAGTCGTGGTCTCGATCTGCGCGCGGATCTGGCCGACACGCGCCTTGATCTCGTTGGAATCGCCCGCGCCGTCGACGATGATGGTGTTCTCCTTCATCACCTTGACCTGACGCGCACGGCCCAGCTGCGACATCTGCGTATCCTTCAGATCCAGGCCCAGCTCCTCGGAAATGACCTCGCCGCCCGTGAGGATGGCGATATCACGCAGCATCTCCTTGCGGCGATCGCCGAAGCCCGGCGCCTTGACACACACGCAGGTGAATGTGCCGCGCAGCTTGTTGACGATGAGGGTGGACAGCGCCTCGCCCTCGACGTCCTCGGCAATGATCAGCAGCTTCTTGCCCGCCTGGACAATCTGCTCGAGCAGCGGCAAGATGTCCTGAATATTGGAAATCTTCTTGTCGGTGATGAGGATATAGGCGTCGTCGAGCACCGCTTCCATCTTATCGGTGTCCGTGACCATATACGGCGTGATATAGCCGCGGTCAAACTGCATGCCTTCCACGACCTCAGAATACGTCTCGGCCGTCTTGCTCTCCTCGATGGTGATAACGCCGTCGCTGGTGACTTTCTCCATCGCCTCGGCGATCAGTTTGCCGATATTTTCATCCGCAGCGGAAACCGTCGCGACACGCGCGATGTCCGCGCTGCCCGCCACCTGCTTGGAATTGGCTTTGATGGACTCGACCGCCGTATCAACCGCCTTGGCCATGCCCTTCTTAAGCACCATCGGGTTCGCGCCCGCGGCCACGTTCTTCATGCCTTCGCAGATGAGCGCCTGCGCGAAGAGCGTCGCGGTGGTGGTGCCGTCGCCCGCTACGTCATTGGTCTTGGTAGCGACTTCCTTCACCAGCTGGGCGCCCATATTCTCAAACGGGTCCTCCAGCTCGATCTCCTTGGCGATCGTCACGCCGTCGTTGGTGATCAGCGGCGCGCCGAACTTCTTGTCCAGCACCACGTTGCGTCCCTTGGGGCCCAGCGTGATCTTCACCGTATCGGCGAGCTTGTCAATGCCTTTCTGCAGCGCCTTTCTGGCGTCCTCTCCATAAGCGATCTGTTTTGCCATGATTGCTCCACTCCTTCAGATATTATTTGCATACGTCGGCCGTATCTTATTCGACAACGGCCAGGATATCGCTCTGGCGAACAATGACATATTCCACATCGTCCACCTTGACTTCCGTCCCGGAATATTTGCTCGTGATGACGCGATCGCCAACCTTCACAGTCATCGGCACGGTCTTGCCGTCGACAACTTCGCCCGGACCCACCGCGATCACTTCCGCGATCTGCGGCTTCTCTTTGGCGCTGCCGGCGAGAATGATCCCACTTTTGGTGGTCTCTTCAGCTTCGATCATCTTGGTCACAACACGGTCTGCAAGCGGTTTAAGTGTCATGTCAATTCCTCCATAAACAATGATGTTAGCACTCACCTCTCTTGAGTGCTAACATCATTGTACACTCCCTCTGCCAGGTTGTCAAGAGCTTCGGGAGAAATTTTTTCCTGTTCCCCTATTTTTTGCACGAAAGGACACTCATCGGCGGAAATATTGAAAGAATTCACATTTGAGCATGCCGTTATACAATTTTCTCTTTTTGTCCGCCGGGCGGCCGAAATAGTGCTCGAAGGCCTCATCCGGGCTGATGATGAAATAACTCCATCCATCCTTTTTGGTAAAAACCTTCCCCATCGTCCGATATAACGCGCGCGCCGCGTCCCGGTCGAGCAGGCGCTCGCCGTAAGGCGGGTTCGTCACCGCCATCCCCCGCGCCTCCATGCTGGAAAATGCAGCAATATCCCGCACCGACACGTGGATCAGATCGTCGACACCCGCTTTTTTTGCGTTGGCGCGCGCGAGCTCGACGGCCGACGGATCGATGTCCCAGCCTTCAATCGGCGCGGCATCCCCGGAACGCACCTTCGCCATCGCTTCTTCCCGCTGCCGCGTCCACAGCGCGGCGGGGATCTGCTCCCACTCCTGCGCGGCAAACCGGCGGCGCAGCCCCGGCGCGATGCCTTTGGCCTGCATGGCCGCCTCGATCAGGAAGGTGCCGGAGCCGCACATGGGATCGAACAACGGCTTGTCCGGCTTATAGCGCGCGATGTCCAGCAGGCCCGCCGCGAGCGTCTCTTTGATGGGCGCGAGGGTGGACACCGCCCGGTAGCCGCGTTTATGCAGTCCTGCGCCCGTGGTGTCAAGCGCCACCGTTACGCGATCCTTCAGGATGGAAAACTGGATCTGGTGCCGCGGCCCGGTCTCTTCAAACCACGGCAGATGATACACTGTTTTAAGTTTCTCCACCACAGCTTTTTTAATGATCGCCTGGCAGTCCGGAACACTGTGCAGCTGTGAAGAAATGGCGTGCCCCTTGACGGGGAAGGCGTCTTTTTTCCCGATCCAGTCTTGCCAATCCAGGCGCCGCACACCTTCAAAAAGCTCCTCAAAGGAACGGGCCTCGAATTCTCCGAGACACAGCAGCACCCGTTCGGCATACCGC
Organism: Candidatus Tabaqchalia intestinavium; assembly: GCA_904420005.1. Classification (GTDB taxonomy): domain Bacteria; phylum Bacillota; class Clostridia; order Oscillospirales; family CAJFTT01; genus Tabaqchalia; species Tabaqchalia intestinavium. The sequence goes on along the minus strand of CAJFTT010000059.1, from coordinate 28,355 downwards.
AAGTGCAGGTTTGCACGGACGAGGTCCGCCGGTTCCCCGCAAAAGCAAACCCGCCCGTTTTCCGCGCGCACCTCCTGCAAGCCCAGCGTCTTTGCCTCATAGGCGAGCGGCGCCTCCAGGCCAAACAGGCACGGCGCAATCATCGTGAGCACCATTATCCCAACCTTTCCGCCCCTCCGGGCCGCTCAAAGCACCGCCGACGCATGGCGCGTCACATGGCAGCCCATATTCACCGCCACCGGCAGCCCCGCGATATGCGTGGCAAACTGCTCGATGTTGACCGCCAACGCCGTCACATCGCCGCCAAATCCCTGCGGCCCGACCCCCAGCGCGTTAATCCGCCGCAGCATTTTTTTCTCCAGCGCCGCGTAATACGCCGCGCCGTTGCGCACATCCACCGGGCGGCAGAGCGCCTTTTTGGCGAGCAACGCGCAATATTCGAAATCCCCGCCGATGCCGACGCCCACCACGACGGGCGGGCAGGGATTGCTGCCCGCTTCCCGCACGCACTGCGCGACGAATTCGACGATATCCTCCTCCGACGCGGCGGGGGTGAACATCCGGATGCGGCTCATATTTTCGCTTCCAAATCCCTTGGGCGCCGCCGTCAGGCGCAGCGCATCGCCCGGCACAAGCCGCGTATGCAGGATGGCGGGCGTATTGTCGTTGGTATTGCCGCGCAAAATCGGGTCAGCCACAACGGAGCAGCGAAACGCCCCTTCCTGGTAAGCCTGCCGGACGCCTTCGTTGACCGCGTCCTCAAAATTCCCCTCGATACATAACGCCTGCCCCACTTCCGCGAACACCACCGCCATCCCGGTATCCTGGCAGATGGGCAGGTCCTCTGCCGCTGCGATGGTGAAATTTTCTTTCATATCTTCAAAACAGGATTTCCCCGCGGCGGACCGCTCACAGGCCGTGCAGGCCTCGATCCGCTCCCGCAGATCGGCCGGCAGCTGCGTATTGGCCTGTAGGAACAGTCGTTTGACCGTCTGCGTGATTTCCCCTGCTGTGATCGTTTTCATTTCTTTCCCCTCCGCTTGCTCGTTTCGTCTATCTCCACCGACAGTCGCGCCGCGATCAGCAGGCGTCGTATCGGATCCAACGCCCGCCAGCGACGACGCCGCGCGGCAGCTCAGCCAACATCGGCTCCGCCGTCCCCCACAGCAATAGATCCGCGTCCTTGCCCGGCCGCAGGCTTCCCACGCGCTCCGCAAGGTTCAGGATCTGCGCCGGCGCGCTCGTGACCGCCCGCAGCGCCTCCATCGGCGGCAGTCCCCCCCGGACGGCGAGATGCGCCGTGAGCGGCAGGTACTGAATCGGCACGACCGGATGATCGGTGATAATGGCGAAGGGGATCTGATTGCGATACAAAATCCCCGCCGCCGCAATGTCCAGATTGCGCATTTCGGGCTTGGCGCGGTCGCACAGGATGGGGCCGCAGAGGATCGGCGCGCCCGTCCGCCGGATCCGCTCCGGCTGCAAATGCGCCTCGGTCCCGTGCACAATGACATAGTCCAGCTGGAACTCCTCGCAGATACGCACGGCGGTGAAAATATCGTCGATGCGGTGCGCATGGATATGCGCCGGGATCTCCCGCCGCAGCAGCGGCAGGAGCGCCTCGCACTTGAAATCGAAATCCGGTTTGTCCCCTTCCTCCTCTGCGGCCGTCATCTCCCGCATATAACGCTGCGCGCGCAGCAGCTGCTCCCGGATAAGCGCCGCGATGGCCATGCGCGTAACGGGGGCCTGGCTTTTATCGTGATAGACATTTTTCGGATTCTCTCCCAGCGCCATCTTGATCGCCAGCGGGGCGCGCAAAATCGCGTCGTCAATGCAGACGGCGTCTGTTTTGACCGCGCACAGCTGGCCGCCGATCGCATTGGCGCTGCCCGGTCCGGTCACGACCGTCGTGACGCCGGCCTCGCAGGCTTCGCGGAAGCAGCGGTCAAGCGGGCTAATGGCGTCGATGGCGCGCAGCTGGGGTGTGACCGGGTCGGTGTCCTCATTGCCGTCCTCGCCCTCAAAGCCGAGTCCGTCCTCCCACATGCCCAGGTGCGTATGGGCATCGATCATGCCCGGCGTCACTGCGCAGCCGCGCGCGTCCACATCTTCTGCATTTATGTGTGCAGGCTTTCCCTCCCCCATCGCGCTGATTACGCCGTCATTCCATTCGATCCAGCCGTCCTCTACGACCGGCCCGTCCATGGTGAACAGTCTCGCGTGGTACATTTTCATGTCGTTTTCCTCCGTTTTTCGCGTTCGTCTCTGCCGCCGGTTGTCCCTTTCTCGGCGTCACAGGATTTGGCTTCGCGCCCTCTAATACCAGCCCGGGACATCCGTTTTTTCCCGACACCGTTACAATGATTTGAAAAAATATCTACATTCGACAAAACTTGACATTTTTCGCTATTGCTATTCAGTTGCAATCATGGTAATATATACCTGCAACTCCCTTCATTACACTTTTTTCTTTTTCTTGCCGCCTGGTGCGGCTATTTTTTTGCCCAAAATCGGGAGGAGACACCGCATCTGCTCCCATGCTTCCGACACGCAAAAAAACGGAGTGTGCGCCACTCCGTTTTCTGTACAGGCGATTATTTATGCGATGGCTTGCGGGAACTGCCCCGTTTCCCATTGGTATAACGCTTGAGATCCGACATTTTTTCGTCGCTGGACTGCTTGAATTTATTCATCATGTCTTCAAACGACATCGGCTCTCCCGAAGCCGGACGCGGACGCGGCCCGCCAGGCGCGCGATTCTGCTGCGGGCGGGCGCCCGAGCGCTGCTGCGGCTGCTCCACCGCCTTTTTGATGGAGAGGTTGATCTTGCCATTCTCCCCAATGCTCATGATCCGCACTTTGACCACCTGGTTCTCCTGCAGATGATCCCGGATCTCCTTGACAAAAGTGTTGGCCACTTCGGAAATATGTACCATCCCGACCTTGCCGTCACCCAGATCGATGAACGCGCCGAAGTTCGTGATCCCCGTAACGCGCCCTTCCACAACCGCTCCAACTTCAAGCTGCATAAAAGCCTTGTATCCTCCTGTTTCCTGTCAATTTCCTGCAATATTGTAATATTGTTCTTCGTTGGGGTCGACATATCCTTCCTGTTCCGCTTTCCGGCGCAGGAGCTCCTCTTCATCCTCGAGCGCGTCCTCCAGCTCCTTATTGACGACCTCTGTCTCCTCGATCTGGTCGCTCACAGCCTGATTGAGCTTTTTGACCCGGTTGATCCTCACCTGATAATTCACAAGCGTGAACAAAACATAGCCGACAAACGCAATCGCAATCAGCTTGAGAATGAGATATTTCCTTTTGTGCTTCAATGCGGAGCGTTCCGCCGCCATGGGATCCACCTCAATCCGTCGCGAAAATGATGTACAGAGAACGCTTCTCCACGTTATTTTTGATTATTATACAACATCTCCTCCCCCTCTGGCAAGGGGGTTTGCGGATTAATTTTGTGTTTTTTGCATTTTCCCCGGATCTCTTTGGCAAGTTGGGCCACCTTTTTTCCCGCATATTGGCCGGCACGTCTGAAAGGCCGAAACAAAAACGAAAAAAGGCGGCGCAGAAGACGCGCGATCCAGGTGGCAAGGGAATGCACCAGCCGGCCGACGCTGTAATAATATACGATAAACCCCAGCGCCTGCCCGACCAGAACGAACAGACGCACCTTCCCCTCGGCAAACGCCAGCAGGAAACAATACGTTGCCAGCGCCGTGAGGAACCAGAAAATCAGATCCTGCACAAAGACGATAATCCTTCCCTTGCCGCCAAACACGCGCTGCAAACGGAAGCATTCGTAAAACAGCCCCGTCAAAAGGCCGAGCAGTACAGAATACGCGAAAACCGCGGCCTGTTGCGCAACGTGAATCTCCACAGCGCTTCCCTCACCGCAGCAGCCGGCTGAAGAAATTGCCGGACTTGGCATAATTATCCGTATAGGCCATGGAACGGATATGCCCCTCGATGGCGACGTCGCCGCTCTCCACGCTCAGCTGGTTCATATGCAGATCGCTGCCGAGGATCGTCAGCTCGCCCAGATCCGTATACAGCACAATGCTGCTTTTATCAAAGCTGCCGATCTCGACCACCCCGGAAATGGTCAGGGTCTGCCGATTTTGCAGAATCAGGTTATGCGGCATCGCCGCCTTGTTGGTCTTTTCTTCGCCCATCTATCATCCCTCCGTTTTCTTTGGCCTCAGGGAAGTATATGACGGGCGCGGGATGAATATTCGTTTACGGCAGGACGCGGTACAGCTCGCTCGCACCTTCCTTGCCGACGTGTTCCACCACAGCTTCCACCCGCACGCGCAGCGGGTTGGCGCCCAGGTGAATTTCAAGCTCGTCTCCTACCTTCACGTCATAGGATGCCTTGGCAGGCTTGCCGTTGACGGAGATCCGTCCGCCGTCACAGGCCTCATTGGCCACCGTGCGGCGCTTGATCAGCCGCGAAACTTTGAGAAATTTGTCCAGACGCATCTGTTTCCCCCTCTTTCCTTTGGCGCGCCGGGGCGCGATCTTCACAAAAACAGAAAAAGAGCCGCATCCACACGGACCCGGCTCCTTAAAGCACGCATGCCAGCGCGCCGATCGATGCAGCGGCAATTACTTCGCAACGGCATCCTTGAGCGCCTTGCCAGCCTTGAACACCGGCAGCTTGGAAGCGGCAATCGTGATGGGCTCCTTCGTGCGGGGGTTGCGGCCCTGACGCGCGCCGCGCTCACGGACCTCAAACGTGCCAAAACCAACGAGAGCAACTTTGTCTCCCTCTTTCAGCGCCTCCGTGATCGCAGCGATCACCGCGTCCACAGCTTCGCCGGAAGCCTTCTTGGAAAGGCCTGCACCATCGGCAACCTTCGCAATCAGCTCTGTTTTCGTCATTTTGTTTTCCTCCAATTTTCATTTTTATTGTATCACCGTGCGCCGCACGGATAACAATCCATGGTCATTCGCCTTGCCGCTTGGCCGCGTTCCACAGCGCATCCAGCGCCTGCGCGTCCAGCTCCGCGAGTTTCTTCCCCTGCGCTTCCGCCGCTTTCTCCATCCGGCAGAAACGGGCAATGAATTTTTCATCCGCGGCGTACAGCGCCTCTTCCGCATCGCATTTGAGAAAGCGGGCCATGCTCGACGCCGTGAACAGCAGATCTCCCAGCTCTTCCTTTTGTGCTGCGGCATCCCCGTGCTGCACCGCGTCCCGCAGCTCGTCGAGCTCTTCCTGCAGCTTCTCCAGCACACCCTGCGCGTCCTGCCAGTCGAACCCGACTTTCGCCGCGCGCTGCCCCAGCTTCTGCGACCGCATCAGCGCCGGCAGAACCGCAGGCACGCTCATGAGCGATTCGCTCTGCTTTTTCATACCCTTCTCGCGCTTTTTGATCTCGTCCCAGTTAGTGAGCACCGTCTCGGAATCGGTCGCCTTCACATCGCCGAAAATATGCGGGTGCCGAAGGATCAGCTTACGGCAAATTCCGTCACAGACATCATCGATCGAAAAGACGCCTTTCTCCTGCTCCATCCTGGCGTGAAACACCACCTGCAGCAAAACGTCGCCCAGCTCTTCCCGCAGCAGCGTCGCATCCTCCCGATCAATGGCTTCGACCGCTTCATAGGTCTCCTCAATGAAGTTCTTGCGGATGGAATGGTGATCCTGCTCCCGATCCCAGGGGCAACCGCCCTCTCCCCGCAAAACAGCCATGATCCCAACAAGGTCCGCAAAGCCATATTGTGCTTTGCCGAGAAACGCCTGTGCCTGCTCGTTCATTGCTTCCAATCCTTTGCCACAATGGTAGTGTGCCCTTCACGTCGTCTATTCTAACGTATCCAACCCCATTTTTCAAGTGTTTTTGCGATTTTTTCGCCCTTCGGCAGCATATATATCTCACTTTTCGTGATGGATCCCGTCAAAAACACCATCACCACATAGACAACCACCGCCGCGAGAATGGAAATCGCCGTCACCGGGATCAGGCTGAGCCCCAGCCAAGCCAGCAGCTTGAAGCAAAGATAGGCCGTCGCACCGCAGCATAACGCCGAAAGCAACGGCTTGCCAAACAGCTTCCCATAAGACAGTTTCGCGCCGGTGGCGCGCATCAGGGCGATGAACCCGCCGAAGAAAATGATCAGATAGCACAGGATGGTGCTAATGGCGGCGCCCATAATATTGATCTGTGGGATCGCCACGAGCAGGAAATTGGTGATGAGCTTCGCCAACGCGCCGACGGCCATGATCTTGACCGGCAGGTCATATTTCCCCACGGACTGCAGCATACTGTTGACGGATTGGCACAGCCCGGCGAAAATGGCCGCAATCGCCAGCACATTGAGCAGCGGCGCCACCACCGCCACCATGCTGAGCTGATTGGGGTAAATGATCGAAAGAACCGGATCGGCCATCACCGACAGCCCAATGCCGCAGGGAAGCACGATCAGCAGCGTGATACGCATGACGCTCTCGACATTGCGGCGCACGCCTTCCTGGTCGTGCTTGGTATAAGCCGCTGTAATGCCCGGCATGGCGCTGAGGCCGAACGGCTGCGCAATGGTGGGGATCAGATTGAAAAACGTCAGGGCGATCCCATAGCAGCCCCAGATCTTGTTGGGAATCTGATCGACCGCGATCTCCGCGCCGTAGCCGTAAATGCCGCGGATATAGCTCTCGTCCGCCTGCAGCGCGGCCCCCAGCTGGCGCGTCACGGTCGCCAGGTCGATGACGCTGCTCAGCTGCATTACAATCGCGCCGAGCGCGATGGGCATACCGATGCGGATGAGCGTCTTGAAGATCGTCTTCTTGCGCAGGTCGGTCTGTCCCGCCGCCACAAGCTGCTCCGCCGTAATGGTGTCCCCCACGATCTTGTGCCGCAGAATGACAAAGGCGCACGCAAAAATCGAGCCGACGGACACGCCGCCGATCGCCCCCGCCGCTGCAAACGGATACAGCGCCATCTGCGCCTGCTCCGCCGACTCCATCGCCTGATGAAACACCGTACCGCTCGTAGCGAATTCCTGCATGCCAAAATGCATGATCAGCGCGGCAGCCGTATACCCCACCAGCAGCTTGCCCAGCGCTTCGATGACTTGCGAAATCGCGGTGGGATACATATTGGCAAGGCCGTTATAATACCCGCGATAGGCCGACATCACACAGCAGAAAAACACCGTGGGCGCGAGCGCCATGACGGCATATTTCGCCGGCTCGTTGCTGACCAGGCTGGACAGAGGCCCCGCGCCGAAGAACAAGATCAAAAAACCCAGCGTGCCCGTCACGACAAAAAATCGCACGCCCACCTGCAGGATTCTGCGCACGTTGCGGTAATTGCCCAGGGAATACTGCGCCGCGACAAAGCGCGACACCGCCGCCGGGAAGCCCGCCATTGCAATGACGTAAACCGGCATGTACATATTATACGCCGAGGTAAAATATCCAAATCCCGTATCGCCCAGAATCCACCCCAGGGGAATCTTGAACAGCGCGCCGATCACCTTGACCAGCACGACCGCCACAATCAGGATCAGGGAATTTTGCATAAAGTTCTTGCGTTGCTTTGCCAAAATCCGCACTTCCCTTGTCTGTCAAATAGAGGTCCCTGCCAATGCCGTTTTTCCTGCTTATAGTTTATTGCACAAGCAGATGCGATATGCCTTCCAAGAGAGTCTGCGCCAGCGTCTGCTCCGCACGGTCGTTGAATTCCCGGTATTCTTCCTTCGACTCGCCGTCTGCGCCGTCGGAAATCTGCCGCAAGGACAGAAACGGCACGCCGCATTTGTCGCACACCGCCGCGATGGCGCCGGACTCCATGTCAAACGCCAGCACGGAAAGCTCATCCAGGTATCTCTGCTTTTTCGCCGGGTCCGTAAGAAAGAAGTCCCCGCTGCCAAGCAAGCCCTTTTGCAGGGAAAAACGCGTGCAAAACGCGGCGAGCAGCGCTTCATCCGCCCGGTACGGCCCCGCCTGGCCCGGCTTCCGGTAAGGCGGATACCCAAGGGGCGTCACGTCGAAATCCGTTTCCAGATACGTCTCCCCCAGCACAAGCTGGCCGCGCCGCAGCGGCGCCACAGCGCCCGACAGACCGATATTGAGCAGCACCTGCGCGCCCCCGGCGATCAGAAACGCGGCGGCAGCCGCCGCATTCGCCTTGCCAATACCGCATTGAACGGCCGTGACCTGCGCCCCGTCCCAGCGGAAGGAAACCAGCTCGCATCCCCAGGCCTGTCCTGTGGTCTGCGGCACGCCCCGCTGCTGCAAACAACGCTTCAAAGGCAAAAATTCCATGTCGTCGGCAATGACGACGCCGATTTGATTGATCTGCATATGTTTTCCTCCCCTGTGTTCTGCGTAATCCTTGCGGAGGGATCCCACCGCCCTATACCTGCAATATGAATTTCCATTTGCAGCAGCAGGTGGAATCGGTCACTTCCGGGTAACAGCTGAGGCATTCGCAGCGGAACCGATCGTCGATCGTCTTGGCAAAGCCTTCGTATTCAATGAGCCCCACCGGTTTGCAGGGATGCAGCGGCATTCCTTTTCGTTCCCGCGCCGTCTGCACGCGGCAATGCACCGCGCTGTAAAGCAGCGTATTGCCGTCCTGCTCTATCCTGTCCTCATTGAGATTGGCATAAAACCGCAGCCGCAACGCCTGCGCGAGGCCCTCGACGCCCGCCCGCTCCGGCAACCCCAGAAATGATTTGATCCGCTGCGCCTCGATCACGGTGAAGCGTTTCCACGCCTGGGCGTCATGGTACATCGCTTCATCCATGCCGCATTTGCGTTCAACCGACTGGAACCAGACGCCATCCATCGCCAGCCAGTTTTTGGAATAGATTTCCAAGAGATCGGATCAGCTGCTCTTTAGAAAACGTCTCCAGATATTCCCGCTGCTGCAAATCTCCCGCCTCCCCGATCCGTGCGCTGTTTTGCGCATGTAAAGCTCTAAGACTTTTCACTTCAATCAGACAGGTTCCCCAGCCGGCGCAGCACGCCGCGCAGAAGCGATGCGATCTGCTTGGACGCCGCGTCCGCTTCGCGCGTCACTTCCGCGTCCGACAGCGGCGCGCCGGTGACGCCCGCCGCCATGTTGGAAACCAGCGACAGCGCAAGCGTCTGCATCCCACAGTGCGCGGCTTCGATCACCTCCGGCACAGTGGACATCCCGACCAGATCCGCTCCCAGCGTTCGCAGCATGCGGATCTCCGCCGGCGTCTCGTACTGCGGCCCCGCCATAAAAGCATAAACGCCCTCTTCCAGTGGCAAGCCAATCTCCTTTGCAGCTTCCTGCGCCGCCTGGCGCAGCGCGGGAGAATAGGCGTTGGTCATATCAAAAAAGCGTTCTCCCAGCTGCGGAAGATTCGGCCCCGTATCCGGCGAATGCTGCACCATATTCAGATGATCCGCCACCGCCACAATCTGTCCCACATGGTAGGCCGGGTTCACCGCTCCCGCCGCGTTGGTGAGAATCAAGCGCCGCACACCCAGCGCATGCAGCACCATCACAGGGTACGCAGCCTCCCACATGGAGAAGCCTTCATAGGTGTGGAACCGTCCGCATAAAAACAGCACCGCCCTGCCCTCCAGATGGGTAAACACCGCACGGCCGTCGCGCGACAGCGTCGACTGCGGGAAATGCGGAATGTCGGCATAGGCAACGCAAACGGACTGTTCCGCCTGCGTCAGCACGTCGAACAACTGATCCCGCAGCACCACCGCCACATCCGGCTGCGCAGGCAATCGCTGCCGCAGCGCCTGCGCGCTCTCTGCGATTTTCTCATACCGCTCGTCCATCCCCGCTCCCCTTTCCGCCCGCAATGGGCAAAAAATCAATAAAGGGACGCGTGTCCCTTTATTGCGTGCCTATTCAAAATTTTTCTCCGCATTTCTGGCAATACAAAGCGGTTTCCGGATTCTCTTCCCCGCAGGCGGCGCATTTTTTGCAATTGCGCAGCTGCGCCATTTTGTCCACAATCTCCTCTTGCTTGACAAGCAACGCGTCAATTGACTCCAGCTGATGGGTCAGATCCGGCATCGCCTCGGCGTTCTCCTTCTTGGCAGTATATACGCTGCGGCCCATGGCAGCATAGGCTTTCTCCAGCTTGCTGGTGGTTTCCGACAACGCCAGACGGAGCTTGGCGAGCTTGAGAACTTCTTCCGTTTTCTTTCCTGCCGCGCTGGCAATTTCCTTGGTCTTGTTCACCACATCGTCGAACATGCTCATGCGCTCATCTCCCATCTTCAAGGTACGCGCCGTCGCGCGCCCAATGCACTTGCCATATAGGGGAATTATACCAAATTTCCCCCGCAGAATCAAGAGGCCGGCGATTCCAGACCGATGAATTCGCGAATCAGCGCGCCCGCCGGCACGAACTTTGTCGGCACCGGACGAATCTCTTCCAATTTGTCACACAGCTGCCTAGCCTCATCTGCCCATTCGCTGTCTGCCGGGATCTGCCGCAGGATTCGTTCAGCGTCTGCCGCCATCGCCCCCAGTTCATAAGAAAAGAAAGTATTCATCCGGATGTCCACCGTGGAAATGTACGGCTCAATATACTGATGCTCGCCATGGCGCACCTGCGGCCACATGCGATAGGTATTTTCCGCGCAGCTGTTGCGGAAATGATAGTCGCGGATGAGCCTGCGGAGGAAACGCAGCTGCACCGGATCAAAAAAGGCGTCTCCCTGTTTGGTGACCGTCTCGGTCACGCTGACGAACACGCGCAGCATCCCGTCCTGGGAAAACATCCCCGACAGCAGCGGGTGAATCGCGTGGATTCCTTCCAGCATGAGCACTTCGCCCTCCTCCATGCGCACAGGATGGCGCTCGGGCGCAGGCGCGCCAGTCAGAAAGTCAAAACGCGGCAGCTCGGCATAGCCGTCGTGCAGCAGCGCGCTAATGCAGCGGTGCAGATCTTCCAGATTGATCGCCTCGATGCATTCATGATCGCGCTCCCCATTGGGCAGCAACGGCGCTTCCTGTCTGGGTTTGAAAAAATCGTCGATAGACACGGTGAGAGAATGCACACCGCGGGTCAACAGCGTCTCGTGCAGGATGCGGGAGGTCGTCGTTTTCCCCGACGAAGTCGGCCCGGACAGCAGTACGATCCGCCGCGCGGTCTGAATTTCCTGCAGCCGGTCGCATACCTGATCGATCTGTGCATTATACAGCCGGTCGGCTTCCTCCACCATCCGCGCAGGATCAGCCGCCTGCCGGTTGAGCGTCTCCAGTGAAACCATATTGCGCATAAAATTCACCTACCCGTTCCTTTCGTTTTATCATTTCGTCAAAGCGTTTGTTATATTCATAAGGGTATTTATAGTTAAACACCCGCTCAATGCGGCCCCCGCCGGGCTGCCGCAGCTTTGTGACCGCCCCGGCGCCGCATGCTATAATCGTATGGGTCTCATCCATGATATATACATTATAGAGGCCTTCCGTCCCGGGCTTGCACCATCCGGTGTTTTCTGCGTTGGCGATGGTGTTTTTCTGCCGGTACAGATAATACGGCAGATACCCCGCCGCCTCCAGTTGGGCATACCCGTAAGACAGCATCTGCTCCACCTGCGCCGCCGGCGGCAGCGCAATGTGGTGCTCCCGCACGAAGGAAGACCGCTTGACGCACATGGTATGGATCGTGATATTCTCCGGCGCGAGGGCCAGCACGGCATCCACGCTGGCAAAAAAGCTCTCTGCCGTGTCCGTCGGCAGCCCCGCGATAAGATCCATATTGACTTCCCGGATCCCGACCTCGCGCGCGAGCTGATATGCCTGCACGATCTGCTGCGCCGTATGCCGCCGTCCGACCGCCGCAAGCACTTCGTCGTTCATGGTCTGCGGATTGACGCTCAGGCGCGTCACGCCGTGCCGGCGCATGCATTCCAGCTTGCCGCGCGTGATGGTATCCGGCCTGCCGCCCTCCACCGTATATTCCCGCACCGCGGAAAGGTCAAACGCCGCTTCCACAGTGGACAGCAGCGTCTCCAGCTGCTGCTCGGTCAGCACGGTGGGCGTGCCGCCGCCGAAATAGACCGTCTCCAGCCGCAGCCCCAGCGCGCGGACCCGCTGCGCGGCGTCCCGCAGCTCCCGGGAAAGCAACGTCACGTATTCCTCCACGAGCTTCCCTGCGCGCTCGACCGTGCGGGAAACGAACGAACAGTATTGACAGCGCGACGGGCAAAACGGGATGGAAACATACAAACTCGCCGATTCCGAACGGGAGAGACGCACGATTTCCGTTTCATGCGAGGCGGCGCGCAGGGCAAGCTCGATTTTCTCCTGGGAAACGAAACACTCTTCCTGCAGATACCGTTTGACGGCGTCCCGATCCCCCAGCTTCTCAGTCAGCTCCCGCACGAGCTTGACCGGACGGATGCCGGTCAGCACGCCCCAGGGCGGGCGGATGCCGGTGAAATCGGACAGCAGCGTATACAGCGCGCGCCCCATGCACAGTTCAACCGTGCGATGCGCGGACGCCTTCGGCGCTGCGGCGCACAGGGCGCCCCCCGTCTCCTGCGCCGGCAGCCGGCACAAAACCTGCCAGGCGTCCGCCTCCTGCGCCACATGCACGGTCAGGCAGTCGTCGTCCGGCGCGCCCTCCTGCACTTGCACATCTTCCAGAAACAGGCGCGCGATATTCTCCGCCTCAAAACGAAAAGACGGGTCTGAAATCCATAGCTTCATCCATCGGTTCCTCTCTTCCGCGGCGCGGTCGCGCCCGGATCAGTCAAAATAGCCAAACGGGTCGGCCTGCATATACGGGTTCTGCCGCCGTTCCGCTTCCAATGTCGTCTCTTCCTCATGCCCGGGCAGCACGCGGTAATCCCCTTCCAGCGCCGCCAGACGGCGCAGCGAACGCAGCAGCAGCGTCGGGTCGCCGCCGGGGAAATCCGTGCGTCCGATGCTGCGGCAAAACAGCGTATCCCCAGAAAAAAGCACGCGGTCTTTCTCATTGAGGAAACACACGCTGCCCGGCGAATGGCCCGGCGTATGCAGCACCCGCAGCGTGTCCCCGCCGACCGCGATCTCCTCGCCATCGCCGAGCGGCGTATAGGCCGGCGGCAGACGCAGCGGTTCACCCGTGAAGGGAGTGGAGAGATTACACATCGCGTCCTGCAGCATGGGCGCATCGTCGGGATGCATCTTGAGCGGCGCGCCCGTCGCCTGCATCAGCGCTTCAGCGGCGCCCATGTGGTCGTAATGCCCATGGGTGAGCAGGATCTGCCGCAGCGCCGCGCCCTGGGCCTCCAGCAGCGCCAGCAGCCGCGGCGCGTCGCCGCCCGGATCAATGACGGCAGCGTCGCCGCCTTCAGAAATCAGCAGATATGTATTGCATTGCAGCGGGCCTGTCGCCCGAATGAAAATTTTCATGCAAACGCTCCTTTTATCGGTCCGCTCCGCCGGCGGTTTTATTTCTTCCATTCGTCGGAATCCAAAATCACCGTTACCGGTCCCTGGTTCGTCAGCTGCACGAGCATGTCCCCGCCGAACACGCCGTTCTCCACCGGGGAAACGCCCTGCTCCCGCAGCTTTTCGAGGAAAAATTCATACAATGGCGCGGCAGTCTCCGGCCGGGCCGCCGCGATGAAGGACGGCCGGCGGCCATGGCTGGTATCCGCGCACAGGGTAAAATTGGAAACGGAAAGCACGCCGCCGCCAATGTCCAGCACCGACAGGTTCATTTTGTCGTTATCATCCCGGAAGATACGAAGATGCGCGATTTTCTGCGCCATCAGGGCCGCTTCCTTCTCGCCGTCGTCCGTCGTGACGCCCACCAGCACAAGCAGGCCCTGCCCGATCGCTCCCACGATTTCTCCGCCGCATTCGACCGAAGCCGATGCGACCCGCTGCACCACAGCTTTCATGCCCGGCAGCCTCCTTTTGATGTAGAATTCCGTCTGCGCGGCCCATTCCCCGCGCAGGGCCGGGCCTCAGTTGACAGCCCGCTTGATTTCCAGCACACCGTCCACCTTCTGCATTTTCCCCACCACACTTTGCAGGTGGTTGAGGCTATCGACCACGATGGTCAGCTCAATGAGGGAATTGCCGTCTTTGACGCTGCGGGCGTTGATGGACGTGATCATCACATGCAGGCCCGCCAGCACGCTCGCGATATCCGCCAGCATGCCGAACCGGTCGACCGCCAGGATCCGCAGGGATGCCTTGAAGGATTTCAGCTCCGCCGTGTCCCACTCTGCCTTGACCCAGCGCGCGGGATCGTTGTCCGGCGCGGCCATCGCGCTGACGACGTTGGGGCAGTCGATCTTATGAATGGAGACGCCGCTGCCGCGCGTGATGAAACCGATGATATCGTCTCCCGGCAGCGGATTACAGCATTGGGAAAACTTCACCAGGCAGCCGTCGATCCCCTCGATGCGCACGCCGCCGCTCGATTTGCCCGCGCGCGGCAGCGTATCGACCACCGGCTCCTCCTGCGTCGTCACGAGCTTGCGGTATTCTTCCCGCAAACGCGGAATGATCTTGGAGAGGGAAATGCCGCCGTAGCCGATCGCGGCATAAAAATCATCCACGTCCTGATAATGCTGACGCTTGGCCACTTCGAGCAAAAACTCCTGCAAGGCGTCGCCCGTGAGATTGATGCCGTTGCGTTTGAATTCCCGCTCGATCTCCTCCTTGCCGGTCTTGATGTTTTCGTCGCGCTGCTCCCGCTTGAACCACTGGCGAATTTTGGAGCGCGCTTCACTCGTGCGGCACAGCTTGAGCCACGCGCGGTTAGGACCGTGCCCTTCGGCAGAGGTGGTGATGATCTCGACGATCTCGCCGTTGTTGAGCTTATAGTCCAGGCTGACGATCTTGCCGTTCACCTTCGCGCCGACCATGCGGTTGCCGACCGCGCTGTGGATGGCGTAAGCAAAATCGATGACGGTAGAATTGGACGGCAGGTTGATGACGTCGCCTTTGGGCGTGAATACAAATACTTCATCCAGAGACAGATCGGTTTTGATGGATTTGACAAAATCCTCCGCGTCGTCCGCGTCGCGCTGAATATCCAGCAGCTGCCGAATCCAGGCGAGACGCTCCTCCAGAGAATCCTTGCCCTTGATGCCCGCTTTATATTTCCAATGCGCGGCAATGCCGTATTCCGCCGTATAATGCATATCCCACGTGCGGATCTGCACTTCAAACGGGATCCCCTCGCGGCCGATGACCGTGGTATGCAGCGACTGGTACAAGTTGGGTTTGGGCGTAGAAATATAATCCTTGAAGCGGCCGGGAATGGGATGCATGACGTCGTGAATCACACCGAGCACGTTATAGCACTCCGTGACGGTATCCACGATAATACGCACGGCGTAAATGTCATAAATCTCGTCAAATTCCTTGCCCTGCATATACATTTTGCGGTAAATGCCGTAAATGCTCTTGACGCGGCCTTCGATATGCGCTTTCATATGCAGTTCGCGCAGGCGCACGGCCAGCTTCTCCTTGATGCTGTTGAGGAACGCTTCGCGTTCGTCGTGCCGGGTGGCGAGGTTATCCTCGATCTCTTTATACGCGATCGGGTCAAGCTGGCGCAGACAGCGGTCCTCCAGCTCCTCCTTGATCATGCGCATACCCAGCCGGTGCGCGATGGGGGCATACACGTCCATCGTCTCATGCGCCGTCTCCCGCCGCTTCTTCTCGTCGCGCTTGCCCTCGATGGTACGCATGTTATGCAGCCGGTCGGCCAGTTTGATGACGATGACGCGGATGTCGCGCGCCATGGCAATGAGCATTTTGCGGATGTTCTCCGCCTGCTGCTCCTCACGCGTGGAATACGGGATTTTGCCGAGCTTGGTCACGCCGTCGACCAGCTCGAACACCTCCTGCCCGAATTCCCGGATGACGGTCTGATTATCGATCGGCGTGTCTTCGATCACATCGTGCAGCAGCGCCGCGATGATCGACTGGGCGTCCATGCCCATATCCGCCAGAATCAGCGCAACGGAAACAGGGTGCGTGATATACGGTTCGCCCGACTCGCGCGTTTGCCCCGCATGCGCGCGGCTGGCAAACTGATAGGCATATTGAATTTTTTTCTTCTGCGCGCTGGTAATGCCGCGTCCCAAACGTCCCATCAGAACAGAGAACAGCTCATCGGGTCCCATCGTTTCCATGCGTCACCCCTCCTTTTTATCCAGCATCAGTCCGAAGCGCTTCGCGGTCGCCGCCTCCTGCAGCGACACCTTCCCCGCCGCCCGGCACGGCGTCACCACAACGGCCGTTTCTTCAAATTGCACCGTCAGAAGCCCGACTTCCCGAAACACTTCTAATATGATTCCCAGCTTGACCGCAGAAATATCCTTTCCGCCCGCCTGCAGCCGACGGGACAGCGCGAGCAGATCATAGGTCTGCCGGTCGGCTCGGGATAATAATCGGTAAACAAACACAAAATCCGCCCGGTCGGGCAGCTCCTCTTGCGCCGGCTCGCGCGCTCCATGCAGTAACTGCCGCAGACGCCCCTGCACATCCTCCTCCGGCTGCGCGGCACGGATCTCCTGAAGAATGAGCGCGACGCTTTCGCATCCCATCCATTCGTTCGTCTCGAGGCGATACGCGACGTCCACCTTGTCTCCGGGCGCGAACGCAAACTGCGCCGGCGTAACGCCGAAGGCCATGCACTGCACCTGCCCGGTCGCGTCTGCGAGCGTCAGGCGCAGATGCTTCCCCCCGCCCACCGGCGTCGCCGCGCGCAGCGTCATCTGCACGCAAGCCAGCAGCGGCTGCGGATTTCCCGTGCCGAAAGGCTCCAGACGCTGCAGCTCTTTGGCCAGCGCGAGCGTGGCTTCCCCGGCCGATAGGCATCCGTCCAGCTCCAGCACTGCGGGGGCGGGCGTCTGCGTCTGCGCATATTGATTGATCTTCCGCCGGAACGCCTCGATCTGATCCGTCGGCAGCTGCAGCCCGGCCGCCTGCGAGTGCCCGCCGAATGTCGTGAGCTGATCGGAACACTGGGCGATCGCCTGCAAAATATCCAGCGAACCGTCCGACCGGGCGGAGCCGCGCGCTGTCTCCCCTTCGATGCACAGCAGCACCACAGGTTTGCGATACCGGCGCGCCACGCGCGCCGCCGCGATCCCCAGCACGCCGGGATGCCATCCCTCGCCTGCCAGCACCAGAATGGAATCCTCCAAACAGGCCGGATGCGCCTCGGCCTCCCGCTCGATCTGCTCGGCGATCTGCATCTCCAGCTCCCGCCGGTAGAGATTCTCCTCGCAGAGCACCTGCGCCGCCGAGAGCGCGCGGTCATGCTGCGTCTCGAGCAGCAGCCGCAGCGCCTTGACTGGGGAGGACACCCGTCCCGCAGCGTTGATCCGCGGCGCGAGGCCGAACGCCACCTGCGACACGCCGATCTTTTTCTTGGCAAGGCCGCTCTTTTCCAGCAGCGCGCGCAGGCCCTCGTTCGGATTCTGCTGCATCTTGCGCAGCCCTGCCCGGATGAAAACCCGGTTCTCGTCAAAGACGCTGCACATGTCGGCGATCGTGCCGAGCGCCAGCACATCGGCATACATCGCCAGCAGCTCCTCCGCTCTGCCTTCCGCCACGGCGCACAGCAGCTTGAACGCGACCCCAACGCCCGCCAGCTCGCGGAACGGATAACCGTCGTCCTCCCGGTGCGGATCCACTACTGCGACCGCCGCCGGCAACGTGTCCCGCGGCTGATGATGATCCGTGACGATCAGATCGATCCCCAACGCTGCCAGCTGCTCCGCTTCCGCAAACGCCGTGATGCCTGTATCCACCGTGATGACGAGCGTCACGCCCTCCTGCTGAAAGAACTGCACCGCCGACGCACATAGGCCATACCCGTTTTCCTCCCGCTCCGGCAGAAGGTAAACGACCGGCGCGCCAAGCGACTGCAAAAAGGTGAAAACCAGGAATGTCGCCGTCACGCCGTCGGCATCGTAGTCCCCGAATACACCGATTTTTTCTTTTTTCTCCACCGCACGCCAAATACGCTCCGCCGCTTCGCGCATGCCTTTGAGCAAAAACGGATCATGCAGCGTGCCCTCCGGCGCGAGAAACGCCTGAATCTTCTCCGCGCTGTCGAGGCCGCGGCGATAAAGGATCCCCGCCGTCAGTGGGGACAGTCCGGTTTGGGACGCGAGGGCGGAAACCGCCCGGTCGTGCGTCTCCGGAAATTTCCATTGCATTCGGCTTCCGCCTCCTTTCCTCTGGAGAATCGCACCCTGCAGGAAATATCTTTTATTGTAACATTTCAATTTCCCTTATTCAATACGCGCCAAAAAAATTTTGATAATTTTGAAATTGGGGACTTGACGGGGAATGCAATTGTTGCTATAATAGCAATGCTTTGTTCGGCGTGGCTGTCGCCGATGAGGCTCTTTTGCTGGTGTGGCTCAGTCGGTAGAGCAGCTGATTCGTAATCAGCAGGTCGGCGGTTCGAGTCCGCCCACCAGCTCCAGGCTGAACCTGGGCGCAACTCGCGTTCCAGGTTCAGCTTTTTTCTTTCGCCTAGATGCTCGCTGGTGTAGCGGGTGCTTTTTTGTCAATGCTTCCCACGCCGTTGCGGACGTTGTATCGTTCGCGATGGCGTTTCTTTTTTCAAAACAAACGCCGCTCCCCACTGTTCCTCCTCGCCAAAAAAGGCAAGCTTGCGTCGCCTGCCTACTTGCATGCGCCTCAAGACGGTTTGGACCTGCTTCGGCAAAGAGTTCTGCCGGGTAATCTTTCTTGCCCGACTGATGTCATGTCAAAGCGGGCAGCATATTGTTCGCAGCGTTTTTTCGGACCAATGGCATTTTCTAGTGGATGCCGCTGCACTTCTTCGAAAGCCTTACCGCGATGCATACACATGGGAACACGTCCTCGCAATGAGCAGTCTATAGGGGCACAGCATGACCTATTTTGCATTTTCTAAGTTTCTTATGTACCGCCTTCCACCGGTGCAAAACACACCGCCAGCACAGCTTCTGTTTCAAGCGGAAAATCCCTTAGAACAAAAACAAAAGCCATGCTGCGCACGGCTTCTGTTTTTGTTCGGTTTCCACAAGGCGGACTGTGCGTTAATGCGAAGCAGCTACATCTGCGCAGCAATCACCAAATATTTCTGAGCATCCACCCAGGAAATTAATCTTTACGGATAAAATATTGCTTCAGCGGTATTTTCTTGCGGATAAAATCCACAACCCCCATACAAATTACAGCCGCGATTACAGTAAACAAAGCAAAGAGCAACAGCCTATAATTACCGGATAAATCTCTCAGATAATGTTCGACAATCAAATACACATAGTATTGATTGAGATAAATCGCCAAAGATAGTTTTCCTAAAAACGAAATCCATTTATGATCACCCAAGCGGCCGGTTATCGTCTTACCGGAAAAAGTGATCGCAATAGAGATTGCCATGAAAAATACAAGATAAAAATAGAACTTTTCTGACGTTTTCGTAAATGCATATAAAACCGTGACGAAATAGCCGAACAATTCCACCAATAACAGGCTCACCTTGCCGAACCTTGTAAATTGCATCTCTTTAATCTTATCATAGACTGCAAAAGCAGCGCACCCCAACGCTACCTCTGCCAACGCGCGAAGCACGCCTTTAAATGTTAACCCAGTCCAAAGAGACACCCAAGTCAGCGTACCATACGTATGACTTATCCAGCCAAGCAGTAGCAAGGCAATCAGCGGCGCACCTACATGAACAAACAGGGAAAAACGGTAACGCAAAATCGGATAGTAAATCGCCATAGCAATCAGCATTGCGGAAATAAACCATACATACCCGGCAACCATATCGCTGAGTAGCCCTACCATGTCTAGCATAAACAGGTTAGGAAGCGAATTGGCTAATAGTTTCACCGCACCGGAAAACGTTAGCTTCTGAATCAGAATCGCGACGATAAAAGCGCAAATATAAGAAAACAAATGATAGGGAAATATAGAGGTGTACTTTTTGATAATGAACCTAGCAGAATCCAAACCGATCGGTGCGTTTTCCCGCAATTTTCTCTTGGCGGACTTCGCCATCAAAAATCCGGAAAGAATGAAGAAAAATTCCACTGCAATCGCACCGTTCGTACAACGCAGAAAATTCGAATCAGCTGGCAAAAAAGCAGTTCCATGATAAAAAACAATCAATAAAGCAAATACAAAACGAAACAGCTCAATCCATCCGTTTCTCGGCTGACTCTTCTGTGATGAAGGCATGATAATATCCGTCCTTTCGGGATTTCATGGAAAAGATAATTGGTGAACAAGGGAGCAGCGCGCCCAGCAGCTGGAATAGCCAGGAGCATCGTTCTCGCACTTGGCGGGCGTCAGCCTGCCGTCCTGCTGCGGCTTTGCCCGTGCCTATTCCTCCACCGGGCTGACGCCCGGCAACGAAGAAAACGAGGCTGGCAGTCTGTTTGGCCTCGAAAAACCGTGTTTCTCTCCACCTACCAAGGGTATCATAATTTTCTTTGCACCTGCGATATAGGCTCCCCAGCATTCTCTCGTCAGGCCCGTTGTAGACCCCCTGCGTCCGGCGCTATTCCTCCGCCTCTCCCGGCAGCAGCGCGCGGGCGTCCTGCGCCGGGAGGGCGTCCACGTCGCGCAGCTTGCGGTTGATGGCGTTGGTCCGCGTGCCGACCAGCCTGGAAAGCTCGTCGTCCGCGCCGCGCAGCTTTTTCTGCACGTTGCCCAGCACTTCCTGGAACGTCTTGAATTCCGTTTTGACCGCGCCGAGGATATTCCACACTTCCGACGAGCGCCGCTCGATGGCCAGCGTTTTGAACCCCATCTGCAGCGCGTTGAGGAACGCCGAAAGGGTCGTGGGACCGGTCACGGTGATTTTATATTTCGCCTGCAGCTCCTCGAACAGGCCCGGCGTCTGCACCACCTCGGCATATAAACTCTCAAACGGCAGAAACAGGATGGCAAAATCCGTCGTCACAGGGGGATGGATGTATTTGCTGCTGATCTCCTTGGCAAAGGCCCGGATAGCGCCTGCGAAAGCTGCGCGCGCTTGCTCCACCGCTGCTTTATCGCCCTCCTCGCAGACAGCGCGCAGCGCATCGTACTGCTCAAGGGGAAATTTGGAATCGACGGGCAGCAGCACAGACGCGCCCTCTTCTTTGCCCGGCAGGCGGATGGCGAACTCCACCCGCTCCTGCGAGCGGCTTTTCACCTGCGCGTTTTTGACATATTGCTCCGCTGTCAGCATCTGCTCGAGAATGCGCTCGAGCTGCACTTCGCCAAACACGCCGCGCGTCTTGACGTTATTGATCGCGCGCTTGAGCCCGCCGACGTCCGTGGCGAGGCTCTGCATTTCGCCGAGCCCTTTCTGCACGTTTTCAAGATTCTGGCGCACGGACTCAAAGGAAAGGCGCAGCCGCTCATTGAGCGTTTTCTCGAGCTTTTCTTCCACGACGCCGCGCATCTTTTCGAGCTTCTCTTCGTTCGTCGCCTGCAAGGCAGCGAGCTTCGCCTCCAGCGTTTTGTCGATTTTCTCCAGATCCTCGTGCGTCGCCTGCCGGAATTCTCCATTCTCCCGGTGCAGCTGTTCCCGATGCTCCGCCAGGGACTGGCGAACCGTGGAGGAAATGGAATCGAATTTTTCAAACGCATCCTTCTGGAACGCGCCGAGCTGGCGATGCAGCGTTTCATTGATTCTTTCCAAGCTGTCTCGGTTGCCGTTCTGCAGCGCTTGCAGCGCTTTTTCCATCTCCCGGAGTTGCCGGAGGTTATTGTCGATCTCGCCTTTGAGCTCGCCGAGACGCAGCAGCAGCTCGCTGTTCCCGCGCGACGCGCTTCTCCCCCGCTGGCGGACGAGCACCGCCACAAGCAGCAGCAAATTCAGCGCGCCGAGCGCCAGCAGGAGGATGTCCATCGTTTTCATCGCTTTTATGCCCTTCTTATCTTTCGGTTATGTACTGCCGCCTCATTGCCAGCGCAGCGCTAACAACGAGCAGCACGCGCCCCGGTCTCAGCGGTCCCATTTGTCGCAAAGGGAATTGATCTGATCGGCGAAGCGGGCAAGGTCCTTGTTCGCGCCGCCCTCGTTGTGCCGGATCACCGCCAGCAGGCGGTTGCCGGCTGCCAGCAGCCGCGCGAACACAGGCGACACGCGCTTGCCCTCCTGCTGCTTGGGCGCGACGCGAACCGGCGCGGGCGACACGACGCATTCGCCCGTCGCGAGGTCGTAAACCGTGCCGCTGAAAGGCGCCGACACCGCGAGGCCTTTTTGCCGCAACAGCTCGCTGAAGCTCTCGCACACGGCATCCTCGCCATGCACGACAAACACCTGCTTCGGCGCCGGGTCAAAGGCCCCGATCCAGTCCAGCAGGCCCTGTTGATCGGCGTGCCCGCTGATGCCGTCGAGCGACTCGATCCGCGCGCGCACCTCGACCGTTTCGCCGAAGAGCTTGACCTTCTCCGCGCCCTCGAGCAGCGCGCGGCCCAGCGTGCCGTATGCCTGATACCCCACGAACAAAACCGTGCTTTCCGGACGCCAGAGATTATGCTTGAGATGGTGGCGGATCCGCCCGGCCTCGCACATGCCGGAGGCCGAGAGAATGACCTTCGGCTGATCGTCGAAATTGATGGCTTTGGATTCATCGCTCGTGACGGACAGCTTCACTCCCGGGAACAGGATCGGGTTGATCCCCTGCTCCACGAGCGCGCGCGTCTCGGCGTCAAAGAAATCCGCGTCGCTGCGGTTGAAAATATGCGTGGCCTCCACGGCGAGCGGGCTGTCGACATAAACCTCGAAATCCGCATGTCCGGGGATCCGGTTTTCCTGCTTGATGGTGCGCAGGAAATACAGCAGCTCCTGCGTGCGGCCGACGGCGAACGCAGGAATGACGAGATTGCCGCCGCGGTCGAACGTATCGCGCAGAATTTTCGTCAGCGCCTCGACGTAATCCGGCCGGCCGCCGTGATTGCGGTCGCCGTAAGTCGACTCCATCACGACGTAATCCGCTTCATGGATATATTGCGGGTCGCGCAGGATCGGCTGGTTTTTGTTGCCGATATCGCCGGAAAACACCACCTTCCGCCGCGTTTCTCCCTCCGTCAGCCAGATCTCAATGCTCGCGGAACCCAACAGATGCCCCACGTCGACGAAGCGCACGTCGATGCCGTCGCACAAAGAAAACCTTTCGTCATACTCCACGCCGTGAAAAAGCTTCAGCACCCCTTCCGCGTCGTCCATTGTATACAGCGGGGTGTACGCCTCCTCGCCGGAGCGCTTGGCCTTGCGGTTGCGCCATTCGGCTTCGAACATCTGAATGTGCGCGCTGTCACGCAGCATGATCTGCGAAAGCGCGGCGGTCGCGCGCGTAGTGTAAATCTCCCCCCGGAATCCCCGGGCAAAAAGCAGCGGCAGCAAACCGGCGTGGTCGATATGCGCGTGCGTCAAGAGCACATAGTCGATCTCCGCAGGGCTGACGGGGATTTCATGATTTTCGTAAATATTCGGTCCCTGCTCCATGCCGTAATCGACAAGCAGCCGTTTGCCGCAGGCCTCCAGGTAATGGCAGCTACCGGTCACCTCATGGTCGGCGCCGAGAAACATCAGACGCATCTGGATCCCTCCTTGCTTTTCCGCGCGGCGCAGCGCCGGCGCGGATCCGTCCCATCATCGTCGGAGCCAGCGCATCAAAGCGCAAATTCCGACAGCTTTCCTGTTTTTATGATAACAGACTTACCACCCCAAATGCAACCCATATTCTGTAATGGTGTGAAGACGCTCAGGAAAACGTTTTTATAAGGTTTACCAAATTAGTATTGATTAACCGTTGTATTTCCGCTAGGATAAAATCAGTTCTCCAAAGCCGCGGCATCCACAGAAATGCATGCCGCGAGCGCCACGGGGGAAAACAAGAATAACGAATACGCAAGGGCCGGCGGGCCGCTCATCCATGGAAATCGGCACGCCCGCGCGCCCCGCGCGAGGGAAAGGAGCATCCTGATGATTAAAATTGCATTCTTTGACACCAAGCCGTATGACCGGCGCTGGTTCGATCGGCTCGCAGGCGACTACGGCTGCAAGATCAAATATTTTGAGACCAAGCTGACCGCCGACACCGCCATCACGGCGCAGGGGTATGACGCCGTTGTCGCGTTCGTCAACGACGTCATCGACGCGCCGGCGGTCGACCGGCTGATGGAGGCGGGCGTACGGTTGATCGCGCTGCGCAGCGCCGGGTACAACAACGTTGATTTCCGCTATGCCTGTGATAAAATCCCCGTCGTGCGGGTACCGGCCTACTCCCCCAGCGCTGTCGCGGAGCACGCCGCCGCCCTGCTGCTGACGCTCGCGCGCAAAACGCACCGCGCCTATGTCCGCACGCGGGAATTCAATTTCAACATCAGCGGGCTTGACGGCTTCGATCTGCACGGCAAGACCGTCGGCGTCGTCGGCACCGGCCGGATCGGGCAGGCCTTCATCTCCATCTGCCGGGGGCTGGGCATGCGCGTGCTCGCGCACGATCCCTATCCCGTGGACGGGCTGGGGCTGGAATACGTCCCACGGGAAACGATCTGGCGGGAGAGCGACGTCATTTCCCTGCACTGCCCGCTCACGCCCGATACACACCACCTGGTCAACGCGGACACCATCGCGCAGATGAAAGAGGGCGTCATCCTGCTCAATACCTCGCGCGGCGCGCTCATCGACAGCGAAGCGCTGCTCGAAGGGCTCAAAAGCCATAAGGTCGGCGCAGCCGGACTGGATGTTTACGAGGAGGAAAGCGACCTGTTTTTCGAAGATTTCTCCAACTCCATCATCCAGGACGACACCCTCTCGTTGCTGCTCTCCCTGCCGAATGTGCTCATCACCTCGCACCAGGCGTTTCTCACCGACCAGGCCCTGCACAACATTGCGCAGACCACGTTGGAAAACATCCATCGCTATTTTGACAAGGGCGAGCTGGTCAACGAGATCTGCTACCACAAAGACAAATAATCCTGCAGCGTTCGTCTACGGGTAACAATCGCGGACCGTCGCAAAAAGAAACATGCCGGAAGCGTTATCCGCCATATGTGCCGCGGCTGCTGCGTCGCCCAATGTTTTGAACACGGGCACGCGGTCCTCCGCCGGATCTGCGCCGGACACAGCAGAATGAAAAGATACTGTGTCGGCGCGCTGCGCGCTTTTTCAGCGTGCTGAAGCGGCATGATCTTTCCGCAAACTATGTGACGGTGCGATGATATCGGCCAAAAGTCCGCCGCTGCGCCTCCAATATCGAAAACAGCAGAAAAAAACACGTGCCCGGTTTTCCATAATATTTTTGGAAACCGGGCGCATAAAATTTTAGTGTACACCCGCCCATAGCTGCCGAAAAAGCACGGGTACCGCGCATGCTTCCACGCTGTTTCGCATGCTGTTGGGCCTTTTTATCGGGGAATTTCAAAAGAAGTGAAAAAAAGTCTTGCATTTTCCCAGCGGATAGGATATAATACTTGTGCGGGATGGAGCAGTTCGGTAGCTCGTCGGGCTCATAACCCGAAGGTCGTAGGTTCAAATCCTGCTCCCGCAACCATGTTGTCCTGCCAAAATAGATGCAGGGCGGAAAACCCCAGTAACCATGCGGTTTCTGGGGCTTTTTCGTGTCAAAAAACTGATGTGATTTTTTTGGATGCCAACCTCAAAAAACAGGGGTTGGAGGGGACTTGAACTAAAACATAAGGATTTTAAGGGCAGATTTTGCGATTTAATTCGTAAAGTCTGCCCTTTTTTCGTTTTTCTAATTGTTAAATTTTTATGTCTGAAAGCGGATGTGATAAATGATCATTGCATCCGCTTTTTTTATTTTGTACTTCACTTCCTGCCGAGGTTTCGTAAATATAAAAGGAAGGAGTTATGCCCTATGCAGTATTTTGATAAGGACGGCAGAGAGATAAAAGCCGGAATGAAACTTCTCATGGAAGACAGCAGCATAGAGATGGTATATGACACGGTGGATAGTTACGGTAAAGCCGATCTTGGAATCAATGCGTCCAATGAAACATTTTTGGATACTCATCCGAATTGGGCAAGAGAGTGTTATTCCCTATCCAATTTCAACTTGCAAGCTGTTGAGGTTTGCCCGTCAGAACAGGAAATCCGAGATGAGCTTGAATCACTTGAACCGATCATTCAGGTCACAGAGCTTACTTTGGATTACAACCTAAAAATGTCAGAGGAAGACTATGCAAAATATGAGTCTGCTATCGCCCGTAGAGAAAAACTCACTGAAATCCTCGGTGATGAATCCCCTGCGACAGAAATTACCATGCAGTAGAAAGGTGGCGGTGATAAATATGGTTTTACTTTTCTCAGCAGCGCAAACAATTGCCAATGATCAAGATTATATATGGAGGTAAACTGATATGAACGATTGGGAAAGAGCTCACCGAACAGCACAAATCTATAAAGAAGCATATCCGTCCGGCACAAGAGTCCTGCTCGTACAAATGAGCGATCCGTACCATCCCGTAGAATCCGGAATGCGCGGAACTGTTTGCTTTGTCGATGACTTGGGGACTGTCCACATTGATTGGGATAACGGCAGAGGTTTAGGAGTCGTCCCCGGCAAAGATGAATTCCGAAAATTGACGGAAGAAGAATTAGCTCAGGAATTGAGAGAAGAACAGCAAGCCCAACAGGTGCTTGACGAACAGACAATGTAAAGAGCGAGGTGAATTGAAAAATAGGTTGGATGCCCTATGTAAAACTCCCCGAAGCAATCTTCGGAAGCGGCGAATTCTTTATTCTCCGTGCCAACGGCGATTCAATGGTCGATGCAGGTATCGATGACGGCGACTGGATCGTGATCAGGAAGCAAAACACCGCAGAAGAAGGAGATATCATTGTCGCCCTCTCTGACGGATATAATAACTTAAAATATTTCTATCGTAACAAACGCAAAGGCTGTGCCATCCTTCGCTCCGCAAACGAAACAAAACATTACAAAGACATCGAGGTATATGACCTGCAAATCCAAGGTGTCGCACAGCATGTTATAAAGGGGCTGTAACGGTCTGTTGAAGCAGGAGGTTCTGAGTTGGAAAAAGTGTATGTGAAGGTCGATTATCAGGTTCTTACCGGCGGCGCCGTAAGACCTGTCCGCATTCATTGGCGTGACGGCCGTACTTGGGATATCGTCAAGACTCTTCACTCGTGTACCTCCGAATGTGACTTCAAAGGAATTCGCTACACGGTACTTATCGGTAGTGCGGAAAAATATCTATACCGAATTGGCGACAAATGGTATGTCGAAGCAATTCAAGCGGAGGTGGACACAGGTTGAGAAGCTACATTTCATACGATGAGTTGGAAGAACTCGGTGAAACCATCGTAAAAGCGTATGTCAGCAAGACCCGGCGATATAACTCGCTGTGCGTTGACATTGAAGGCTTGGTTACGGATTTTATAGGACTAACCGTAGTTTACGAAACCATCGCCGAAGACGATCTGAATAAAATCGCCTTCCTTTCCAATGGCAAAAGACCTCTGTGGGTAGTGCGTGACGGAAAAAAAGTACAAGTAGTATTTCCGAAGAATACCGCAGTCTTGGATAAGGTTCTGCTGAATGAAAATGAAAGCAGCCGCCGTAGATTTACCCTCGGGCATGAAGGTGCGCACAGCATTATTGCCAAACAAAATCCTATGCAGGATGTGGGATGCTTTCATAACGAATTTGATCCCGAAAGACAATACACACCCGAAGAACAGAGAGAATTGCTCTCTTTTTCGGAAGCTCAGGCAGACCGACTCTCATCAGTATTCTTGATGCCCCGGTTTATTCTCCAAAAAGTCATGAAAAAATACGGCTGTGAAAAAGGATTGCCGATTTACGGTTGGAGTGTCTTTGCCCCGGAAGACAAAATCAAACTTCGTAAAATGGCAGACTGTATGGGTGTCTCGTATCAGGCACTCGTCATTCGTCTGAAGACTTTGGAATGGCTTATACCTCGTGATCTCACTGAGTATTTGGAAAAATACCTGCAGCTCGGAGGTGCGCCATGAATCAGAATAAGGAAATCATATTCGACAGCAGGTACGGTCATCTTACACCGGAGGTCGAGCAGAAAATACTCAAATCCCGTGAAGAAATCCGACAAATTAAAGGCCGGGAGCTCAAATGTCCCGTATGCGGCTTCAGACTCGAAGAAATCTACGGCATTACCGCCGGATATGTTCATGTCAAATGCCGCAAGTGCAAATTGGAAGAACCTTTGAATCTTGCCTACTTCAGAAAACTGAAATCAAATTCGATGCTGATTAACCCATTCAAAATCGGGCATAATAGCAGATAAAGCAAACACATTGGAACGGAGGCGTACAGCAACTGCGGAACAGGATAACAGCAATTCAAGAAAGTAATCAGAAAGACGGTGAACTTCAGGAGCGATTAAAAACAATCCAGT